>DATASE010000063.1:0-66996 GCA_036269375.1 Solirubrobacteraceae bacterium
CAGGAGACGGTCGACGCGCTGCTGCAGGACATCGCAGATGGCCGGCACCTGACCCCTTCCGACCCCGATCCGGCCAGGGTCGAGGCGCTGCTGCGCGAGCGCCATCCCAGCCTCGTCACCTACGAGGGCTGGAGCGAGATCGACCGCCACGAGCAGGAGCTGGGCGAGCCGCACGGGCGCCCGCGCGTGAAGCTGACCAAGATCGGGGAGCTGCTGCGGGTCGCTGCGGGCGAGCGGCCCAACCGCGAGCCACTGGATACGCTCGGGCTGCGCTGAGCGCCATCGCACGGCACCAGCGGCTATCTGCCACACTGGTTTTGCGCGCGCCGTTAGCTCATCGGGTAGAGCCCCGGACTTTTAATCCGGTGGGGCGGGTTCGAGTCCCGCACGGCGCATTTTCGAGGACCGCTTGGCCGTCGTTGGAACCCGAGACCCCCGAAGAACGGCTTTGGCCGTCTTGGGGGACATAGGTGCCAACGGAGCGCTTGAGCGAGCGATCTAACGTGGGCGCTTCGACCGCGCTACCGCCCGGCGTTCCTTTCGATTTCTGGCGCGCTGCACCGCCGATCCCAGAGGGGCGAGTTCCGCGACGCTGACTTTCCCTCCGGGACTGATCT
Organism: Solirubrobacteraceae bacterium; assembly: GCA_036269375.1. Taxonomy (GTDB): domain Bacteria; phylum Actinomycetota; class Thermoleophilia; order Solirubrobacterales; family Solirubrobacteraceae; genus Palsa-744. The sequence continues at coordinate 618 of DATASE010000063.1, forward strand.
GGCCAACCAGTAGGCCGCGCCCGTCGGCCAGCTTAAGAACATGGTGGGTGAGGAGGGCGATGATTTCGCTTGCAACCCGCACCAGGTTTGCATGTGCCTGCTCAACGTCGAGAGGTGGCGCAAACGGGTTGCGAGCGTGAAGCAACTCGCTCAGCATTCCCCATTCGCGAAGCCAGCAGTCCTCTGTGAGAGCGCCCTCGACTGGGAGAAGCTGGCGTATCTTGCCGGGTTCATCGTGAGCGCGGTCGGCTTTCGGCCAGTAGTCGGGGTTTGCGCTCCGAACGAGCTTGCGCGCCTCGTCGACGCTCTTTTTCGCAAGAGCCGTGGTGATTTCTTCAACCTTCGCCTTGTTCGTGACTAGCGAGGCCATCACGATCAGCTCGATCACGATCCGAAGCTGTAGCGCGGAGCTTTCGATCGCTGGCTGCGTAGCGCCCCTCTGGATGAAGATGCGTGCCTGCTCAATCCGTCGGTGGATCTCTTCTAGTATCCCGAGGTATAGCTCCCTATCTGTTTCTGCGAGGAGGCTGTGGTCGGACATCGGTCGGTACATGATGCCCGTCACCCAGGAGGTTGGAGCGAACCGTCTTTGCGGCCTCCAAGTTCCCGGGGGTGTTCAGAAGCGGGTACCCTACGCGGCGATAGCGGCCGAAAGAGCGCTTGCCGCGACCTGGGCCGGCGGCCAGGTGAGCTGCAGCTCACCTCCGCTATCGACGGCTCGCCGGACGCCCATGAGCTCTAGTCCCACCACGGCGCCGTGCTCGTCGTATTCGACTGTATGCCCCTCCGGCGTCTCGAACGCCTTGGCGGGAGGCTCCGTTGGCTTTCCCACATGCAGGAACAGCACGTCGCCACGCTCGTCGTAGTCCTGATAGTCGAAGTCGATTCCGGCGATGGTGATTGTCATGGCAATGTCCGTGGATCGTTGTCCTGCTCAACGGCGGTCACGACCCATGCGGGATCTTGACCATAGTCTACGACCACTCGCAACCAGCGACCGGGCTCGATGTGCCGGCGATAGAACCTCTCGCGGTTAGGGATGGGGTCCAAGGCCCGGTGGTCCGGGCGAGCAACGGCACCCAGGATGACGTCGATGTGGTCGAGCAGCCAGGGACGCCGCTCCCCAGATGCAGCCTGGAGCCAACATCGAACACCACCTCCCGCCCGTCGGGGTCGCTCGTCCGTGGATGCTCGAAAGACACAGAGAAGGACGGTACGGCGAACTGCGGATGGCTCCGCTAACACTACCCCGTGCATCCTGCGGTGTACCCCTACGATGCTCGATCCATCCCCGTCAGAGCACGCTGCCGAGCTAGCCGAGCCACCGGCTCCATCAGCGCCTCCAGGAAGGCATCCGGGTTCCGACGTTGTCCCCGGCTCTGCATTTCAGCCAGCGTGTACCACCCGCCTGGTACAGTGACTGGCATGTCCTCCGTAGCGCCTCGTGTCCAAGTCACGCTCGATCCCGAGTTGGCTGAAGCGTTGGCCGAGTTCGGTGGCGCTGAACCACGATCGCGTGCAGTCCGAGATCTCGCTGTCCGTGGTGCCGAGGCGATCCGCGCCGAACGCGCGGACAGGCGCGACGCTCAAGAGCATTTGATGCGGATTGCCGCTGGAGACGACGACGGCTACGACTTCGCCGTCACAGAGCAACTTCGTGCCTCCCGCTGACCCCTACGGCTCGGGCGGACTACTCGTATTCGACACGTCGGCTTGGAATCGTCAGCGAGACCTGACCGTACGTCCCCGCTGGGTCGCCACAGCCTCATCCGACTTTCTTGCCGTTTGTCCCGTGGTCGCTCTGGAGCTCCTTGCAAGCGCTCGCGATGAGCAAAAGTTCACTGAGCTCGACCGCACGCTGGCGGCGCTACCCGCGGCCCCGGTCACACGAAGCGCCGGCGCGGCCGCTATCGGCGCCTCGCGTGATTTGCGTGGTGAGCGCCGCATTCCGGCCGCGGACTACCTCATTGCGGCGGCTGCCGCTGAGCGGGGCGCGGGAGTGCTGCACTACGACCGCCATTTCGACGCGCTCTGCCAGGCGCTCGGGATCGAGAGCGTTTGGGTCGCAGAACCGGGCTCGATCGACTAGCTCATGTCTTTTTGCGGTCTCTCACCAGCTTCTGCCTCATCCGCCGATCCACCGAGTGCAGAAGCATCTCCACCAAACCCTCGACTCCGGCTGGACTGTTGAATAACGTCCAGTCCCCGCATCCGAAGACCACACACGCCGTTCGCCATTGGTGGTGGCGCGTCAGCTAAGGCTCCGTGTCGGGCTCTGCAATCCCCGCGCGACGCGAAGCACCGGTGGCGCGACGGGCCGCCACCCGTATTCCGCTCCGTGCGACCTTTGCTCCCAGGCGCGCGCTGCGTGGAGCGCTGTCGACCACGAGCGAAGAGGCCGGCGCCGAGATCGCGCGCAGGAGCTCTGTCGTCTCGGCCTGCAGCTCGACGAGCACCTCCCGTCGCGGACGAGGCGATCGCCTGTCCTGGGCAGGAGCCGGCTTTGGTGCACTCTCGAAGTCAAAGACGTAGCCGACCGCTCGATCGCCGCCCAGCTCACCAACCAGCGCACGAATACGCTCGGCGCGAGCCCTGTAGTGAGATCGCTCGGCGGCGGGCATAGCCCGCCACAGCTTGAGCGCCCGCCGCACATTCCGCAGAACCCTGAGCATCCATCCACATACTACTCTTATCTGTATAGTCCCGCACAATCGAACCCCCCGCCTTAGAGTTGGAGTTCGACGGGACACGGTACGGAGCACAGTGAGGAGGGAAGGCTCATTATGGATCTTGACGAAGCCGATGCCCTGATCCCGGAGATGCTAGGGAGTCTCTACGGGAGCAAATATCGTCCGGCCACCGACGCCGTAGTCCCTGATTATCCGAGCGGATGGGTCGTGGAGGAGAACGGAGTCCTGGCGTTCTTGAAGATGGCTCGGTCTCGAAAACCGTTCCTGTGGATAAGGATCGGCGCCGCGATCGAGATTCCGACCAGCGGTGAGCTTGCCTTTTACGTCGCGTGTGCGAACAAGGATTTCGTCGCAGGACGAGCCTACCTTCGCTACGGCGACCAGCACGCGTTCGTAGGAGTCGACGAGTCGATCTTTGCCGAGACCATCTCCCGCGATCACCCGGCAAGCATGCAGAACGTCGTGACGCGATTCGACTTCGCCCTGGAGCACGCCCGCGATCTGCAATGGAACATTTTTGAGAGATTTGGCGGTCGAGTCTTTGCCGATGACGAGTGGTACCTGCTTGTACCCGATCTTGAGGGCACTGCGCTTGAGAAACGCCCGACGGCGCACACATGATTACTCGGCAAAGTCGAACATGATCCGATGATCGGGATCCTAGCCGGGGCGCTGATCGGTGTATCAATATCCGCCGGCGCCTGGTGGATTCAGTACCGCATGCTGACCCCAGACGTCGTGTTCGCGGATGGGATCAGCCGGCTGAGCGACGACATTGGCCCCGTTTATCGCCTAAAGATCGCCAACCAAAGTCGACGCCGTGGCGTCATCGATCTTACATTCGACGCCGTGGTGGCGCTGGGCAAAGGTGTGGTGACATATCGCGAGGCCGCGCTCACAAACACACAGCAGTCGCTCAAGATCCAGGTGCGGGGAGATCGCGTGACGCGACTGCAGCCGCGCGGAAATCGAATCAGGAGGCTCGATCTGCGGGGAACGAGCTGGGACGGCGTGAATCCCCGCCTGCTCGCAGCGGTAGGTATCGACCCGATCAGCGAGCAGGAAGTGCCGCTCGAGCAGTTGCTGGCGGCAACTGAGAGCGCATACCTGCAAATCCGCGTCCTCGCCTACGACGAGGTGAGCGGGAGCCGCAAGTATTTTGCGTCACCGAGATACCGCCTCGCAGACATTCAGAAGGGTGGCTTCGTCGGGATGAAGGTGCGCCGCCAATCACACCATCTACCTGTAAAGCGCTCGGGGCCGCGGCCGATTGCGGCGGGGGGAGATGCTGTCGCCGGTGACCGAGCCGCACGAGCCGAGCAGGGCGAGCGATAGAACTCGACCCGACAATGCTCGAGTTTGTGCGGCCGCGATGAAGGTGCCACAACACCAGTCGGTCCCTCGGCCACCGTCAAGCACCGCCTACACGCTGCACCATCTCCGTCACGAACGGCACGGCTCCCCGCCGTTCGTACAGTCGCATCGCGTCGACGTTGGTCGTGACCACCGAGATCGTCATGTCCTGCACGCCGAGCTCGACAAGCCGCGCCTCGACCGCGTCGAGCAGCGCCGAGCCGACGCCGTTGCCGCGCTCGTCGGGCAGCACCGCGAGGATCGAGAGCTCGGCGAGCGGGTCGGACGCGCGCCAGGAGGTGGCGAACTGCGCGCCCGGGCGCACCCGCACGAACGCGTAGCCGACGTGCTCGCGGTCGCGCGCCGCCGTGAGCACGAACGACTGCGGCTCCTGCGCGAGCCACTCGGCCTCGACTCGCCGCCGCGCCGCCCAAGCCTCCTGCGGTGTGCGCGCGCGCTCGCGCATGTAGGGGGTCAGGGCCAGATGGTGCTCATACAGGGTGCGCCAGATCGGTTGCAGCTCGTCGAGCCGCTCCGGGGGCAGGCTCGCTATCTCGAAATCGACCATGGCGAGAGTATGAAGAGAGACGCGTCGGCCAAGCCGACGCGTCGGTCGTCGTGTGCGACCCGTTCGGTGGGTGGCCCAAACCGACGGTGCCGTCGTCGTGTGCGACCCGTTCGGTCGGTGGGGCTCGGCGGCGCCGACCTCGCGCCCCCCTTTCGGGAAGAAGCCACCGGCAGGCCGCATGCGCCAGAATGCCCGGCGTGGCAACCAAAGAGATCTACGACGTACGCGGCCGTACCGTTTTCATCACCGGCGCCGCGCGCGGCATCGGCGCCGAGACCGCGCGGCGCCTGCACGGCAAGGGTGCAAACGTCGCGCTGGTCGGCCTGGAGCCCAAGCGGCTGAACGCGCTCGCAAGCGAGCTGGGCGAGCGGGCGATCGCGCTGGAGGCCGACGTCACCGACCTATCCGCGTTGGAAGACGCGGTGGCCGTCACGGTCGAGCGCTTCGGTGGCATCGACGTCGGCATAGCCAACGCCGGCATCGCCTTCACCGGTCCGCTCGCGACGACTCCGGTCGAGCAGGTCGAGCGCACGCTGGCCGTCAACTTCCTCGGCGTGTGGCGCACCGACCGCGCCCTGATCGAGCAGATCACCGAGAAACGCGGCTACCTGCTCAACGTCTCATCGCTGTCGGCGATCGCCCACGCCCCGCTGATGGGCCCCTACACCGCGGCCAAGGCGGGCGTCGAGGCGCTCACCGACGCCCTGCGGATGGAGACCTCGGTGAGCGGCGCGAAGGTCGGCTGCGCCTATTTCGGCTTCATCGACACCGATCTCGTCCGCGCCAGCTTCAAACAGCCCTCGGCCGAAGCGATGACCGGCAGGATGCCGGCCTTCATGCGCAACCCGGCTCCGCTGAGCAGTGCGATCGACGCGATCGAGCGCGGGATCGAACGCCGCTCGGACCGTGTCTGGGCACCGCGCTGGGTGGGCGCGATGCTTCTCCTGCGCGGCCTGCTGCAACCGTTCACCGAACGCCAGACGCTCAGCGACCCGCAGCGCCTGCGCACAGGCATCGAGGCAGCCAGGCGCTCGCACGAGGCCGACGCCCAGGACCCGCTGCTCGGCGTTGCCATGCAGGCCGTCGAGGACTAGCGACTTCGGTCGACTTTATCGGGGCGCGTGAGCGGCAACGGGCGGCCAGCCCGACGCGTCAGCTCTGCTGACGCGTCCATCCCAAGAAACCCCTACTCCACGGTCGAGAACTCGGCGATCGCCACGAACAGCATCGTCACTCCGATCAGAGCGACGATCGCCGCCTCGACGACCCCTGGCACCCGCCACCCCCAAAGCGTTACCCCCGGCGCGAGCGCGTGGCGGGCGAGCGGCGCGAGCGGCAGGTGCGCGAACACCGCGCGGCGCATCGGGTCGACCGCGTAGGTGAGAGGATCTATCCGGTTGAGGACAGTGAGCCAGGTAGGAAGTTTGTTAACCGGGAACATCGCCCCCGAGAGAAAGAACATCGGCATGATCGCCATCTGCATCAGCGCCATGAACGACTGCATCTGCGTCACGCGCGCCGCGGCCATCATCCCGAACGCGGTGATCGAGAAGGCGAGCAGCAGCTGCAGTCCGAACACGACGGCGATCAGCCCGAGCGTGTAGTGAACGCCGACCAGCGGCCCGATCGCCATCACGATCACCCCCTGGAAGGCGGCGACGGTCGCACCCCCGAAGCACTTGCCGAGCACGATCGAGGAGCGCCCCACCGGCGCCACCATCATCTCGCGCAGGAAGCCAAACTCGCGGTCCCAGACGATCGAGGCAGCGCTGAACATTGCAGTGAACATCACCGCCATGCAGAGGATCCCCGGATAGATGAAGGTGCGAAAGCTGACCCCATGAGTGGAGCCGGAGACGATCGAGGACAGCCCGGTGCCGAGCACGAACAGGAACAGAAAGGGTTGGATCAGCGAGGTGAGGATGCGCAGCCGGTCGCGCGAGAAGCGAATCAACTCGCGCCGCCAGACGGCGCGAATCGCGCGCAGCTCGGTGCGCGCGCTACGGGCGGGAACGTGGCGCGGCGCTACGCCGAGACCGGCGCCGGAAGCGGGGGTTCCCCTCGCGGCGCCATTCGTGCCGACCCCGCCCTGAGTACCGGGCGCCGGCACGGTCGGGTACGTAGCTTGGCGCTCGGTCGTTGCCATCCGGTACCAACGATAGCCGCCTGTCCCGCTCGGCGACCAAATCGAGTCCTGAGCCGCGACGGCGCGCAGTGGCGCGGCGTTCGCGCGACGAGTGTGCCAATGCGGCGGGGAGGGCGTTTGCGTAGCGAGGTCCTCACCGGCTCATCATCCGCGCCATGTTGCGGTTGTGATCGCTTCCGCTCGCCTCGGCGTCGCGGATCGTCGTCCCGGTGTAGGACATGAACACGTCGTCGAGCGAGGGCCGCGCGACGCTAACCGAGCGGATCGCAGGGTGGGTGGGCTCCCAATCCGAGAACAGCCGCGGGACGAACTGCTCGCCGTCGGGAACACCGAAGGTGACCTGCGCTTCGGCCATCTGCGCCTCGACTCCGAAGCGCTCGCGCAAAGCCGCGATCATCGCCGGGTCATCGTCGGTTGCGATCTGCACCCGGTCCTTGCCGACGCTCGCCTTCAGCGCCGCAGGCGTATCGAGCGCGACGATCCGCCCCTGGTCGATGATCGCGATCCGGTCGCAGTACTCGGCCTCGTCCATGTAGTGGGTGGTGAGGAAGATCGTGATGTCCTGCTCGCGCTTGAGGTTGGAGACGTAGGACCAGATCGAGGAGCGCGTCTGCGGGTCGAGCCCGATCGTCGGCTCGTCCAAGAACAGCACGTGTGGGGAGTGCAGCAGCCCGCGTGCGATCTCCAGTCGCCGCTTCATCCCGCCCGAGAACGTCCCGACCAGCGAGGAGCGCCGCTCCCAAAGCTGCAGCATCTCGAGCACCGTCTTCATCCGCGGCGCGATCTCCTCGCGCGGCATCGCGTAAAGCTCCGCGTGCAGCCTGAGGTTCTGCTCCGCGCTCATGTAGTTGTCGAGCGTCGTGTCCTGGAAGACCAGTCCGATGTTGCGTCGCACGCGGTCGCGCTCGCGAACGATGTCAAGCCCCGCGACGCGGGCCTGCCCGCCGCTCGGGCGGGCAAGCGTGCAAAGCATGTTGATCGTGGTCGACTTGCCGGCGCCGTTTGGCCCCAGGAAGCCAAACGTCTCGCCGCGCGCGACCTCGAAGGAGACGCCGCGCACCGCTTCGATCTCGCCGAAGCGCTTGCTGAGCCCGTCCACGACGATCGCCTGCTCGCGCTCGAGCTGCGGCGCGGAAGCGTGTGCGTCAATGCCTGAAGTGGCGGACACCTGTGGCCACCATAGCGACCCCCCCCGCATCCGCCGCCGCCACCACCTCCTCGTCGCGCACCGACCCGCCCGGCTGGACGATCGCGGTGACGCCGGCGTCGATCGCCAGCTGCGGCCCGTCGGCGAACGGGAAGAAGGCGTCGGAGGCAAGCGCCGCGCCGGCCAGCCGATCGGGTCCGGGCGCGCCCGTCTCGCCGGTCGCCTGCTCCTGCGCGGCCTGCGCCTTCTCGATCGCGATCCGTACCGCGTCGACACGGGACGTCTGCCCGGCGCCGATGCCGATCGTCGCCCCGTCGCGTGCGATCACGATCGCGTTTGAGCGCACGTGGCGGCACACCTGCCAGGCAAAGCGCAGGTCCTCCCACTCGCGCTCGTCCGGCTGGCGCTCGCTCATCACGCTCATCTGGTCGGGGGTCTCGGAGACGAAGTCGCGTTCCTGCACGAGCAGCCCTCCGAGCACGGGCTTCTGCTCCATCCCCTCGACGGGCTCGGGCCAGTCGGGCAGCTCGAGCAGCCGCACGTTCTTCTTCTCGGCCAGCAGCGCCAGGGCCTCGGCCTGGAAGCCGGGCGCGAGCAGCACCTCGACGAACTGCTCGGAGATCGCGCGCGCGCAGGCGAGGTCGACGGGCCGGTTGAGCGCGATCACGCCGCCGAAGGCGCTCTGCGGATCGCAGGCGAAGGCGCGCGCGTAGGCGTCGGCGGCGTCCTTGCCCAGGGCGCAACCGCAGGGATTGTTGTGCTTGACGATCGCGCAGGCCGGGTCAGTGAAGTCCTCGACCAACGCACGCGCGCTGTCGAGGTCGAGCAGGTTGTTGAATGACAGCTCCTTGCCGTGCAGCTGGTTGACGCCGGCGAGCAGGTGCGTCGGAGCGCCGGTCTCGGCGTAGTAGGCGGCGCGCTGGTGCGGGTTCTCGCCGTAGCGCAGGTCGAGCGCCTTCTCGTAGGCGCTTGCCCAGCGCGGCGGGAAGTCGCCGTCGTAGACGCGGGGCGCGAACCAGCGCGCGATCGCGGCGTCGTAGCGGGCGGTGGTGGCGAAGGCGACCGCGGCCAGCCGCTCGCGCGTGGCCATGCTCAGCCGGCCGCCGGACTCGCGCAGCTCGGTGAGGGTCGGGGCGTAGTCGGCGGGGTCGGTGAGCACGGCCGCGAAGGCGTGGTTCTTGGCGGCCGCGCGGATCATCGTCGGCCCGCCGACGTCGATGTTCTCGACGATCTCCGCGTCGGAGGCGTCGCCGCGCGCGAGGGTCTGCTCGAACGGGTACAGGTTGACGCAGACGAGGTCGACGGGCTCGATCGAGTGCTCGGCCGCGGCGGTAAGGTGGGACTCGTCGCTGCGCACCGCCAACAGCCCGGCGTAAAGGCGGGGGTGCAGGGTCTTGACGCGCCCGTCCATCATCTCCGGGAAGCCTGTGAAGTCCTCGACCGCGCGGACGGCCACGCCGGCGTCGGCCAGCGCGCGGGCGGTGCCGCCGGTGGAGACGATCTCCACGCCAAGCTCGGCCAGCCCGGCCGCCAGCTCGACCACGCCGGTCTTGTCAGAGACCGAGATCAGCGCCCGGCGCACGGTCACGCCAGCCGGCTCGGCGCGCTCTATCCCGGTGGGCCCTCGCTCAGCGCTCATCCGTTGCGGAGACTATCCCGCGCGGCTCCCCTACAGGGTCCCGGGTGGCGCGACCCATTGGCTCTCGAAATCGAGGCTGGTGTGCTCGACGAGGACGTCGTAGTTGCGGTCGTAGTGAAGGACCCCGGCGCCAGCTTCGTGGGCACAGGCGGCGATCGTGACGTCGGCCGGGGGAAGACGGTGGTGGCCGACCGCCGCGAGCTCGCGTTGGGCCTGGAGGGCCCGCTCTTCGATGTCAGGCGTAATCTCGACACGCGGCAACTCGGCGAGATCGGCGACCAGTCCGTCTATGTCACGCGCGGAGATAGCCGAATACCCGGCCTCCAGTAGGAAGGGCAGACAGACCGCGAAGTCTCGTTCGGACAGCCCGCTTGCGATGCGCTCGCGAGCAGGAGAGTTTCTGCGTCGCGACCATGCCGAGTGATCTATCAGCAGCACCGCTCTCAGACGTCGGCCCAGAGACCGATGTGCTTGACCTCGTCGGCCGCCTGCACATCGACTCCTCCACTACCGCTCAGGACGTCGCGGATGAGCCGCTTGCGAGCTGCATGTGCTTTGGGACTCTCGGCTTCGAGCCGGCGTGCCTTTGCGTGAGCGCCCAGCGCTACCAACTCGGCGAAATCGATCCGCTCCCCCTCGCCGAGCTTTGCGCGCAGCTCGTTGAGCGCCTCTTGGAGGCGGGGCGTCTCGGTGATCGTATGGCGTGGGCGGGTGGTCGGCACAGGCCAAGTGTAGCACGGTGCAGCACCACCGGCCGTAGATCATGGCGCGCCTTGCGGCGCCAGGAGCACCCGGCGCGGGTTCTCCGGATCGGCGCGCAGCGCCCCGCGCGCGAACAGCCGCACCGCCTCGGGCAGCAACGTGTGCTCGAGCGGCCGCAGCGCCGCCAGCACCTCGCCCAGCTCGAGCGCGTCGGGCAGCTCGACGGCGCGCTGCAGGATCACGGGGCCGGTGTCGCAGCCGTCGTCGACGAAGTGGACGGTGACGCCGAACACCTTCACCCCGTAGGCGAGCGCCTGCTCGATCGCGTGCAGCCCCGGGAAGGCGGGCAGCAGCGAGGGGTGGACGTTGATGACGGCGCCCGGGAAGCGCGCGAGGAAGGCGGGTAAGAGCAGCTCCATGTAGCCGGCGAGCACGACCAGGCGCGCGCCGCGCTCCTGGAGCCAGTCGGCCATCGCCAGGTCGCGGGCCTCGCGGTCCTCGTAGGCGATGCGCTCGAACACCGCCACGGGAACGCCAGACCGGTCCGCGCGCTCCAGCGCGCGGGCCCCATCCGATCCAGACGCGACGGCGACCACCTCGGCCTCGCGTCCGTGCACCGAGTCGAGCAGCGCCTGCAGGTTGGTGCCGCCGCCGGAGACGAGGACGGCGATCGGCAGCGTCACCGTTGAGACTCGATCCCTGTCCGCGACCGCTCTGCGCTCACCGCCCCGGAGACTATCCGGCGTGAGCCCCAAGCGCGCTGTCGATCTCCCGCCCCCGCGCGGTCAGCCTCCAGGCGTTCGGCTCGCCCGTTTCGCGGCCGGCGCCGGTGTTCTCGATCAGCCCGACGCGCTCCAGGCGCTTGAGCAGCTTGGGTGTTTTGGCCTTGGTCTGTCATGCCGACGGCGTACCAGACCGGCAAGCTGCGGCCTGGCCGCACGGGAGAGCGGCTCGCTCAGGCCGGCGCGGGCTCGAGCGCGTACTTCCCCTGAGCGCCGTCCGAGCCCTTCACCGGGTACTCGCCCGTAAAGCAAGCGTCGCAGTGGCTCGCCCGCTCCCCCCCGACCGCCTCGTAGACGCCCGCGAGCGAGATGTACGCCAGCGAGTCGCACCCCAGCTCCGCGGCAACCTCCGCCACAGAGCGCTCGTGGGCGATCATCTCCTCGCGCGTGGACATGTCGATCCCGTAGTGGCAGGGGTGCTTGATCGGCGGCGCGGAGATGCGCATGTGTACCTCACTGGCCCCCGCGTCGCGCAGCATCTGCACGATCTGGCGCGTCGTGTTGCCGCGCACGATCGAGTCGTCGACCACCACCAGCCGCTTGCCGGCGACGACCTCGGGAAGCGGGTTGAACTTCAGGCGCAGGCCGTGCTTGCGCAGCTCCTGGCCCGGCTGGATGAAGGTGCGCGCGACGTAGCGGTTCTTGACGAAGCCGTCGTCCTGCGGCAGCCCGCTCGCGCGCGCGTAGCCGCGGGCCGCGGCGTTGCCGGAGTCGGGGACGGGGATCACCAGGTCCGCTTCGACCGGCGCCTCGCGCGCAAGGATCTCGCCCATCCGCGCACGCGCGACCTGCAGAACCTGGCCGTTCATGCGCGAGTCCGGGCGGGCGAAGTAGATGTACTCGAACACGCAGAATGCCTTGCGCGCGTCCGGGAGCACGCGGCGGCTCTCGATCCCCTGCTCGCTGAGCGTGACCACCTCGCCTGGCTCCACGTCGCGCAGGAAGCGCGCGCCGATGATGTCAAAGGCGCATGACTCGGAGGCGACGCAGTGGCGCTCGGGCTCGCCGCCGTCGCCGCCGGGCAGCACACCGAGCGCCAGCGGGCGCAGGCCGTGCGGGTCGCGGAAGGCGACGACGCGGTCGCGGGTCATCGCGACGATCGAGAAGGCGCCCTGCAGCCGCGGCAGGATCTCGGCGATCGCGTCCTCGATCCGCTCCGCCGGGTGCGTGGCGATCAGCGCGGCGACGATCTCCGAGTCCGAGGTCGAGCTGAACGAGACGCCGCGCTCGGAGAGCTCCGAGTGCAGCGCCACGGCATTGATCAGGTTCCCGTTGTGCGCGAGCGCCAGCTCCCTGCTCGAGCCGTTGGTGCCCTCGGAGCGGTGCACGGGCTGGGAGTTCTCCCAGGCGTTGGAGCCAGTGGTCGAGTAGCGCACGTGGCCGATCGCAAGCTCTCCCGCGAGCGTGCGCAGGTCGGTCTCCTTGAACACCTGGTTGACCAGGCCCAGCTCGCGGCGGGTGATGATGTTGCCGCCCACGTCGGCTGCGGCTATGCCCGCCGACTCCTGGCCGCGGTGCTGCAGCGCGTACAGGGCGAAGTACGACAGGCGCGAGACCTCGTGGCCGGGCGCGTATATGCCGAACACGCCGCACTCGTCGCGCGGTCCGTCGCGGCCCTCGGGGCGATGGGCGCAGGCCATCGTTTGCTCCACGCTAGCAGTCACGCGAACAGCCCGGCGAGCGCGCCATGGGCCTCGCGCAGCTCCGACAGGGAGACGTCGATCTCGCCAAGAATCAGCGACTCGCCCTGGACCGCGCCGATCGGCTCAACGCTCGTGTGTTGGGAAAGCGTGAGCAACTCCCTCTCCTGGCCACTCACGACAAACCCGCCTGAGCACTCGCCGAACAAGCGCTCGATTTCGCCTGAGAGGTTCAGTTGCGCCCCAAGACCGCCAACCAGGCAGCACTCCGCCAGCGCAACGGCAAGGCCCCCCTCGGCTATGTCGTGCGCGCTCGTCAGCGCACCATTGCGCACGCCCTCGCGTACGGCAGCCTGCGCGGCCAAGACCGCCTCGACGTCAATCGCCGGCAGGCCGTCGGGCAGATCCTCTCCCTGCAGCTTGGCAAGCTCGCTCGCTTTCAGGGACGGGACGAACGGACCGACCAGCGCGATTGCGTCACCCCCACGCGCGAAGCCGCTGTGGCCCGCGCGGCGCACGTCGGGCAGCTTGCCGACCATGCCGACGACCGGCGTCGGGTAGATCGGGCCGCCCGCGGCCCCCTCGTTATAGAGGGAGACGTTGCCGCCAACGATCGGCGCCGCGAGCGCCCGGCAGGCGTCGCCCAGACCGCGCACCGCCTCGGTCAGCTGCCACGCGACGTGTGGCTTCTCGGGGTTGCCGAAGTTGAGGTTGTTGGTCGTCCCGAGCGGCTGCGCGCCGACGCAAGCGAGGTTCGACGCGCACTCGAGCGCCGCCGCGACCGTACCCCAATAGGGGTCGGCGGCGACGCGGCGGCCGTTGCAGTCGATCGAGACGGCGATGCCGGGAATCGGTCCTTGCTCGGAGCCGTCGAGCGGGCGGATCGCGAGCACCGCGGCGTCTGCCCGCTCGGGGCGTCGCACCGTGCGCGACTGGACGACCGCGTCGTACTGCTCGAACAGCGGGCGGCGCGAGGCGATGTTCGGGCTCGCAAGCAGGGCAAGCAGGATCTCCCGCGCGCCCTTCTGTTGAGATGGGGCCGCCTGCGGCGGCCGGTATGGCGTGCTGGGTGGCTTCACCGGCTCCAGGTCGTAGAGCGGACAGTCGTCCACCAGCGCCCGCACGGGCATGTCGCCCACCAGCCGCTCCCCGGCGAACACGCGCATCCGGCCGGTGTCGGTGACGGTCCCGATCGCCGCGCCGCCGACCTCCCACTTCTCGCACAGCTCCAGAACCGCGTCCACGTTGGCGGGCACCACCACGCACAGCATCCGCTCCTGGGACTCGCTGACCATGACCTCGAACGGCTCCATGTCCGCCTCGCGCAACGGCACCTTCTCGACATGGACGTCGATCCCGACCTCGCCCTTGGAGGCCATCTCCGCCGCCGAGGAGGTCAGGCCGGCGGCGCCCAGATCCTGCAAGGAGACGAGCAGGCCGCACTCCAGCAGCTCCAAGGAGCACTCCATCAGCTTCTTCTCCTCGAAGGGGTCGCCGACCTGGACGGTCGGGCGCTTGTCCTCGTCCTCGCCCAACTCGGCCGAGGCAAGCACCGAGGCACCGCCGATCCCGTCCCGCCCGGTGGAGGCGCCGAACAGGAGCACGACGTTGCCGACGCCGACGGCTGCGCTGGTCACGAGCTGCTCGCGCTTGGCGATCCCCAGCGCCATCGCGTTGACCAGGCAGTTCTGCTCGTACGGCGCCTCGAAGTAGACCTCGCCGCCGATCGTCGGCACGCCGATCGAGTTGCCGTAGTGGGCGATCCCGGCGACGGCTCGGTCGAGCAGGTAGCGCGAGCGCGTGCCCGCGTCGCCGGGCGAGGGCACACTCCCGTCGGCTGGCAACGGCTCGCCGAACCTGAGCGAGTCGAGCACCGCGATCGGCCGCGCCCCGATCGCGAAGATGTCCCTGAGGATGCCCCCCACACCGGTGGCCGCACCCTGGAACGGCTCCACCGCGCTCGGATGGTTGTGGGACTCGACCTTGAACGCGCACACGAGCCCGTCGCCGACGTCGACCGCGCCGGCGTTCTCGCCGGGACCCATGACCACGCTCGGTCCTTCCGTGGGCAGCGTGCGCAGCAGCTTCTTGGAGTGCTTGTAAGCGCAGTGCTCGCTCCACAGCAGCGAGTACATCGCCAGCTCGACCTGGTTCGGCGGGCCGCCCTGCTTCTCGCAGATCAGTTCGTACTCGGCCCGCGTGAGCCCGAGCGCCAGGGCGTCCTCGACGGTGGGCAGAGTCGCGGCCTCAGGCACGGGCGCTCGTGCCCGAATGGGTGCCTTCGGCGGCCAGGCGCATCGAGGCGAAGATGCACAGCCCGTCGGTCGAGCCGGTCAGCTCGTCCACGGCGTGCTCGGGGTGCGGCATCAGGCCGAACACGTTGCCCCGCTCGTTGCGGACGCCGGCGATGTCGTCGGTCGAGCCGTTGAAGTTGTGGCCGGGCGCATACCGCAGCACGACCTGGCCGTGCTCGCTCATCGCGGCAAGCGTCGGCTCGTCGGCGTGGTAGCGGCCCCAGGAGTGCTTGGCGGGGATGCTCAACGGCTCGCCTTCGCAAGCGCTGGTGAAAGCCGTGTCCTTCTCCACGACCGCCAGGTCCACCTGGCGGAAGGTGAAGCGCAGGCTCGTGTTCGGCAGCAAGGCGCCCGGCAGCAGATGCGCCTCGCACAGCACCTGAAAGCCGTTGCAGATCCCGAGCACCAGACCGCCGTCCCGCGCGAACGCGATCACCGACTCCATGACCGGCGAGAAGCGGGCGATCGCGCCGGCCCGCAGATAGTCGCCGTAGGAAAAGCCGCCCGGCACGACGATCGCATCGACGCCTCCCAGATCGCGCTCCCCGTGCCACAACAGCTCGGCGTCGCCGACACGACGAGCGGCATGCAGCGCATCGACCTCGTCGCAGCTGCCGGGGAAGCGCAGGACGCCGAACTTCATCCGCACTCCACGCCGCGCCGCGCGCTCCGTTCGCGGACCGGGTCAGTCACCGGCGAGGACGATCTCGTAGTCCTCGACCAGCGGGTTGGCGAGCAGCTTCTCGCACATCGGCTGCAGCTGCGCCGCGTCGGGGACGTCCAGCTCCACCATCCGTCCGACATGCACGTTCTCCACCCCCGCGAAGCCGAGCGCGGGCAGCGCCCGCATTACCGCCTCGCCCTGCGGGTCGAGGATGCCCGCCTTTGGGCGGATCAGCACCCGCGCCCTCACGCGGTGCGGTCCAGCCAGGCGGCAAACGGCTCGCCCGTGATCAGCTCATAGGCCTCGACGTAGCGCGCACGCGTCCCGGCGACGACCTCCTCGGGGATCGCAGGCGCCGGCGGCTTCTTGTCCCAGCCACTGGCCGACGCCCAATCGCGCACGTACTGCTTGTCAAAGCTCGGCTGGCCCCTGCCGACCTCGTAGCCCTCCACCGGCCAGTAGCGGCTGGAGTCGGGGGTCAGGACCTCGTCGCCGAGCACCAGGTCCCCGTCCTCGTCCAGGCCGAGCTCGAACTTGGTGTCGGCGAGGATCACGCCACGCGCGCGGGCGTGCTCAGCGGCGAACGAGTACAGCGCGACCGAGACGTCGCGCACCTGTTCCATCAAGGCTCGGTCGCCGACCAGCTCGGCGGCGCGCTCGAAGTCGATCGCCTCGTCGTGGCCGACCTCGGCCTTGGTCGAGGGGGTGAAGATCGGCTGCGGCAGCTGCTCTGACTCGCGCAGCCCCGCCGGCAGCTCGATCCCCGAGACGCTGCCCGTCTGCTGGTAGTCCTTCCAGCCCGAGCCGGTGATGTAGCCGCGCACGACGCACTCGACCGGCAGCATCTTGAGCTTGCGCACGACCAGCGCGCGCCCGCGCGCCTCGGCCGGCACGCCCTCGGTGGCGGAGAGCAGATGGTTGGCGACGATGCCTTTGGTCTGCTCGAACCAGAACACCGACAGGCCCGTCAGTACCTTGCCCTTGTCGGGGATCGGCGTCGGGTGCACGACGTCGTAGGTGGAGATGCGGTCGCTGGCGACCATCAGCAGCCGGTCGGCGAGGTCGTACAGCTCGCGCACCTTCCCGCTGGCCAGGAGAGGGAGGTCGGCGAGGGCGCTCACGGGCGCGATGCTAGCAATCGGGTCGGGCGGTTCGAGCCGCGCGAGAGACGTCATCGAGCGGCGACATAGGACCTCTGTCGTCGTACGCCTACATCCATGCTATGGGTACGTACGCTGACATCAGGCTTATGTAATCGTACGCTGACATGCTCATCGCAATCGACTCGATCCACGACCTCACCGCCACCGTCCGCGGGCGCCGCCACAGCCTGGGCATGACGCAGGAGCAGCTGGCCGCTCGCATGCGTGTCTCGCGGCAATGGGTGAGCCAGTTCGAGCGCGGCAAGAGGACCGTCGAGCTGGGACTTGCTCTGCGCCTGCTCGACGCCCTCGACCTGGGCTTGCGCCTGGAGACCGATCCGGCCGACAACGCCCCGGCGCCAACCGCCAGCTCGACGATCGACTTGGACAGGCTGCTCGCCGACTATCGCAACCGCGACCAATGAGCGACTCGCTGCATGTGCTGATGGGGGACACGGTCGCCGGAGTGCTCACACGATCCAGCGACGGGAGGCTGCGCTTCGACTACGACGAGGAGTACCGTCGTGGAGGCGACCCGACGTCCCTGTCGCTGTCGATGCCGGTGCAGGTCACCTCCCATGCGGACCAAGCGCGCTCCCGACGCCTTCGCCGACGCCACCAAATCGCCTGAGGTCGTCGCGCTCGGGCGAGAGCTGCCTGCCACGCTGTCTGCTCTGGTCGCCGACCGAGCGGGCCGCTGCGCCAAGCTCCTGTAGACGGACGAGCGCACGTTCGCCCTGCGGCTTATGCGGCGATGATCTGTGCGGCGAGGATCGCGGCGTTGCGCGCGTTGTCAAGGCCCACGCACGCGACCGGCACTCCCGGCGGCATCTGCACGATCGAGAGGATCGCGTCCAGGCCGCCCGCGGCGGTCAGCCGGCCGGACAACGGCACGCCGATCACCGGCAGGTCGGTGTGGGCGGCCACGGCGCCGGGCAGCGCGGCGGAGATGCCGGCGCCGGCGATTACGACGCGCAGGCCGCGCGAGCGGGCGGACTTTGCGTACTCGGCTACCGTGTCCGGTTCGCGGTGTGCGGACATCACCTTTACCTCGTGCGGGATGCCGCGGTCGCGCAGCACGGTGGCGGCCTTCTCCATCGCCTCCATGTCGCTTTCCGAGCCCATCACGATGCCGACGATCGGCTCGCTGACGTCGAACTCCTGCAGTTGCGCCTGCACCTCGGCCTCGGTCGCCCCGGATGGGGTGGCCAGGCCGGAGCGGATCGGTGTGGGGGCGTCGTCGGTCATGGAGCGATCGGAAGCGAGGGGGTTTCGGCGTGCGCCGCGACGTCGCTGCGCAACTGCATCCCGTCGAAGGAGATCCTGTTCGCGGCAGCATACGCGGCGGCACGGGCGATCTGCGCGCTGGGACCGAGCGCGGTGACGTTGAGGACCCGTCCCCCCGCCGTGACGATCGCCCCGTCCTCGCGCGCGGCCGTGCCCGCATGCGTAACCTCGACCTCGGGCGGCACGTCATCCAGCCCGCGGATCTCATTGCCGCTGAACGTGCCGGCCGGATAGCCGGCGCTCGCAAGGACGAGCGTGACGGCCCAGTCCTGCGACCATTGCAGCGCCTTGCCCTCGAGGCCACCGTCCTCAGACGCCGACTGCAACAGCCCGGCCAGATCGCTGCGCAGGCGGGGGAGCACTGCCTGCGTCTCCGGATCGCCGAAACGAGTGTTGAACTCGAGCACCTTCGGACCGTCGGGCGTGAGCATCAAGCCTGCATACAGGACGCCCCGAAATGGGGTGCCACGCCCTCTCATCAGATCGACTATCGGCTGGTGCACGCGCTCGACCATCTCGGCGGTGGCGGCGGCGTCGACTCCGGCGACAGGCGAGTAAGAACCCATACCGCCGGTGTTGGGGCCGGCATCGCCGTCGAAGATGCGCTTGAAGTCTCGGGCCGGTGCCATCGGCAACGCTCGCACGCCGTCGCACAACGCGAGCAGAGAGAGCTCCTGGCCCTCCAGGTACTCCTCCACCAGCACCATTCGGGTGCCGAAGCGGCGATCCACCAAGAGCTCTTCGAGGGCGCTCCGAGCGCTCTGCTCGTCCTCGGCGATGACCACGCCCTTGCCGCCGGCGAGCCCGTCGGCCTTCAGCACCACGGGGAACCGCGCGATCGCCGCCATACCCTCCTCCACCTCTCCAACGAGCTCGAACCCGGCCGTGGGCACTCCCGCCTCGAGCATCGCCTGCTTGGCGAAGGCCTTCGATCCCTCAAGCTTGGCGGCCCGGGCGGTGGGCCCAAACGCCGCTATCCCGCTGCTCGTGCACGCATCCACCAGGCCGCCGACGAGCGGCGCCTCCGGCCCGACGACCACCAGGTCGACCGCCTCCTGCTCGGCGACCCTCACAAGACGCATGACGTCGTCGACGGGCACATCGACCGTACGGGCGTCCTTCGCTATCCCGGCGTTGCCGGGCGCGCACAGCAACTCCGGCCGCTGCGGCGAGCGCGCGAGCGCACGCACGAGCGCGTGCTCGCGCCCGCCCGATCCGACGACGAGGATCTTCACATAGACGCGATGAACTCGTCTATGCCGATAGCGGCAAGCGTCTCGTAGCGGCCCGTGCCGCGCGAGCCGAGCTCCAGCGACACGCGCGCCATCGTCTTCTCGTCCGGCGCCTCTACCACCGAGATGAAGTCAAAGGCGCCGAGCGTCGCCCATTGCGCCTTGACGCTGGCACCGAGCTGCTCGACCTCCTTGTTCACCTCGCGGATCCGCTCGGGGTTGTTCTTTACCGTCTGCACGCCCTCCGGGGTGAGCGTCGAGAGCATGATGTAGGTGGGCATGACTCCTCCGTTCTCGCGGATCTCGCGCTGGCCTGTCCCGGGGCGTCCCTGGGCGGCGGCGCACTGCGACCGTTGTACCCGATCGTCGGGCGCCAACGCTCGGCGACCCGCGATAATGGCAGCGTGATAGCGCGCTACACCCGCCCCGAGCTGGGCGCCATCTGGACCGACGAGGCGCGGATGGAGAGCTGGCGCCGGGTCGAGGTCGCCGCCTGCGAGGAGCTGCCGGCGCTGCTCGCCCACACGGGCACCCCCCACGGCGGGGGGCAGTCAGGCACCCTGTCGGGAACGGGTACCGCGGGCGAGGGGCCCACCGCGCAGGACCTGGACGCGGTCCGCGCCGCGACCTTCACGGTCCAGGCGGTCAACGAGCGCGAGCGCGTCACCGACCACGACGTTGCCGCTTTCGTGGACGTGCTGTCGGCCGCGGCGGGGGAGGCCGGTCGCTGGATCCACTTCGGCCTGACCTCCTCGGACGTGCTCGACACGGCGCTTGCGCTGCAGCTGCGCGCGGCCGGAGAGATCGTGGTGCCGGGCGCCCGGGCGCTCGTGCAGGCGCTCGCCAACCGCGCCCGCGAGCACGTGCAGACGCTGTGCGTCGGGCGCACCCACGGCGTGCAGGCCGAGCCGACCACCTTCGGCATCAAGCTCGCCAGCTTTGCCTTCGAGGCGCACCGCAACGCCCAGCGCCTTCAGGCGGCCTTCGAGCAGGCAGCGGTCGGGGCGATCTCGGGCGCTGTCGGGACCTACGCTGCGACCAGCCCCGAGTTCGAGCGTCGCGTGCTCGACAGGCTCGGACTGGCGCGCGAGGACGTCTCCACCCAGGTGGTGGCGCGCGACCGGCACGCCCAGCTGCTGGCAGCAATCGCGCTCGCGGGCGCCGGGCTCGAGCGACTGGCAACGGAGATCCGCCACCTGCAGCGCACCGAGGTGCGCGAGGCGCGGGAGCCGTTCCGCAGCGGACAGAAGGGCAGCTCGGCGATGCCGCACAAGCGCAACCCGATCAAGAGCGAGCAGATCACAGGCCTCGCGCGGGTGCTGCGCGGCAACGCGCAGGCGGCACTGGAGAACGTCGCGCTGTGGCACGAGCGCGACATCTCCCACTCCTCAGTCGAGCGCGTGATCCTCCCCGACTCGACGATCCTGATCTACCACATGCAGCGCTCGGCCACCGCGCTCGTGCAGGGGCTGGTGGTGGACGAGGCGCGGATGCTCGCAAACCTCGAGTCCACCCGCGGCGCGCTGTACTCGCAGCGGGTGCTGCTGGCGCTGGTGGAGGGCGACACGGCGTGTGGGCGAGGCGGCATGTCACGCGACGACGCCTACCGGATCGCCCAGGAGCTCGCGCAGCGCGCGTGGGACGAGGGCACGCCGCTGCGCGACCTGCTCGCAGCCGACGAGCGCACCGCGGGGCTGGATCTGGATGCGATCTTTGACCCCGCGCATTTCACGCGCTACGCGCACGAGATCGTCGGGCGGCTGGACGCTATCGCCTGAGCTGTCTGCTCCTACCAAGCAGGCGGAGACGTCGGCGCCCAGCTAGGCAAATGGCGTATTGCGGTTGTCCGCCCGTACACCTAGTGTCCGGCGCATGATCAAACCCAAACTCACCTATGCAAACGTCGCCGCCACACTGGCGCTCGTCTTCTCGATGACGGGCGGCGCGATGGCCGCGCATCACTATCTCATCACTTCGACCAAACAGATCAGCCCGAAAGTCATCGGAGCTCTGCGAGGAAAAACTGGTCCAGCGGGCCAGCTGGGCAAAGAAGGACCCACTGGCAAGGAAGGGAAAGAAGGTAAGGAAGGCAAGGAAGGGAAAGAAGGAACAAAAGGTGCCAATGGCGCGACAAACGTAGTCGTCCGCTACGTGGAAGCCACCACCGAAAAAGGCGCCGACGGCTCGGCCCAAGCCAACTGTAATGCGGGCGAGCGAGCGACGGGCGGAGGTGTAGAACTAGCTGAAGGAAACTCCGTTGGCGTCTACTATTTCGATCCGGGCGGTCGCCCGGCGCCCTATCCGGAAGCACAGGGCGCAACACCGACCGGCTGGTACGCCGGCTGGTACAACGAATCCACACAGGCTGACAAATTCCGCGTGTACGCGGTTTGCGCCGCGCCGTAACCCATTCGTCAGATCAGCACCGGCTCCTGCGGACGCAGCAGTCTGCCGACACGTCCGCGGGAGCCCCGCCTGTCCATGCCCTTCGAGGCGCACCACAAAGCGCTGAGCTGCGGGCGCCTCTAGGCAAATATACCTGGGGCTCCGGCAACAATCCAGACAGGGTCGCGGGGCGTAGTCTCCGCGACTACGTTCTTGGAAATCACGTGCGTGTTCCTCGAACCGTCGATCGAATTGAGCACGATTACTCCGATCGTGACCAGTCACTTCGACGACGTCACGTTCGCTGCCAACCCGGGAGGGTGCTCTTCGGGCGGTAAGAATGGTGTCCAGGTCCGCGGCTTTAACCAGAATGGCTCAATGAACTCAACCGAGGAATTCTCGATCGTCGTTCCGTAGCCGTCGAACGGAAGACCAGCTTCAGGAACTACGCGGCATCCTGAGGACACGCATGGATCGCTGAAGCGTACCCGGTCGGGGGTATGCTTCAGGCGGTCGCGGGCGCCGTCTCTGGCAGCGATGAAAGCCGGAGCGAGACCTGGCCGTCGCTCGCGTCGGCGATCACCGTGTCGCCTGCTCGGAACCCGCCCTCCAACAGCGCCAGCGCGAGCTTGTCCACCAGCTGCTTCTGAATAACTCGCCGCAGCGGGCGCGCTCCGTATGTCGGGTCGTAACCCATATTGCCGAGCAGCGTGCGGGCCTCGGGCGTTACCTCTAGCGTCACATCGCGCTCCGCTACCCGCGCGATCACCTGGCGCAGCTGCAGGTCGACGATCTCCGATATCTGCTCCCTTGACAGAGGGGCAAACCGCACGATGTCGTCCAGGCGGTTGATGAACTCTGGCTTGAAGTGAGTGGTCAATTCCGCCCGTAGGTCGTCACCGCTTGCCGACACCGGAATATTCGAGGTCATTATCAAGACAGTGTTCTTGAAGTCGACCGTTCGTCCCTGTCCGTCGGTGAGCCGGCCGTCGTCCATCACCTGCAAGAGCGTGTTGAACACGTCCGGGTGGGCCTTCTCGATCTCGTCCAGCAGCACGACCGAGTACGGGCGACGGCGCACAGCCTCGGTCAGCTGGCCGCCCTCTTCGTAGCCGACGTAGCCGGGCGGGGCGCCCACCAGACGGCTGACCGAGTGCTTCTCCATGTACTCCGACATGTCGATCCGCACCATCGCGTCCTGGGAGTCGAACATGAACTCGGCAAGCGCACGCGCCAGCTCGGTCTTGCCGACACCCGTCGGGCCTAGGAACAGGAACGTGCCGATCGGGCGGTTGGGGTCCTGCAGGCCCGCGCGCGAGCGGCGCAACGCCGTGGCGACCGCCTCGACTGCCTCGTCCTGGCCGACGACGCGTTCGTGCAGGCGCTCCTCCATGTGGATCAGCTTCTCGACCTCGCCCTCCAGCAGCCGTGACACCGGGATGCCGGTCCAGCGGGCGACGACCTCGGCGACGTCCTCGGCGTCGACCACCTCCTTGAAGAAGATCGCGGCCTGCCCGTCGCCGCGCGCGCGCTCGGCCGCTTCGGTCTCCGTCAACGCGCGTTCGAGCTCGGGGATCTCGCCGTACTGCAGGCGGGCCGCGGTCTCCAGGTCGCCTTCGCGCTGTGCCCGCTCCAGGCCGGTTCGCGCGGCGTCCAGGCGCTCGCGCGTTTCGCTGACGCCCTGGATCGCCTGCTTCTCCGCTTCCCACTGCTTGCGCATCTCCTCGGCGCTGACCCGCAGCTGCTGCAGCTCGGCCTCGATCGCCTCGCGGCGCTCCTTGGAGGGCTCGTCCTTCTCTTTGCGCAGCGAGGTCAGCTCGATCTCCAGCTGCATCACGCGCCGGTCGACCTCGTCGATCTCCGCCGGCACCGAGTCGATCTCGATCCGCAGGCGCGAGGACGCCTCGTCGATCAGGTCGATTGCCTTGTCGGGCAGGAAGCGGTCGGCGATGTAGCGGTGCGAGAGCGTCGCGGCCGCGATCAGGGCGCTGTCCTGGATCGTGACTTTGTGGTGGACCTCGTAGCGCTCCTTCAGGCCGCGCAGGATCGCGATCGTGTCCTGCACGCTCGGCTCGCCCACCATCACCGGCTGGAAGCGACGCTCCAGGGCCGCGTCCTTCTCGATGTGCTTGCGGTACTCGTCCAGGGTCGTCGCCCCGACACAGCGCAGCTCGCCGCGCGCGAGCATCGGCTTGAGCAGGTTGGCCGCGTCGACGGCGCCCTGGGCGGCGCCCGCGCCCACGATCGTGTGCAGCTCGTCCAGGAACAGGATGACCGTGCCATGCGCCTGCGAGACTTCGGCGAGCACGCCCTTCAGGCGCTCCTCGAACTCGCCACGGTAGACCGCGCCTGCGATCAGCGCGCCCATGTCAAGCGCGACGACGCGCCGTTCGCGAAGGGACTCGGGCACGTCGCCGTCGATGATCCGCTGTGCGAGGCCCTCGACGATCGCTGTCTTACCGACCCCGGGCTCGCCGATCAGCACCGGGTTGTTCTTGGTGCGGCGGCTGAGCACCTGGATCACGCGGCGGATCTCCTCGTCGCGGCCGATCACCGGGTCGAGCTTGCCCTGCTCGGCAAGCTCTGTCAGGTCGCGCCCAAAGCGCTCGAGGGGCTTCTGCTCCTCATTCGAGTCCCACCCACTCTGGGCGGTCGGGCCTGCGGCGGGTGTCTGTCCGTTGGGTGGGGTCATCTCCGGTCCTCCGAGGATCTCGAGTCGCTCATCCGATCCCGTCCCCTCATCCGGTTCGCTCGCGGACGTTGCGCTCACGGGGTACCCGGAAGAGCCGACGGGCATCCGCAGCGCGCACGAGCTCTGTGCCGGCGCGACTGACCGGCACCAGCTCGGCGCGGAAGGAGCGCCGCACGCGCTCGAGCTCCTCGGCCAGCTCGACCTGGGCGCGCAGCGCCGCCAGCTCCAGCTCCTCGATCCGCTCGTGCATGCTCTGGACCTCCGACTCGAGGTCGAGCACTCGCTGTACGCCGGCCAGATTCAGGCCGAGCTCGCCGGTCATCTCCTGGATGCGGCGCAGCTTCTCCACGTCGTCCTGCGAGTAGAGGCGGGTGCCCTTCGGCGAGCGCTTGGGTTCGACCAAGCCGCGCGCCTCGTACATGCGCAACGTCTGCGGGTGCACGTTGGCAAGCTCGGCCGCCACCGAGATCATGAACACGCCCCTGTCCGTCTCGACCTCGACGCTCCTGACGCGCGCGCGCGTCACGCGGCCCACCTCGCCGCTGGGTGCGCCCGTGCTCGCCGTCGGCGTGGCGCGCTTCGGGCTCACGGGGAGGCCTCCGAGAACAATGCGGCGCGCGGGTCGCGTCCGTCGAGCGCCTTGGACAGCGCCTGCACCGCCTGCTGCTGCTCGTCGCTGAGAGTATCGGGCACGTCGATCGTGAAGCGGTAGTGGATGTCGCCGCGAGTCTTTGCACC
The DNA here is from genome assembly GCA_036269375.1 of Solirubrobacteraceae bacterium. GTDB lineage: Bacteria > Actinomycetota > Thermoleophilia > Solirubrobacterales > Solirubrobacteraceae > Palsa-744. The sequence goes on from DATASE010000063.1 coordinate 25,719, forward strand.
AAGCTTTGGCGCGCCCTCGCCGCGCAGGCGCTGCACCGTCCCGTGCTTGGTGCCTGGCTTGACCCGCAGCGTCTTTGCTCCCCGCAGCGTCGGCACCCGCACCTCGCCGCCGAGCAGTGCCTCGGGGACGCTGAGCGGCACCTCGACCTCCAGGTGATCGGCCTTGCGCTTGAAGATGGGGGACGGATCGACGTGGGTAACGACGTACAGGTCGCCGGCAGGACCGCCGTTCAAACCGGCCTCGCCCTTGCCCGGCACGCGGATGCGCGAGCCCTCGCGCACCCCGGCGGGGATGTTGACGCGGAATTTCTTGACCGTGCGCACCGCACCGGAGCCGCGACACGTCGGACACGGATCCTCGATCACTGTTCCCGCGCCGCCGCACTGCGAGCACGGCTGGGAGATCGAGAACATGCCCTGTCCCTGGGTCTCGATCCCGCGGCCCTCGCAACGCGGGCAGACCTTCGGCGTCGTGCCGGGCTTGGCGCCTGTGCCGTGACAGGTCGAGCACATCGCTGCGCTCGGCACCGACAGCGGGATCTGGGCGCCGGCGATCGATTGGTCGAAGTTGATCCGCACCTCGGTCTCCAGGTCGCCGCCGCGCTGCGCCCGCGCGCGGCCGCGCGCGCCGCCGCGGCCGGCACCCGCACCGGGGCCACCACGGCCCCCGAACAGGTTGGAGAGGACGTCCCCCATCGAGGAGGCGTCGAAATCGAAGTTGCCAAAGCCGCCGAAGCCGGGGCCGCCGCCCGCGCCCGCCGCGAACGGGCCGGAGCCGCTGTCGTACTGCTTGCGCTTCTCCGGGTCGCCGAGCACGTCGTAGGCCTGGGAGATCTCCTTGAAGCGCTCCTCGGCCTGCTTGTCGTCGGGGTTGCGGTCCGGGTGGTACTTGCGGGCAAGCTTGCGGTAGGCCTTCTTGATCTCCTCCGCGCTTGCTTTCTTCTCGACGCCAAGCGTCTTGTAGTGGTCGGGCCGTGCCGCCATCGTGCCTGGCCTCCTACGCCGCGACCAGCACCCGCGCCGGGCGGATCACCGTCTCGCCCATGCGGTAGCCGTTCTGGAACACCTCGGCGACGGTCCCAGCCGCAGCCCCCTCGACGGGTTGCTGGGCCATCGCCTCGTGACGGGTGGGGTCGAACGGCTCGCCGAGCGGCGAGTAGGCGTCGACGCCGACCCGCGTCAGCGCGTCGGCTATCTCCTTGCGGACCAGACGGACACCAGCCAGCAATGGGTCCTCAGCCTCAGCGGCCTCGATCGCCCGGTCGAGGTTGTCGAGCGCCGGCAGCAGCTCCTTGGCGAGCTTGGCCACTCCCCGCTCCTGCGCCAGCGCGGCGTCGCGGGCCACGCGCTTGCGGTAGTTCTCGAAGTCGGCCTGGGTGCGCTGGGCGAGCGCCAGGTACTCGTCACGCTGCTGTGCGGTCCTGACCAGCTCGTCCAGCTCCTCTGAGAGGGCTCCCGCGGGGTCCATCCCCTGATCGGGGATGGACCGTCGGGATGAAGAGGAGGCGACCCCGCCGTCCCCGGGCTGCTCGACCTCGACCTCCTGCGCCTCTGACCGCGGCGCCTCCATCAGGACTTGCCCTCGTCGACCACCTCGGCGTCTACCACGTCCTCCTCGGAGGCCGCGCCGTCGCCATCGGCGCTCGCCTGACCCGCCGGGCCGGCGCCGTCGCCCTGGGCGGCGGCCTGGGCCTGCGCGGCCTGGTACATCGCCTCCGAGACCGCGTGGAAGGCCGTCTGCAACGCCTCTGCCTTGGCGTTGATCGCTGCCGCGTCGTCTGACTCGAGCGACTCGCGCACGTCCTTGATCGCCTGCTCGATGCGGCCCTTGGAGTCGGCGTCGACCTGGTCGCCCAACTCACCGAGCTGGCGCTCGGCCTGATAGGCGGCGTTCTCGGCGTTGTTGCGCGCCTCGGCCAGCTCGCGTGCTCGCCGGTCCTCCTCGGCGTGGGACTCCGCGTCGGAGACCATCGACTTGACTTCCTCGTCGGAGAGGCCCGAGCCCGCCTTGATCTCGATCTTCTGCTCCTTGCCTGTGCCGAGGTCCTTGGCGGAGACGTTGAGGATCCCGTTGGCGTCGATGTCAAACGCGACTTCGATCTGCGGGATCCCGCGCGGCGCCGGCGGGATGCCGGTCAGCTGGAACTTGCCGAGCGACTTGTTGTACTGCGCCATCTCGCGCTCGCCCTGCAGCACGTGGATCTCCACCGATGGCTGGTTGTCCTCGGCGGTGGAGAACACCTCGCCCTTGCGCGTCGGGATCGTGGTGTTGCGCTCGATCAGCTTGGTCATGACGCCGCCCTTGGTCTCGATGCCGAGGGTCAGCGGGGTGACGTCGAGCAGCAGCACGTCCTTGACGTCGCCGGCCAAGACGCCCGCCTGGATCGCGGCTCCGACCGCCACGACCTCGTCGGGGTTCACACCCCGGTGCGGGTCCTTGCCGGTCAGCTCCTTGACCTTCTCCTGCACGGCCGGCATCCGCGTCATGCCGCCGACCAGCACGATGTGATCGATCTCCTTGACGCCCTTGTCCTTGGCGTCGTCGATCGCCTGGCGCACCGGCGCGACCACGCGGTCGAGCAGGACGCTGGTCAGTTCGGAGAGCTTGGCGCGCGTCAGGCGCGTGTCCAGGTGCTTGGGGCCGGAGGAGTCGGCCGTGATGAACGGCAGGTTGATCTGGGTCTCCTGGGTGGTGGAGAGCTCGATCTTTGCCTTCTCGGCGGCCTCGTAGAGGCGCTGCAGGGCCATCGGGTCTGCGGACAGGTCGATCGCCTGGTCACGCTTGAAGTCGGCGACGAGCCAGTCGACGATCGCCTTGTCGAAGTTGTCGCCGCCGAGGTGGTTGTCGCCCGCGGTGGACTTGACCTCGAAGACGCCGTCGCCGATCTCGAGCACCGACACGTCGAAGGTGCCGCCGCCGAGGTCGAAGACGAGGATCGTCTGGTCGTTTTCCTTGTCAAGGCCGTAGGCCAGCGAGGCGGCGGTCGGCTCGTTGATGATCCGCTTGACGTCGAGGCCCGCGATCTTGCCCGCGTCCTTGGTCGACTGGCGCTGGTCGTCGTTGAAGTAGGCCGGGACGGTGATGACGGCCGAGTCGACCGTTTCGCCCAGATACGCTTCGGCGTCGGACTTCAGCTTCTGCAGGATCATCGCGCTGATCTCCGGCGGCGAGTACTGCTTGCCGGAGGCTTCCACGCGCGCGTCGCCGTTGGGGCCCGCGACGACCTTGTAGGGGACGATCGACTCCTCCTCGCGCACCTCGCCCTCCTTGCGGCCCATGAAGCGCTTGATCGAGAAGATCGTGTTCTGCGGGTTGGTGACGGCTTGGCGCTTGGCGACGGTGCCGACCAGGCGCTCGCCGGAGGCCGTGAAGGCGACTACCGACGGTGTGGTGCGGCCGCCCTCGGCGTTCTCGACGACCGTCGGCTCACCGCCCTCGAGCACGGCCATGCACGAGTTGGTGGTCCCGAGGTCGATTCCTATGGTCTTGCCCATGAGGCGATGCTCCTTGTGTGGCTTTAATAAATCTGAGTCATAGATTAGCAGATTATTTGTTTAGGGGATGAGAGCCCCTTCGGGTCTCTGGGGCTGGCCGCCTGGAGGGCTACCTCGGAGTGCTTAGAGCTTTCCGCGGCTCGGGCACATCCGCGCGAGCGCACAGGCGTCGCAGGCCGGGGAGCGCGCGAAGCAGGTGCGCCGACCGTGGCGCAGCAGGTTCACGTGCAGCTCGAGCTCCTCGCCGGGCGGCGTCAGCGCGAGCATCTGGTCGTGCAGCTCCTCAAACGGCGCGCCCTCGCGCAGCAGACGCAGGCGCGTCCCGACGCGAGAGACGTGGGTGTCGACCGGCACGTCGCGCAGGCCGTAGGAGAACAGCAGCACGCAGGCCGCGGTCTTGCGGCCGACGCCGGGCAACGAGCACAGGTACTCGCGGCTCTGGGGCACGGGGGCGTAGCGCATCCACTCGAGCGACAGCGGCTCCCTTGGACGCCGGCCGTCCTGCGGGTCGAGCGGCTCGGTTCCGAACGCTTCGCGGGCTGCGATCGCCGCGAGGATCGCCTGGATCCGCGCCGACTTGACCTTGGAGATGCCGCCCGGGCGGATCGCCTCCTCGATCTCCGACGTGTCGGCGTCGAGCATTGCGGCGTAATCGATCGCCGACTCGCCGCCGCGGCTCGCTGCCGTGCCGCCACCTGCTCCCTTGCGGGCGCTCGCGTGGGCGAAGCGCTCGCGCAGGCGCAGGAACGCGACGTCGCGGTTGCGGTCGTTGGTCGACTGCGAAAGGACGGTCAGGATCAGCTCGTCGAGCGGGCGGCCGTGCGGGGCCATGCGCGGGACGCCATAGACCTCGCGCAGACGGTCGCGGATCCGGATCACGCGCTCGCGCGCGGGGAGCTTCCATCCCGCTCGAGCCGAGGCCGCATGTGTCCCGTTTTCCACGCTGGGACGGAATAGAAGCAGAGGATGCCTACGCTGACCGACCCCCACGTCGCTCCCTAGACGGCATGTATACTGTTCGTCTACATGCCTGCCACGACGACTATCCGCGTCTCGACCGACACGCGCGACCTGCTTAACGCTCTCAGCGCGCGGCGCAAGCTTCCGGCTGGGGAGATCGTCGCCGAGCTCGTACAGCGCGCCGACGATGACCTGCTGCTCGCCGACGCCGAGGCCGGCTTTACACGGGTGGCAAGCGACCCGCGCCTGCTCGCGGCCTATCGCGCCGAGGGGGATCGACTCGCATCGTTCGACGCCACCGCACCGGACTGGTGAGCGCTCCACCGGAGCAGGGGGAGGTCTACTGGACCGATCCCGATCCCACGCGCGGCTCCGAGCAGGCCAAGAGCCGACCGTTTGCGATCGTCTCCGTCGACCAGCTCAACCGTTCGCCGATCGGGCTGTCGCTCGCGGTGCCACTGACACGCACCAACTTCGAGAACTCGCTGCACCTGCCGATCTCGCCTCCCGAAGGCGGACTGCGCGAGACGAGCTTTGCAATGCCCGAGCAGTTGCGCGCCGTCTCCCATGCGCGACTCGCTCGCAGGTTGGGAGCGTTGCGGCCGGTCACCCGCGAGGAGCTGCTGCGCCGCTGCCGGCTGCTGCTGCGCTGAAAAGAGACCTATTCGATGACCGAGATCGAGCAGCACCACGGCGAGCTGGCGGGGCCGGCCGGCGTCGCGCCCGTGTTCTGGCGCTGCTCACCGTCGCCTAACCCCGCCGCGGCACCTGCCCTGTACCTGCACGGCGTACCGACCAGCTCCGACGAGTGGCTGCCTTTCCTCGAACGCAGCGGCGGCATCGCGCCGGACCTGCCCGGCTTCGGGCGCTCGGGCAAGCCCGGCTATCTGCGCTTCACGATCGAGGAGTACGGCGATTTCATCGAGCGCTTTCTCGACCACCTGGGGATCGAGCGGGTGCGGATGGTCGTGCACGATTGGGGGGCCGTCGGGCTCGCGTTCGCGCAGGCGCACCCGGAGCGCATCGAGCGGCTGGTGATCGCAAACGCCGTGCCCCTCCTGCCCGGCTACCGCTGGCACCGAATCGCGCGCGTTTGGCGCACGCCGCTGCTCGGCGAGATCGCGATGGGGGCCACCACCCGGCGCGGGCTGAGGCTGGTCACGCGCGAGTCCAACGCCACGCCCGGGCCGCTGCCCGACGAGTGGATCGACTCGGTGCTCGCGCATTTCGACCAGGGGACGCAGCGCGCGATCCTGCGCCTGTACCGCAGCTCGCCCCCGCAAGAGCTGGCGCGCGCCGGCGAGCGGCTGGGGGAGCTGACCATGCCTTCGCTCGTCGTCTGGGGGACGCGCGACCCCTACGTCCCCGAGCGCTTCGCCGGCGAGTACGCGCAGGTCCTGCCGAACAGCACGCTGGTCGAGCTGCCCGACGCCGGGCACTGGTGGTGGCTCGATCGGCCCGACGCGATCGAGCGGGTGACCGACTTCCTGACGGCCGGCTCCGACCAGGGCTGACGGTGGCGCCGTCGGCGTCGATCGCGCACGCGCGCCGGGGCAAGGAGGAGAGCCCGCTGCGCCTGCATGCTGCACGTCCCTGGACGGTGGCGCTTGCGCCGGCGGCCGTGCTCGCGCTCGTCTGCCTGATCGCCTCTCCGCCGGCCGGCGACTTGGCTGCAGCGACCTACCGCAGCGACCTGTTCGCGCGCGTGGGCTTCAGCTCCTGGGACACGGGCTGGTACGCCGCGCACGGCTACTGGCTGGCGTCATATTCGCTGCTCTCGCCCGGGCTCGGCGCACTGCTCGGCGTGCGACTGCTGCTGGCGCTCTCGGCGCTCGCCGCGTCGGTGCTGTTCGCGCTGATCGTCGAGCGCGTGCTGCCGCGCGGCGCCGCGCGGGCAAGCGCGGTCGTGTTCGCGCTCGCGGTCTCGGTCGGGATGCTCTCCGGTCGGGTGCCGTTCGACCTCGGCGCGGCGATCGCGCTCGCGGCGGTGCTGGCGCTGCTCGAGGAACACGTCGCCATCGCGCTCGCGCTCGCGGCGGCGTGCGGTGCGACCAGCCCGGTGGCGGGGACGTTCCTTGCGCTCGCGGGAGCTGCCGGCGCGGCGGGTGCGTGGTGGACGGGCGCGACGAGCGACCGCCGGGAGTCGCCCCGCGCGCACGCGAGGCCGGCGGCAGCTGGCGCGGCGGCGGCGGGCGCGATGCGGGCGACGGACGATCGCTCCACGGCCGGCGCGCTTTGGTGTACCGCATTGACGGCAGCGGCGCTCGCCCCCGTGCTGATCCTGAGCCTCGCCTACCCGAACGGCGGCTACGAGCCGTTCGTGGCCTCTGCCTTCTGGCCGCAGCTGGCAGCGGCGGCCCTGATCGCGTTGCTGCTGCCACGCGGCCCGCTGTCCAAGCGTGCGCACGCGAGCCTGCGCGCCGGCGCCGCGCTGTACGCACTCGCGCTGACCGCCGCCTACGCGATCCACACCCCGATGGGGGGAAACGCAGCACGGCTCGGGCCGTTGCTGGGCCCGGCGCTGCTGGTCGGCGTGCTGTGGCCGGCAGCGTTCGCGCCCACCGCGACCGCCCCTCCGCCATCGCGCAGGCGCCATGCGCGCGCGCTGCTTGCCGGATTGGTCTTGCCATTGCTCTACTGGCAGCTGGCGACGCCGATCAAAGACTACGTCGCGATCGCCGGCGACCCCGCGGTCAAGGCCTCCTACTACGCCCCCCTGCTCGCCGAGCTGCGCCGCCTGACGCTCGGACGGCCGACGATCGTGGAGGTGCCGCTGACCAAGGCCCACTGGGAATCTGCCTACCTTCCCTGGCACGACGGCGTGCGACTCGCGCGCGGCTGGGAGCGCCAGCTCGACACCCGCTACGCGGCGCTGTTCTACCGCCCGACGCTGACCGCCGCCGCCTACCGCGCGTGGCTTGCGTCAAACCGAGTGCGCTATGTGGCGTTGCCCGATGCGAAGCTCGACTCGGCCGGAGCGCGAGAGGGCGCGCTGATCGCGCGTGGAGTGCCGTATTTGCGGGAATCGTGGCGCTCGGCCCACTGGCGCCTGTACCGCTTCGAGGGCTAGAGACACCGCCCGATCGGGTAGGTTTTGGGAGATGGACGGGGCTCGGCTGAGGAAGGCGCAGGCAAAGCTGCTGCCGCGCGGATGGGTCGACCTGGTGCGCCAGATCGTGCTCGTCGGCTTGGCCTACGGCCTCTACAGCCTCGTCCGCGGCCTGGTCAGCGGCGACGCCACCGCGGCCTTCCAGCACGCTCGCGACCTGATCGCGCTGGAGCAGACGCTGCACGTGTTCGTCGAGCCGAGCGTGCAGGCGTGGGCGTCGGGCAGCCGCGTGCTGATGGGTTTCTTCAGCTGGCTCTACGTCAACGCCCAGACCTCGATCACGCTGGCGGCGCTGGTCTACCTGTATGTGCGCCAGAACCGCTCCTTCTACTTCGTGCGCAACATGTTCGCGGTCGCGCTGCTGATCGCTCTGGTCGGCTACGCCCTCTTCCCCACCGCCCCGCCGCGCTTCCTGCCCGAGTGGGGAGGGCCGTCGCACTTCTTCACCGACTCGGTCTCGGACTTCACCGGCGTGCACGTGGGCCATGCGAGCGCGACGATGAACACCCTGTTCAACCCGTATGCGGCCGTCCCCTCGATGCACGTTGCCTTCGCGCTGATGATCGGCTGGCCGCTTGCTTCGCTGTCGCGCTCGCCGGTAGGGAAGGTGCTGTGGCGGCTGTACCCGCTACTGATCGCCTTCGTGATCGTCGCCACGGCCAACCACTTCGTCCTCGACGCGCTGCTCGGCGCCCTGACGGCTGGGGCCTCGGCGGTGGTGGCAAGGCGCCTGGGTCAGCTGCGGCCGGCCGCCTGGCGCTTTGGGCCGGCCACGGCGGGCGCAGGGTAGGCTTTGCCACGGCTCTCCTCGGATGGCTCCAGCCCCGCCCTCACATAGACAGCCTGCGACGCGCCGGCGAGCACGCGCCGGCGCCGGTCGCCCCCGGCGCGGCTCACGCACGCCGCTGACCGCCGCGCAACGCCGTGAGCAGGTGCGCAACCGCCTGATCGAGTCGCGCCTGACCCCTAACGCGATCTCGCTCACGGGCTTGGCGCTGAACGTCGTGGCGGCGGCGCTGGTCTGGCAGCGGCTGTACCTGCTCGGCGGCATCGCCTTCGTCGTCGGCTCGGTGATGGACACGCTCGACGGCCGCTACTCGCGCATGTCCGGCAAGGGCACTCCGTTCGGCGCCTTCCTGGACTCGACGCTCGACCGCATCGAGGAGGGGATCGTGCTGACGGCGGTGGCCGCCGACTTCGCGCGCGAAGGCCGCGCCGGCGCCGCGGCAGCGGTCGTCGTCGCGGTGCTCGCCTCGCTGATGGTCTCCTACACCCGCGCGCGCGCCGAGGCGCTCGGCGTGGAATGCAAGGTCGGCATCGCCACCCGCCCGGTGCGCGTCGTGATCCTCTCGATCGGCATCGTCTTTGCCGGCTCGGCGTCGCCGTTTGGCAGCGGGGCGTTGCTCGGCCATTCGGGGCTGCTGGCCCCGGCGGTCTACCTGCTCGCCGCGCTCAGCGTCGTCACGGTCGCGCAGCGCATCTGGCACGTGCGACGCGAGCTGTCCCGCTAGGCTGCCGCGATGCCAAACACTCAGCAGAGAAACGGCGCCGCCTCCAACGGCACGGCGCGCTATCAGCAGGACAAGGTCCGCGTCGCCATCGTCGGCGTCGGCAACTGCGCCTCGGCATTCGTGCAAGGCGTCCACTACTACCGCGACGCCAACCCGGACGAGCTCGTGCCCGGGCTGATGCACGTCGACCTCGGCGGCTATCACGTGCGCGACATCGAGTTCACCGCCGCCTTCGACATCGACGCGACCAAGGTCGGCAAGGACCTCGGCCAGGCGATCTGGGCCGGGCAGAACAACACGATCAAGTTCGCCACGGGCCAGCGGACGGTGCCAAAGAAGCTCGGTGTGCCCGTGTATCGCGGGATGACCCACGACGGTCTTGGCAAGTACCTGAAGGAGAAGATCCGCAAGGCTCCCGGCGAGACCGCCGACATCGTCTCGATCCTCAAGGAGACCCACACCGACGTGGTCGTCTCCTACCTTCCCGTGGGATCCGAGGACGCCACCAAGTGGTATGTCGAGCAGGTGCTCGAGGCCGGCTGCGGGTTTGTCAACTGCATCCCCGTCTTCATCGCCCGCGAGGACTACTGGAACAAGCGCTTCACCAAGGCGAAACTGCCGATCGTCGGCGACGACATCAAGTCGCAGGTCGGCGCGACGATCGTGCACCGCACGCTGGCGCGGCTGTTCGCCGACCGCGGCGTGAAGATGCTGCGCACCTCCCAGCTGAACGTCGGCGGCAACATGGACTTCTACAACATGCTCGAGCGCGAGCGCCTGGAGTCCAAGAAGATCTCAAAGACCAACGCCGTCACCTCGATCATGGACGAGAAGCTGCCCGCGCAGGACGTCTACATCGGCCCGTCGGACTACGTCCCCTGGCTGACCGACCGCAAGTGGGCGCACATCCGCGTCGAGGGCCAAGCGTTCGGCGACGTGCCGCTCAACGTCGAGATGAAGCTCGAGGTGTGGGACTCGCCCAACTCCGCGGGGATCGTGATCGACGCGGTGCGCTGCTGCAAGCTCGCGCTCAACAACGGCGTAGGCGGCCAGCTCGACGGCCCTTCCTCATACCTGATGAAGAGCCCGCACAACCAGCGGCCCGACAACCTCGCGCGCGAGGAGACCGAGAAGTTCATCGCCAAGCACGCGCGCAAGTCGGCGACGCGCCCCCCCAAGGGTCGCGCTGCGCCCAAGCGCTTGCCGGCTCGCGCGGCTGGCGCAAGGGCGTCCAGTGCCCGCACGTCTGGCGCCCGCACGTCAGGCGCCCGCACGTCAGGCGCCCGCGCGTCAGGCGCCCGCGCGTCTGGCGCCCGCGCCAAGACCTAGCCGAACAGGCGAGCGAACGAACGACGCCGTGCGCCCACTTGGACGCACGGCGTCGTTGCGCTTACTTCACGAATTCGCGCACGCCGACGTACACTTTTTCGTTGGTGAGCAGCGCCAAATGCGAGATGCATTCGGTTTTGGTGTTGGTCGCGCCCGTGAGGATCACGCTTTCGACGGGTTTGATGAATTCGTCGCAAGGCGACCACCATGTGCCGTAATGCACCGCGCCGGGAGTTTCGTCGCCGGCATTCAGTTCGGTGAGGAATTTCGAGCCGATCCGCATCTCGGTGCAGGACGTTTCGAAGCACAGGTTCGCCGCTTCGGTGCCGTGATTGGGACCGCCCAGCGAGACCCAGTCTTCGACCTTGCTTTCGCCGCCCAGGTTCTTGACGTAGTAGCGCGTCGACAGACCGCCCATCGAGTGCGTCACCAGATTGACCTTGGCCGCCCCTGTTTTGCTCAGGATTTCGTTGACCTTGGTGGCCTCTTCTTTGGCAGTCGTCACGTTGGATTGAGCCGTGTTGTACGTCCAGTTGTTCAGTTCGGCTTTGGTCCATCCGTCTTTTTCGAACCGTTCGATCATGGTCGTCCAGTTGGAGCTGGAACCTTTCCAGCCGTGCACGAACAGAATCGGGAAGTGCGCCTGCGCGGCGGTCGCGAATCCGAGCGACAACGCAAGTGTTGCGAGGGTGGTTGTGATTGTCCGTCTCACTTGTCTCCTTCCTGCGTTCGGGGAAATGGCAGTCGCAGCCGGACCGTGGAGAGGTCCGACCGTCAGCCGCCGATCGAAGGCGAGCGCGCGGAGCGCCAGTCGAGCAATGACTCGACGGAAGGGCCGGGACGCCTATCCTGCAGACGTGGCCACGCAGCGCTTCGCGATCGCCCATGTGACCCCCTACCCATGGGAGTCGCGGGCAAACCCGGTCAACGAAGCAGTCGCCGAGCTCGCGGCCGAACAATCCCGCCGCGGACACGGCGTGCTGATCCTGGCGCCGTCGCGCTCGCCGGAGGCGGTGCGGGACTCTCGCCGCGAGTTGCGCGAAGCCAGGTCACCAGGCTCAACCGGGTTGGAGTCGCTACTGCTGGGCTCCGACGCAGGTCAGCCACGAGTGCTCTTCATCGGAGAGGTCCTCGACGTTCCGATCCCCACCCGCGAGTCGCGTCGGGCGCGCGTGGGCACCGTACCCGTCGACGTGACCCGCACGCTCGAGGAGCTGCTCGGGCGCACCCCCCTCGACCTGGTCCATGTCCACGATCCCCAGCCCCTGAGCGCATCCAGCGCAGCGCTGCGCTACTCGCGCGCCCTGAACGTCGGCACCTTCTACGCGCCCGAACAGCGCCAGCCGGCGACAGCGCTGGGCCGCCGCTATAGCGAGACGCTGCTCGGGCGCCTTGACGCGCGGCTGGAGGCCGGCGATCAAACGGCCGAGGCGGTCGAGCGGGTTTACGCGAGCCTGGCGGCGCGGCGGCGCGACCCCGCCGGCGACCCGGCGCTGCGCCGGCGGCTGGCGCGGCGCGCCTCGATCGACGTCGACCTGCACATGCACACCGATCATTCTCACGACTGCGAAACCCCAGTCGAGGTGCTGCTCGCCGCCGCCGCCGAGGCGGGACTGGGGGCGATAGCCGTGACCGACCACAACGAGATCTCCGGGGCGCTCGAGGCGCGGGAGAAGGCACGCGGGAGCGGCGTAAAGGTGATCGTCGGCGAGGAGGTCAAGACCGCCTCGCAGGGGGAGGTGATCGGGCTGTTCATCGAGGAGAAGATCCCCCGCGGACTGACGCTCGCCGAGACCGTGGCGGAGATCAAGCGCCAGGGCGGCATCGTCTATGTCCCCCACCACTTCGACCGCCTGCACGCCGTCCCCGACTACGAGCATCTGCTGCCGATCCTCGACAGCGTGGACGCGATCGAGGTGTTCAATCCGCGCGTGGCGATCGGCTCCTTCAACGAGGAGGCGGTGCGCTTCGCCGCCAAGTACCGGATCGCCGCCGGCGCCGGATCGGACTCTCACGTCGCCCAAGGGCTCGGCTCGGTGCGAATCCGCATGCGCGACTTCGACGGGCCGCCGGAGTTCCTGCAGTCCCTGCGCGACGCCGAGATCACGACCAAGCCGACCAGCCTGATCTACGTGCAGGCGCTGAAGTTCCTGCAGACCAAGGCCCGCCCGCCGGCGGCGCGGCGCGCCGCACGCGAGCGGCGCGTACGGCGGGCTACGCGCGGCGACGGGGCAACGTGAGCCCGGGCTCGGCAGGACATCGCCGTCGCACGTCGGCGCAAGCGCCGCTGCACGAGCAGGGAGAAGCAGCGCCGCCGTCAAATCCCTCCGCGTCAATGCCCGCGACCGACGACGAGATCCGCGAGAAGTACCTGGAGCGGGCGATACGGGAGCTGAACGCGCTCACGCGCGAGCTGCAGGCTTGCCCGCACTGCCCGCGCGGAGCGCTGATGCCGGTGCTCGGCTCCGGACACCCGCAGGCCGACGTCATGCTGCTCAAGCACGCGCCGCTGCCGTCGGAGATCGAGGAGGGAGTCGCCTTCTACGGCCGCGCCGGCAGCGCGCTGATGAAGTCGCTCAAGCGCCTGTCGATCGATCCGCTGGCCGTGTACGGGACGCTGTTCGTCAAGTGTCCGCTGGCCGATCCTTCGCTTGCCGATCCGGCCTGCATGCACAGGGTGCTGGAGGAGATCGCGATCGTGCAGCCGCGCATCGTCGTCGCGATGGGCGCCGAGGCACTGACGGCGCTCGGCGACCTCGACGTGCCCCTCTCGCGCCCGCTGGAGCCGCGGCTCGGTGAGGTGCAGCGCTTCGCCCCGCTGATGGATGGCCTGTACGTGCCGAACATCGACGATTCGCTCGACGAGGAGCAAGCCAAGCGCGACTTCTGGCGGGCGTTTCGGGTGCTCGGCGACTGGTGGGCCGAGCAGCCGCCTTACTAGCGTGAGAGCGCCAAGACGCCGAGCGCCCCGCCGACCGGCGAGCGCACCGAGCGGTGCGGGCCTGCGCCGCGGCGCTCAGACAGTCAGGACGATCTTGCCGACCTTGCCGCCCGCTGCGAAGCGGTCGTAGGCGGCGTCGACCTGCTCCAGCGGGAAGGTCGCTGCGACAGGCACGCTGAGCGCGGCGCTCGCGCCGTCTCTCGCAGTGAACAGCGGCAGCACTTCGCGCTCCAGCGCCCGCGCCGCGAGCGCCTTCTCCTCGAGCGGGCGTGCGCGCAGGGTCGAGCCGTGGATGCGTGCGCGCTTGCCCATCAGAGCGAGCAGGTTCAACTCGGCCTTCACGCCGGCGGCGACGCCGATCACGCAGATGCGCCCGCCGCTTGCAAGCGCTGTCAGGTTCTCGGCCAGGTTCGGCGCACCGACCAGCTCGAGGATCACGTCGAACGGACCGTGCTCGGCAAACCCCTCAGGCGCGATCGCCGCGGCGCCGAGCTCGGCGACGGTCGCTCGCACGCCCTCGTCGCGGACGGTGGCGGTGACGCTCGCGGCCGCGGCGCTGCCGAGTTGGACCGCCGCGGTGCCCACCCCCCCGGCGCCGCCGTGCACCAGCAGCCGCTCGCCGGGACGCAGCCCGGCCTGCATGAAGACCGCGTCGTGGGCGGTGGTGAACGTCTCCGGCAGGCCGCCGGCCTGCGCCCAGTCGAGCGCCGCGGGCACCGGCATCAGCTGGCGCTCGTGCACGACGGCCAGCTCGGCCTGCCCGCCGCCGCCGACGATCGCCATGACCCGATCGCCTTCGCCGAAGCGCGTAGTTCCCGGTCCGAGCGCGGCGACCTCGCCGGCCAGCTCCAGCCCGGGGACGTCGGCCGGCGAGCCGGGCGGCGCGGGGTACAGCCCGCGCCGCTGCATCATGTCGGCGCCGTTGATCCCCGCCGCGCGGACACGCACGAGCACCTCCCCCGCCCCGGGTACGGGGTCGGGGTGCTCCTCGATCAGGACCTGGCCGTCGCGGATCGTGGCGGCGCGCATCGCGTGAAGCCTAGCGGCGCTCCAACAGCGCGACGCACTCGATGTGGGGTGTCTGGGGAAACATGTCGACCGGCCGGACCTTGACCAGCCGCCAGCCCGCCTCCACCATCTGCGCCGCGTTTGGCGCGAGCGTCGTCGGGTTGCAGGAGACGTAGACGATCCGCTTGGGCGCAGCGTCGAGGATGCGCCGCACCACCTTCTGGGAGAGGCCGGCGCGGGGCGGGTCGATGATCGCGACGTCGGGTCGCCCCGCGCGCTGCAGCAGCTCCGGCAGCGCCAGGCGGGCGTCGCCGGCGAAGAAGCGGGCGTTGGTGATCTCGTTGCGCGCAGCCGCCGCGATCGCATCGGCGACGGCGGCCTCGATCAGCTCGATCCCCCACACCTCCCCGGCTCTCGCTGCCAGTGTCAGCGCAATCGTGCCGATCCCGCAGTAGAGATCGTAGACGCGCTCCCAGCCGGCGAGGGCCGCGTACTCGGCGGCTACGCCGTAGAGAACCTCGGCCATCTCGGTGTTGGTCTGAAAGAACGCCTGCGCGGAGATCCGCAGGTCCAGGTCGCCGCCGCGCTCGAGGCAGGCGAGCCGCTCGGCGAGCTCGGCCTCGCCCCAGACCAGCTCGGTCTCGCCGCCCGCCGTCGTCTCGGCCAGCGCCGCCGAGCGCGTCCACAGAACGCCGCTGAGTCGCTCGGTACCCAGCTCGGCGACGAGCGCGTGCGCCAGCGAGGCGGCGTCGAGCTCCCCGTCGGAGCTGACCAGCCGCACCTGCAACCGACCGCTGCGCCTGCCTTCGCGTACGACGAGGTTGCGCAGCAGCGGCCGGGCACCGCTCGCGCTCAGGCTCTCGCGCCGACGATCCCATGCCCGCAGGTTCTGCTCGCGCGCCCAGCGCAACGCGACCTCGCGCGCGCGGTTGCCGAGCTCTGAGGCCAGCAGGCAGTCCTCGATCGGATCGACCCGCTTCCAGCCGCCCGGGGCGTGAAAGCCGCAGACCAGAGCGTCCCCGTCGTCCTGGCCGAAGGAGTACTCGAGCTTGTTTCGATACCGCCACTGCTGCAGCGCCGGGACGATCGGCTCGAGCTCGTAGCCGTCGAGCTTGCCGATCCGTCGCAGCGCGTCGTCGACCTGCTCCTGCTTGACCTGCAATTGACGCTCGTAGGGGAGCACCTGCCATGCGACACCGGGGTGATGCGCCGTAGGCGCGATCCGCTCCGGGCTCGGTGTCAGCAGCTCGACCGCGCGGGCATGGGCGTAGCTTCGCTTGCGCTTGACAACCTCTGCTCGCACCCGGTCGCCGGGGATCGCACCGGAGACGAACACGACATAGCCGTCCTCTCCATGGCGCGCCACACCCTCGCCCCCGTGGGCGAAGCGGTCGATCGTCAGCTCGAGTTGGTCGCCACGCTCGGGGCGACTCATGCGACCAGCCGCTCGAGCAGCGCCTTCTGGGCGTGACGGCGGTTCTCGGCCTGGTCCCAGATCCGCTGGCGCGGCCCGTAGAGCACCGCGGCGGAGATCTCCTCGCCCGGGTGCGCCGGCAGGCAGTGCAGCGCGATCGCTCCGGGTCCGGCCGCGTCGAGCAGCGCGTCGTCGATCCGGTACGGGGCGAGCGCGGCGCGGCGTTCGTCTGCCGTGTCCTCGTCGCCCATGCTCACCCACACGTCGGTGTAGAGAACCCGCGCGCCCGCGACGGCCTCGCGGGGATCGCGGCACAGGCGCAGCGAGCCGGCGGCGCCCGGCGGGAGGGCGAGATCGCTCTCCAGCTCGTAGCCCTCAGGCGAGGCGACGACCACCTCCATTCCCGCCAGCGCGCCGAGGACCGCCAGCGAGCGGGCGACGTTGGTGCCATCGCCGACGTATGCGAGACGCACGCCTGCCAGCTCACCGAAGCTCTCACGCACGGTCAGCAGGTCAGCGAGCGCCTGGCAGGGGTGGTGAAGCGCGGTCAGCATGTTGAAGACGGGGACCGAAGAGGCCGCGGCAAGCTCCTCGAGCACGGCGTCCGGCCCGGTGCGCACGCCGATCGCGGCCACCTGCCGCGAGAGCACTAGCGCGGTGTCGCGCGGTGACTCGCCGCGCGAGAGCTGCATCTCCCCCGCTCGCAGCACGAGCGGATGGCCGCCCAGCTCGGACACGCCCATCTCGAAGGAGACGCGGGTGCGGGTCGAGGGCTTCTCAAAGATCAGAGCCACCCCACGCCCGGCCAGCGCCCGCGAGGACAGCGGCGCCGCCTTGAGCTCGATCGCGCGGTCCAGCAGCGCCGCCAGCTCGGCCGCGCTAAGCTCGGCTCCGGTGAGGAGGTGGCGAGGCATAGGCCGCCAGTCTAGGCGGGCGAGGGGGATCGGGCTCTACGCGGCGACGCTCGCGGTTCTCTGCGTGCTCGCGGGGGTGCTCGCCGGCTGCGGCTCAGGCGGGTCGAACGGGTCCAGCGCCACCGGCACCGCCACGAACGGCTCGACCACCAAGGGCGGAAAGATCAAGGAAGGGATCATCCCCAACGGCAAGATCAACTACGCCTCCCCATCCGCGAACGCCCCCGTGCAGAGCGGGACCGTGCAGATCAAGTACCACGAGATCACGATCGAACCGGACACCCTGCGGGTCAGGGTCGGCACCACGATCGAATGGGTCAACGAAGACCCGATCCAGCACAACGTGACCTCCGAACCGGGGAGCCCGAACAAGCTCTCCTCGGGCAACTTCGGCGAAGGGCACACCTTCCGCTTCACCGTCACCAAACCAGGTTTGATCCACTACAAGTGCACGAACCACCCGGCGACGATGAACGGGACGATCGAAGTCGTCAGCTGAAGCGGGTTTCCAAGTCTCAGTTCACGAAGGCTCGAAGCGTCGGGCGTGAAGACCGTCGGCCGATGCCCGTCAGCTGAAATCTGGCGTTCCCGCCGTCGGCGTCGAGGGAGTCGCATAGGTCCGCCGGGGAATGCGACCCGCCCCCCGGGCGAGCAGGCCCGCCTCCACCGCGCAGCGCATCGCAGCCGCCATCGCGAGCGGGTCCTGGGCGCGCGAGACGGCGCTTGCCACCATCACCGCGTCGCAGCCGAGCTCCATCGCGAGCGTCGCGTCCGACGCCGTCCCGATGCCCGCGTCGAGCACGACCGGCACCGACACGGCCTCGCGGATCAGCGCGATGTTGTACGGGTTGCGAATCCCCATCCCGCTGCCGATCGGCGCGCCGAGCGGCATCACCGCGGCGCAGCCCACGTCGACCAGGCGCCTTGCAAGGACCGGGTCGTCGGTCGTGTATGGGAGCACGACGAAGCCCTCGTCTACCAGTTGCTCGGCGGCCTTCAGCAGCTCGGGCGCGTCTGGCATCAGCGTGTCCTCGTCGCCGACCACCTCCAGCTTGACCCAATCGGTCTGGAACGCCTCGCGCGCCAGGCGCGCGGTGATCACGGCGTCGCGGGCGGTGAAGCAGCCGGCGGTATTGGGCAGCAGCTCGACCCCCTCGGCTTCGAGTACGGCAAGCAGCGAGCCGGGGGCGCTCGGGTCGATCCGGCGCAGCGCGACGGTCACCAGCTCGCTGCCCGAGGCTCGGATCGAGCCGGCCAGCGACTCCAGCGAGGGGAAGCCGCCCGTGCCGAGCAGCAGGCGCGAGCGCAGCTCGCGGCCGGCTACTCGCAGCGGCGTGGGATCGGCCCGACTGCCTGCGACGTGCGTCTCGGCTTGCGCGCTCGCCGCCGCGGCTCGCGCGCTCGCGGTCGCGTCTGTCTGGGCGTCTGTCTGTGCGCTCGTGCTCGCCAGCTCGATCACCCTCCTTGCATAGCAGTCAGCACCTCGACGTGCGCGCCGTCGGCGATCACGCGGCTCTCCCACGCCGCCCGCGGGATCACCTCGCCGTCGATCGCGACCGCCACCCCGTGCCCGTGCTCGGGCAGTCCGAGGTCGGCCACGAGTGCAGCCACCGGCTCGCCCGCGCCCTGCTCGTGTGGCTCTCCGTTGAGCACGATCACGCGATGCGCTCCGGCCTGACGATGGACGCGCTCACGCCAGCGCCACCGGTTCGGTGCTCGGCTGCGTCAGCTCCCGCGCAACCAGTTCCGCGGTCAGCGGCGCCAACAGGATTCCGTTGCGGTGGTGGCCGGTGGCCCACAAGAGGCCCGCAAGCCGGCCGCGACCGACGATCGGGACGTTGTCCGGGGTGCCCGGTCGGTAGCCGACGCCCAGCTCCTCGATCTGCAGCTCCTCGATGCCCGGCACCAGCTCGTGTGCGTCGCGCAGCAGGCCATACACGCCCCCCGCGGTCGCGTTCGGCTCGAAGCCGCGCTCCTCGACGGTCGCGCCGAGCACGTAGTGGCCGTCGCCGCGCGGCACCAGGTAGCCACCCTGGAAACGCACAACCCCCTCGAGCAGGCCCGGCCCGGACGGATCGCGCAGGCGCAGGATCTGGCCCTTGACGGGACGCACCGGAACGCCGGCGCCCTCCGGCAGACCCCCCAACTCGCCGCTCCACGCGCCGCAGGCGACGACAACCTCGCGCGCAAGCACGACCTCCCCAGGGTGGCGTGCCTCGACCCGCACCCCCAACACCCGCTCGCCGGCCGCGTCCAGCTCCAGGCCGAGCGCCGGCGTTTGGCGGTACAGGCGCACGCCCTCGCGCTCGCAGGCTTGCCCCAGCGCAGCGACCACTCGGCGCGGGTCGACGCTGTGGTCGTCGGGCGCGTGCAGCGCCAACCGCACGGTCGGCGCCAGCGCCGGCTCGCGCTCGCGCGCCTCGCTGGCGCGCAGGCGCGACGCGCGCAGGCCGAGCTGCCGGCGGAAGGCGTGCTGGCGCTCGAGCTCGCGCGCCTCGTCGTCGTCGCGGGCGACCAGGAGCGTGCCGCTACGGCGCAGACCGACCTCGCACTGGCCGGCGCGCTCCAGCTCGGCGGCGAAAGCGGGCCACATCGCCGCCGAGCGCATGCCCTGGTCGAGCAGCTCGCGGCCGGCCGCGCCGAACTCGACCTCGGAGACCGGGGCGAGCATGCCGGCAGCCACGTGCGTGGCGCCGCAGCCCAGCTCCTCGCGCTCCAGCACGGCGACCGAACGGCCGGCCTGAGCGGCTCGCCAGGCAACCGACAGGCCGACGATGCCGCCGCCGACGATCGCCACGTCTAGCGTCGAGTCCTGCTGGGAAGGCATGGGTGTGATGCTAGAGACGCGGTGAGCGCGCGGGCGGGCGGCGCCGCTCCCCGACCCTCCGACCGCGCCTACTGCCCGGATCGCGTCACCACTCCGCCGCGCACCGCGGGGGCGAGCGCGCTCAGGTGTCACACTGCGTGCGATGTCCCACCTGCGTCCCGTCCCGGACCCCGACGGCGCGCAGCGGCGCGCGCGGCTGGCCTCGGCGCGGCTGTACCTGGTTTGCGACTGCATGCCCGGCGAACGCGACCTTGGCGAGTTCCTCGCCGAGGCGATCGCAGGGGGGGTCGACGTCGTGCAGCTGCGCGAGAAGCGGCTCGAGGACGAGCTTTTGCTCGAAGCCGCGAGCGTCGCCGCCGACGCTTGCGACGCCCATGGGGCTCTGTTCATCGTCAACGACCGGCCCGAGGTCGCCGCCGAGGTCCGTGCCGACGGTGTGCACGTCGGGCAGCAGGACATACCGGTGCACGCGGTGCGCGAAATCGTCGGGCCGGAGATGCTGGTGGGGCTCTCCACGCACGCGCCCTCGCAGATCGACGCCGCGCTCGCCGCGACCGCCGACGGGGCGCCCTACGTCGATTACATCGGCGTCGGGCCGGTGCACGCGACCCCGACCAAGCCCGGGCGAGACCCGGTCGGGGCGGAGCTGATCGCCTACGCCTCGGCGCACGCGCAGGTTCCCTTCTTCGCCATCGGCGGGTTGGACGCGGAGAACGTAGACACCGTGCTCGACGCCGGCGCCTCGCGGGTGTGCGTGCTACGCGCGATCTGTGACGCGCGCGAGCCGCGGCGGGCTGCGCTGGCTCTTCGCGCGGCGCTCGAGCTCGGGCCGCACGCGAACGGCGATGGGCTCGGCTGACCCGCCCGAGCTGCTGCCGCTCGCCTCCGACGAGCGTCCGCGCGCGCTGTTGGTCGCGATCGCGCTCGCCGTTGCGCTTGCCCTTGCCGTCCTGATCGGCGCGCTGAGCATTGGCGACCTCTCGCGCCACGGCGGCTCGCTGCCGGCCGGAGTGTTCATCGCAGGCGTCCTGCTCGTGCTCGCGGGCGGCATGTACCGCCGCCGCTACTGGGCGGTCATCTCCTTCGAGGCGCTGCTCGCCTTTCAGATCATCGTCACCTCGCTTGCGCTCGTGGTCGCCGAGACGCTGGCGGCCGCCGCCATCTGCGCGGCGAGCATCGGGCTCGGCGGCTGGCTGTTTTGGAAGCTGGTGCGAGTGATGGGGCGAATCCAGGCCATCGAACGGGGCAGCAGCGGCGAACACGAAGCGCTGCGATAGTCTCAGCGCCGCATGGCTGAGAGCGCTTACGACTGCATCGTGATCGGCTCCGGGCCCGGCGGCTACGTCGCGGCGATCCGCGCTGCGCAGCTGGGGATGAAGACCGCCGTGGTCGAGAAGGATCGGGTCGGCGGGCGCTGCCTGAACTACGCCTGCATACCCGCCAAGAGCGTGCTGCGCTCGGCCGACCTGCTCAGCGAGATCCGCGAGGCCGGCGAGTACGGGCTGAGCGTGAGCGGCGTCGAGGTCGACTACGGCGCGATCCAGGCGCGGCGCGAGAAGGTCGTCTCGACGCTGACCGGCGGCGTCGGCGGACTGTTCAAGAAGAATGGGATCGACCTGATCGAGGGCGAGGCTTCGCTTGTGGCCTCCGGCGACGGTTCGGCGCCCGACGGCGGCGGCAATGGTTGGGGAGGGGACACACGCGCTCGCGCGCGTGTGTCCGTGGCTGGCTCGTCGATCGACGCCGGCGCGGTCATTCTCGCGACGGGCTCTGTCAAGCGAGCGATCCCGGGTGTGCAGTTCGGCGCACGCACGATCGGTACCGAGGAGGCGTGGGCGCTGCAGCAGCTGCCCGGGCGCCTGGCGGTGGTGGGAGCCGGGGCCTCTGGGGCGGAGATCGCCTCCGGCTTTGCCCGGCTGGGCAGCGAGGTGCTGCTGCTCGAGATGCTCGACCGCGTGCTGCCGACCGAGGACGCCGACGTCTCGCGTCTGGTCGAACGCGGGCTCAAGCGGCAGGGGATCTCGATCCACACCGGCACCGCGGTCGAGGGGGTCGCGGAGGAGGCCGACGGCGTACGCTTCTCCTACGGCGGCGAGTCGGCGCAGGTCGACTATCTGGTGATCGCGGCCGGGCGCGGGCCGGACGTGCAGGCGCTCGGGCTGGCCGAGGCCGGGGTCGAGCTCGCCGAGGGGCTGGTGAACGTCGATGGTGCCCAGCGCACGAGCGCAGGCGGCGTCTATGCGATCGGCGACCTCGTGCACGGGCCGGCGCTCGCGCACAAGGCCTCCGACGAGGGGATCGTCGCGGCCGAGGACGCGGCCGGGCTTGCCACCCATCCGCTCGCCTACGAGGACATTCCGCGCGCCACCTTCTGCACCCCGAACGTCGGCTCGTTCGGGCTGACCGAGGAGCAGGCGCGCGCGGCCGGGCACGACGTCGTCGTCGGCAAGGTGCCCTACGGCGCGGTCGGCGGCGGCACCGTCTACGGCGACCGCACTGGGCTTGTCAAGCTGGTCGGCGAGCGCAAGTACGGCGAGCTGCTCGGCGGGCACATCGTCGGCGCACGCGCGACCGAGCTGATCCAGGAGCTCGTCAACGTGCGCGCGCTGGAGGGCGGCTTCCCCGAGCTGGCGCGCATCGTCCACGGGCACCCGACGCTCTCCGAGGCCGTGATGGAGGCAGGCCGCGCCGCCGACGGCTGGCTGATCCACGGCTGAGGGGTCGTTCGGCGGCGCGCTGCTGGCCGATCGCATCCACCAAACGGGGCCCTCTCAGACGCTGTCGGTCAAAGCGGAATAACCTCGGAGACGATGTCCGCGCCGGACGCCGCCTTCTACTTCGACCTCGGCTCGCCGCTTGCCTACCTCGCCGCCGAGCGGGTCCTGCAAGCATTGCCGGGGCCGTGCGAGTGGCAGCCCGTCCTGGCAGGCGAGCTTGGCGGCGGCGCTGAGAAATTCGAGGGCTTCCGCTGCCGCGAGGACGAGGAGATCTTCCGCCTGGAGGTCGAGCGCCGCGCCCACGAACTGGGACTCCAAGAGCTGCGCTGGCCCGAGCCGTTCCCGTTTGACAGCGCGCTTGTGATGCGCGCCGCCACCTATGCCAAGTCGATCGGCCGCACCGTCCCATTCGCGCAGGCCGCCTTTCGCCAGGCGTTCGCCGGCGGGCGCTCGCTGGCAGAGCTCGACAACGTGCTGATCGCCGCCGCCGCCTGCGAGATGCACCCTGCGGCCGTCCGCAAGGCGATCGAGTTGGGCTCGATCGCCGAGCAGCTGAGCGGGGCGAGCGCGGCCGCGGCCGCCGCTGGGGTCGCCGACGTGCCCGCCATGCGGATCGGCGCGCGCGTCTTCCACGGCGAGCGCGGGCCGGAGGACGCCGCGCTGCACGCCCGGCGCGAGCCCGGGACGGGCGATCGCACCGCCGGCTTCATCGCCAACCCGGCGCCCGCCGACTCCAGCGGAGCGGCGGCGTGAGGGCCGGGCGCTGCTTTCGCGTGATCGTCCGTCGCGGAGGGCTGATGCCGGCGTTCCTGGCCAGCCCCGACCGGCGCGACCACGTCGAGGTGGTGGAGATCGACGGCGGCGAGGTCGTGTTCTTCTGGGACCTGCCGCCACAAACGGCCTCGCGCGTGGCTCGCGAAGTGCGCGAGGAGCTCGGCGTGATGGAGCGCGAGGACTTCCTCGCGCGCTGGAGTACCGTGGAAGATCGATGACGCTGCCCGCGCCCGAGCACGCCCGCGAGTGGCTGGCGACGATGACGCTGATCCGCCGCTTCGAGGAGCGCGCGGGCGAGATGTACGCGCGCGCGCGGATCGGCGGCTTCCTGCACCTGGCGATCGGCGAGGAGGCGACGATCGTGGGCAGCTGCCGCGCGCTGCGCGACAGCGACTACCTGGTCTCCACCTACCGCTCGCACGGCGACGCGATCGCCCGCGGCACGCCGCCCGAGCGGGTGATGGCCGAGCTGTTCGGCAAGGCCGAGGGGTGCTCGAAAGGGCACGGCGGCTCGATGCACATGTTCGACGCCGAGCGGCGCTTCATGGGCGGCTACGGCATCGTCGGCGGCAATCTGCCGATCGCCGCAGGCATCGCGCTGGCCTGCGATCAGCTCGGCACCGACGAGGCGACGCTGTGCACGTTCGGCGACGGCGCTTCCAACCAGGGCACGTTCGGCGAGACGCTCAACCTCGCCGCGCTTTGGCGGCTGCCGGTCGTCTTCATGGTGGTCAACAACCAGTTCGGCATGGGCACCTCGCTTGCCCGCCACAGCGCGGTCACGGACCTGCAGCGCAAGGGCGAGTCGCTTGGGGTGCCTGGGATGCGCTGCGACGGCATGGACGTGCTCGACACGCACGCGGTCGTCTCGGAGGCGCTTGCGCGCGTGCGCGAGCAGCGCCGTCCGCTGCTGGTCGAGGCCGTCACCTATCGCTTCCGCGGGCACTCGATGGCAGACCCCGAGGAGTACCGCAGCAAGCAGGAGGTCGCGCGCTGGCGCGAGCGCGACCCGCTGCCGGCGTTCGCGGCACTGCTCGCGCGAGAAGGGGTGCTGAGCGCCGAGCAGCACGCCGAGATCGAGCGTGACGCGGTCGAGCGCGTCGACGCCGCCGTGCGCTTTGCCGAGGACGCTCCCTTCCCGGACCCACACACCCTCTACGAAGACGTGTACGTGATGGACGAGCAGGTCCACGGTCATTACCACGCCGAGGGCAGCGAGAACGAGCGCCGCGTGGCGGCCGCGGGTCCGCCGGACGGAGCCACGCCCGCGGCCGCGCCGTCGCTCGGGGCCACCGCCACGCAGGAGCGGGCGTGACCGAGCTGCGCTACCGCGACGCGCTGAAACTGGCCCTGCGCGAGGAGATGGCGCGCGACGAGCGCGTGCTGCTGATGGGCGAGGACATCGGCGTCTTCGGCGGCGCCTTCAAGGTCACCTCCGGTCTGCTCGACCAGTTCGGCGAGCGTCGCGTGCGCGACACGCCCATCTCCGAGAACACGATCGTCGGCATGGGCGTCGGCGCGGCGATGACCGGGCTGCGGCCGGTGGTCGAGCTGATGACGATCAACTTCTCGCTGCTCGCCTTCGACCAGATCGTCAACCACGCCGCGCACATCCACTACATGTTCGGCGGCCAGGCGCGCGTGCCGCTGGTCGTGCGGATGCCGCAGGGAGCCGGACACCAGCTCGGGCCGACGCACTCGCACAGCCTCGAGGCGATGTTCCTGCACGTCCCCGGCCTGCTCGTCGCCGTTCCGGCGACGGCGGCAGATGCGCGCGGGCTGCTGAAGGCTGCGGTCCGCGACGAGAACCCGGTGATCTTCATCGAGCACGAGTCGCTGTACGGGGTCCGCGGCGAGGTCGACGAGCTGGACACCGAGCCGCAGGCGTTCGGCCGAGCGCGGCTCGCCCGGGCCGGATCCGACGTCACGATCGTCGGGGTGTCGCGGATGGCGCTCACCGCCGAGCGCGCCGCGCAGCGGCTGGGCGACGAGCACGGCGTCAGCGCCGAGGTGATCGACCCGCGCACGCTGCGCCCACTCGACCTCGACACGATCCTCGCCTCGGTGGCCAAGACCAACCGCTGCGTCGTGGTCGAGGAGGGATGGCCGCACGGGGGGGTCGGCGCGAACCTGGCGGCGCTGATCTCAGAACAGGCCTTCGACGACCTCGACGCGCCGGTGACGCGCGTGAGCGGCGCCGACGTGCCGATGCCCTACTCAAAGCCGCTGGAGGAGATCGCCTACCCGCACGAGGCCGACGTCCTGCGCGCGGCCCTGGACGTGCTCGGCGTGACGCCCGCGGCGACGGCGGACGCGCAGGCGCGATGATGCTCATCGCGATGCGGCTACGGGACCAAGCGTTGACGGGCACGCCCCTGCGCCGGTGGGGCGAGCGATGACCGACGTGGTGATGCCGCGCCTGTCCGACACGATGGAGGAGGGCACGATCCTGCGCTGGCTCAAGCACGACGGAGAGCAGGTCGCGCGTGGCGAGGAGCTGGTCGAGATCGAGACCGACAAGGCGTCGATGATCTACGAGTCCGATCGCGAGGGCACGCTGCAGACGGTGGCGAGCGAGGGGGACACGCTGGCCGTCGGCGAGCTGATCGCAAGGATCGGCGACGGCACGGCCGCGGGCGCGCACGACGCCCAGATCGGCCAGGGCACAGCTGCGGGCGCGCACGAAGCCCCGAGCGCCGATGCGCAGGCGCAAGCCGAGTCGAGCCACATTTCCGGCACAGACGCCGCCGAGCAGGAAATGCACCCCGAGCAGGCAACAGTCGGCACCGACGCCGCCGACTCACCGTCTGCCAACGGCGGGCCGGAGCGCTCACGGCAGGCCACCAGCGCGCGCGTGAGAGCCTCGCCGCTGGCTCGCCGCATCGCGCGCGAGTCCGGCGTCGACCTGGCCGGCCTGAGTGGCAGCGGCCCGGGCGGGCGGATCGTCAAGGCGGACGTGCAGGCGCAGGCGGGGGCACCCAACGTCGAGCCCGCGGGCATGGCTGCGACCGCCCCCATGTCAACCGAGCCCGAGGTCCCGGTCGAGCCGGCACCGGCTGGGGAGCGCGCGCGCGCACCGACCGCCGACGTCTCCGCCGCCAAGGGCCAGACCACCGCCGTCGAGCTGTCGCGCACCCAGCGCACGATCGCCCGTCGCATGGCCGAGTCCAAGGCCACGATCCCGGACTTCTCACTGACGGCCGAGGTCGACATGGAGCGGTGCGTCGAGCTGCGCGCAGAGCTGAAGCGCCTGGCGCGCGGCGCGGCCGCAGGTGCCAGCAGCGGGACGAGCGAAGGCGAGACCGACACCGCCGTCGTGCCCACCTACAACGACATGATCGTCAAGGCCTGCGCGCTGGCGCTGCGCGAGCACCCCCGCGCCAACGGCAGCTACCGCGATGGCCGCTTCGAGTTGCACTCGCGTGTGAACATCGGCGTTGCGGTCGCGGCGGACTCGGGTGAGGCGACGTCGGGTGTTCTGGTCGTGCCGACCGTCTTCGACGCCGACGCCAAGGCGCTGGGTGAGATAGCTCGCGAGACGCGCACGCTGGCACGACGGGTGCGCAACGGTCAGATCACCCCGCCCGAGCTGGGGGGCGCGACCTTCACGGTCTCGAACCTGGGGATGTACGGCATCCGCCAATTCAGCGCGATCGTCAACCCGCCGCAGGCCGCGATCCTCGCCGTCGGCGAGGTGGCGCCGCGGCCGGTCACACGCAAGAAGAAGGTGGTCGTGCGGGCGACGATGACGGTGACGCTGTCGTGCGACCACCGCATCCTCTACGGCGCCGACGCCGCGAGGTTCCTGGCGCGCGTGCGCGAGCTGCTCGAAGAGCCGGCGGCATTGACGCTGTAGCTAGGCTGGTCTCATCCCAACCGTCACGCTCGAGCAACCTCCTCCTTTCGTCGGCGGACCGCACCGCCGCATCGTCGTCCACCGCCTCGGCACGATCGCCTACGGTGACGCGCTGGCGCTGCAAACCCAGCTGCAGACCGAACGCCAAGCAGAGCGATGGCCCGACACCATCTTGCTGTTGCAACACCCGCCCGTCTACACCCGTGGTCGGCGTGCCGCCGATGGCGAGCTGCCCCTCGGCGAGGCGTTCTATAGCGCCAAGGGCATCGAAATGGTCCCCACAGATCGCGGCGGCCGCGTCACCTATCACGGCCCCGGCCAGCTCGTCGGCTACCCGATCATGCGGGTGAGCGAGGTCGGCGTTCACCTGCGCAGGATGGAGGCGGCGATCGTGGCCGCGCTCGGCGAGTACGGGGTCGACGCCCGCTCGCGCTGCGCCGAGGGGATCGACTACACGGGCGTGTGGGTGGGCGAGCGCAAGATCGCCTCGATCGGCGTCCACATTTCCAAGGGCGTCTCAACGCACGGCTTCGCGGTCAACGTCGAAAACGACCTGACCCCGTTCGAGTGGATCGTGCCGTGCGGGCTCGAGGGCGTGACGATGACTTCCTTGGAACGGGAGCTGGGCCACCCGCCCGAGGGCGGAATCGACGATTTCGCCGAGAAGATGGCGCGCTGCTTTTGCACAGCCCACGGAAGGCAACCGCGGTTCGATGCCAGCGAGCCCCGCGACCGGCCACCACGCACCCCGAACGACGCCCTCGATGCAGGGGAGCTGGTCGGCGACCTGGCGGCGGCGGCCGGCCGATGAGTGAGACGGCCGACACGCTGGCCGAGCGCGAGCACACGACCCGCTCGCGCGCCAACCCGGGCGGGATGGACGTGCTCAGCGTGCTCGGGTCCGACGTGCGCCCTTTGCGCGAGCGCAAGCCGCCGTGGTTCAAAGTCCCCGCCGCCGGCGGGACGCGCTACCGCGAGCTCTCGGCGCTGATCCGCGAAGAGGGCCTGCACACCGTCTGCCAGGAGGCGGCATGTCCGAACGTCGGCGAGTGCTGGGAGCGGGGCACGGCGACGTTCATGGTCCTCGGCGACACCTGCACGCGCCGCTGCGGCTTCTGCAACGTCAAGACCGGCAAGCCGACCTGGAACGATCCGCTGGAGCCGGCGCGGGTCGCCCGCACGATCGCGCGGATGGGACTGCGACATGCGGTCGTGACCTCGGTCGACCGCGACGACCTGCCCGACAAGGGCGCCTCGGCCTTCGTCGGCGTGATCCGCCAGGTGCGAGCGCAGGCGCCGGACTGCCAGATCGAGGTGCTGACCCCCGACTTCCAGGGTCAGGAGATGCCGCTGGCGAAGGTGATAGCCGAGCGCCCCGACGTCTTCAACCACAACGTCGAGGTCGTCCCCCGCCTGTACCCGCTGGCGCGGCGGGGCTCGCGCTTCGAGCGCTCCTGCCGCGTCCTTCGTACCGCGGCGGAGCTAGGCGAGGGGGAGGTCGTGACCAAGTCGGGCCTGATGGTCGGCCTGGGCGAGAGCCACGAGGAGCTCCTCGAGACGTTTACGGCACTGCGCGAGCACCAAGTGCAGGTGCTGACCGTCGGTCAGTACCTGCGCCCGTCCGAGCGCCACCTGCCGGTCGTCCGCTACTGGCATCCGGACGAGTTCGCGGCGCTGGAGCAGGCGGCCTACGCGCTCGGCTTCGAGCACGTCGCGGCCGGCCCGCTGGTGCGCTCCTCCTACCACGCCGACCAGCACGTTGGGTGGGCGGGACGTAAATTCCCCCCCGGCATCGGCCCGCTCGCCGCGTAACACCCGCCAACGACGCGCGGCCTCGCCGCCTGCAAGGCCGGTTGGGACCTCGCCGGTACAGATAGGGTGCGGCCAGACAGACACGCGCGCCAGCGCGTGTCCAATCCAGAAAAATGCTTCCGTTCAAGGACAACCTGCCGCACGAGCGCGCACCGCTCGTCGTGCTCGCGCTAGTAGCGGCCAACGTGCTCGCCTGGGCCATGCCGGCGAGGCCTCTGCCGCTCGGGGCGACGCTGCTCGACCTCGCCGCGCTGGCGCTCGTCGGCGCAAGCGTCGAGAGCCGGCTCGGCCACCTGCGCCTGCTCGGCCTGTGCATCCTCGGCGGCGCCCTCGCGTTCGCGCTCGCCTCGCCGGCCGCGGCGGCCGCCGGCGCGAGCGCCGCCATCGTGCTTGGATACCTCGTGCTGTTCCCCCGCGCGCGCGTGCTCAGCCTGGTGCTGGTGCCGTTCCTGGTGACGATCGTCGAGGTCCCGGCGGCGCTGCTGCTCGGCGCGTGGACGGGCGCGCAGCTCTACCTGCGCCTGACGGCATGAGGCGCGTCGCCGTGCTGGCGATCGCGCTCGCCTTCATCCTCGGCTTTGCGATCCTCACGATCGAAGAGATCAGGAGCATGGGCTTTGGGCTGGAAAGCGTCGTCGCGCTCGCCATCCTGGTGCTGCTGGCGGTGGGCATCGTCGGCGCCCTGCGCAATCCTCCAGGGCCGTGAGGAAGCTCGGAGGATTTGCAAGACCGCGGTCGGCGCGCAGATGAGCGAGGAGCGGTTGCGCGAGCTAGAGCGCGAGCAGCGCCGACGGCTGCGCGCGCAGCGCGCGCAGGCAAGGCACCGGCGCAAGCGGCGCCTGCGTGCGGTGAGCAACGGCCGGCTTGCGACAAGCGTGGCGATCGTGGCGGCGCTGGTCGCGGGAGGCGCCTTTTCGGTGTCCGGGACAGGCGGCGGCGGTCGGGCCGCGACCACCGGCGCACGAGCGAGCGGCCACCGGGAGGCCGTGAGGGGCCGGGATGCCAGTCAGGGCGAGCATGCGCCGGGCGCCGCGACGCACTCGCGTTCCGGTCTGCCGCTCGGCCAGCCGCCGCTTGCACTGACGGCGGCACCGCCGGCGCGGCGTGTGCAGGCGAGCTTTCGTCACCCGCCGCGCGTGGCCCTGCTGTTCGACCTTGACGACGGCGCCGTGCTGTGGCAGCGAAATGCCACCCGCGAGCTGCCGATCGCCAGTCTGGCGAAGATGATGACCGCGCTCCTTGTGGCGCGCGCGCTGCCCGCCGCCAAGCGCGTGCCGATCAGCCGACGCGCCGTCGACGCGCAGGGCTCGAAGGTCGGCCTACTGCCGCTGCACGGTCGCGTGCCGGTGCAGACGCTGCTGTACGGCCTGCTGCTGCCGTCCGGAAACGACGCGGCGGTGGCCCTGGCGGAAGCTACGGCCGGGAGCGTTCGCGCATTCGTCGCCCGGATGAACGTCGAGGCCGCCCGACTGGGCCTCGCGTGCACGCGCTACACCTCGCCGGACGGCCTCGACGGCGCCAACAGCTCGTGCGCCGAGGACCTCGCCGAGCTGGCGTCGGTCGATCTGGCCGAACCGCGGATCGCAAAGGTGGCGGGGTCCGCCTCGGCGGTGCTTCCGTTCCCGATCAAGGGCGGGCGCCTGTATCTGTACAACAACAATCCGCTGCTGCGCTACGGATACCCGGGCGCCACCGGCCTGAAGACCGGCGAGACCGAAGCGGCGGGACTGTGCCTGGTCGGCACCGCCGAGCGCGACGGCGTGCGTCTCGGCGTCGTCCTGCTGCATTCCCCCGAACTGGGCCGCCAGGCCGAGCACCTACTGGACGAGGGTTTTGCGGCTTATGGCCTGCCGAGCAAGCCGGCACCACCGGTGCCGCCGGGCAGGTAGTATTGACTGGCTAGTCAACCAAGAGGGAGAGCGGTCGTGGATCTCGATGACACGCCCGAGCAGGCTGAGCACCGTGCCCGGGTGCGCGCCTGGCTCGCGCAGAACAGGCAGCAGGCCCCGGTCCTGAGCGGCCCGGGAGCGATCACCGACGAGGCGCAGATCGTCGCTGCCCGTCGGGGATGGCAGGGCAAGCTCGCCGAGGCGGGTCTCGCGGGTGTCACGTGGCCCAAGGAGTACGGCGGACAGGGCCTCGGACCGATCGAGCAGGTCATCTGCAACCAGGAGATCGCCCGCGCCGGCGTCCCCGGCATCCTCGATGCGATCGGCGTCGGCATGCTCGGCCCGACGATCATCGCGCACGGCTCCGAGGAGCAGAAGGCCCGTTATCTGGGCCCGATGCTGCACGGCGACGAGGTCTGGTGCCAGCTTTTCTCAGAGCCCGCCGCGGGCTCTGACCTGGCGGCGGTGCAGACGCGCGCGCACCAACAGGACGATGGCAGCTGGCGCCTGTCCGGGCAGAAGGTGTGGACGACCAACGCCCAGTTCTCCTCCTACGGCCTGCTGCTCGCGCGCACCGACCCCGAGCAGCACAAGCACAAGGGCCTGACGATGTTCGTCGTGCCGATGGACGCCCCCGGGGTGACGGTGCGCGGCCTGCGCCAGATCTCCGGTGAGGCCGAGTTCAACGAGGTGTTCTTCGACGACGTGCAGCTGCCCGCCGACGCGGTCGTCGGCGGCGTCGGCAACGGCTGGGGCACGGCATTGACGACGCTGATGTTCGAGCGCGTGACGATCGGCCTCGGCGGCGAGGGCCTCGGCTACAACTCCGTGCGCTTTGCCGGCGGCATCGCCGCCGACGAGCACGGCCGCCGCGATCCGGCGGTGCGCGAGCAGCTGGGCGAGATCGCAAGCGAGCTGCTGGCGGTGCGCTTCACCGGCTATCGCACGCTGACCGCCCTGCAGCGTGGCCAGATCCCCGGCCCCGAGGCGGGGCTTGCCAAGGTGACGATCGTCAACGGCGCGATCAAAGCCGGCGACCTGATCGCCGACGTGCTCGGCCCCGACGCGCTTGACGAGCAGAGCGAGTGGGCGTACATGATCTCCTTCCTGCCCGGGTTGAAGTCGGCGGGCGGCACCGAAGAGATCCTGCGCAACACGATCGGCGAGCGCGTACTGGGCCTGCCCCCCGAGCCGCGCCTTGACAAGGGAATCCCGTTCTCGGAGCTGCGCTCCAAGGAAGGAGCGCCGGCATGAACCTGACACTCTCAGACGAGCAGGAGTTCCTGCGCGAGGCGGCTCGCGGCACGCTCTCGCGCTTCAAGACCTTCGAAGCGGCGCGCGAGGCCCTCGATGGCCAGGGCGAGCTGCCGGATCTGTGGCCGACCGCCTGCGAGGCGGGCTGGCCGGGCCTGTTGATCGACGAGGCCCACGGCGGGGCCGGCCTTGACGCCTTCGACGCGATGCTGGTGCTGGGCGAGTGCGGCCGCGTGCTCGCGCCGGTGGCGCTGCTCGGCCACCTGCCGGCGACGGCGATCCTGAACGCGTCCTCGGACGCGGGCGGTTTGCTCGAGCCACTGGCAAGCGGCGAGCGCCGCGCCGCCTACCTGCCCGCGATGCCGCCCGGCGACCTGTGCGAGCAATGGACGGCCGACCCCGAGCACGGCAGCACCCGCCCGAGCGCGCCGAGCGCAACCGCCGCCGGCGACGGCAGGGCGAGTGTCAGCGGCAAGCTCGGCTTCGTGCCCGACGCGCCGGGCGCCGACCTGCTGGTGGGCGTCGCGCTGCTCGATGGCAGCCCGACCGCCGTTGCGATCGAGGCCACGGCGAGCGGCGTGAGCATCGCGGCGGTGCGCCGCTACGACGCGACCCGCTCGCTTGCCCACGTCACGCTGGAGGAAGCCGACGCGCGCGTGCTCGACGTGCCCGTCGATGCGCTCACCGGCGCCTGGCACCTGGCGCAGGCGCTGATCGCGGCCGAGTCGATCGGCAGCGTGGAGACGGCGCTGGACGTATCCGTCGCCTACGCCAAGGAGCGGTTCACGTTCGGGCGGGCGATCGGCTCCTACCAGGCGGTCAAGCACTCGCTTACCGAGGTGCTGCGCCAGCGCGAGAACGGCCGCTCGCTGCTCTATTACGCCGGCTGGTCGCGCAACGGCGCCCCGGCGGAGTTCCCGCTGGCGGCGAGCGCAGCGCGCTCGGTTGCCAGCCGCGCGCTCGACCAGGCGGCGCGCACGATGATCTCGGTGCACGGCGGCATCGGCGCGACCTGGGAGCACGACGCGCCGCTGTACTTCCGCCGCGCCCAGCTCTCGCGCCGCCTGCTTGGCGGCACCGCGGCGGCTAGCGACCGCGTCGCGGGAGAGCTGATCGCCCAGGCCGACGCCGCTGCCGCGTAGCGGCAGCGCGCGCCGCAACCGCGTGCGCTTTGCTGGCAGTCGCTTCTTCCGCTTCCAGGGCGGCTGCCACCGGCACGCCATAGGCGGCGTGGACCGCGTCAACCATCGCCTGCGGGACGCCACAGTTAACGCAGAAGCCGTGCTGGGACCAGGAGATCGCGCGCGCGATCACCTGATCAGCGTAGGCGACGCCGGTGAGGTCGTGGCCGTAATAGTCGTAGGCAGCGTTCCAGGCCGAGCCGTCGAGCTGTCCCGCCGCGCCGTCGGAGGAGAGCAGGTGCGCAGCGGCCATGATCGAGTCGAAGTCGTCGTAGATCGAGGGGTGACGGGGAGTCATGTGGTCGTAGGCGGTTGGCCGCGCTCCGTAGCGGTAGGAGTCACTGACCAGCGACCAGGTGGAGCCGGCGCGCCCTGCACCGCCATTGGTGACGTTGAACTGCATCGGCCCGCCGCAACAGCCGGCGAAGTTGAGCCCGCGGTAGATCCCGGGTGCGGTCGAGAAGGCCGACTCCTGACGGTGGATCGAGGCGATCAACAGCCAGTTGACAGCGAACGTCCGCTGCGCCGTCGCGTAGATCGGATAGAAGCCGCGCATCCAGCTAGCGGATACGTGGGTGCTCGTCGGGTCCAGATATACGGCGGGGTCCTGTTTGCCCTGTTCGGCTTTGCTCCCACCCGCCCAGCCGACGATCGCGGCGCGCCCGCCGTCGGTGGCGCCCGCCGAGCCCTCCACGGTGGCGCCCCCGGGGGCGCCCGGCGTCGGCGTCGCGGTGGCCGCCAGTACCGGTGGTGGCGCTAGCACGCTCGTCGTCGACCGGCCGCCGAGCACGCCGCTAACGGCAAGGACAAGGACCGCCAGCCCAAGCGCACCGAGGCCGGCGGCTATCGCCCACGCCCCCCGTTCCGAGCGTGGCTGCGGAACGTGCGCGGCGATCTCGGCCGCGTCGAGTCTTTCCCCTGTTTGCGTCACCACACTCAGAGTTGCAAATCCGGCCGCCGAACACGGCCAGCTGCGCGGTCAGGCGGCGGCGAGCGCGCCGAGCTTCTCCTCCAGCGAGGAGATCAGCTCGCCAAAGGACGCTTCGAACTTCTCAACGCCCTCGCGCTCGAGCGTGTCGGTGACGTCGTCATAGTCGACGCCGACGGCAGCCAGCCGCTCGAATACCGACTGCGCGTCGGCGACCCCCTCCGTGAGCCGCGTGCGCGGCGAGCCGTGGTCCTGGAAGGCGCGGATCGTCTCCTCGGGCATCGTGTTGACGGTGTCCGGCCCGATCAGCTCGTCGACGTACAGGGTGTCCGGGTAGTCCGGGCTCTTGGTCGAGGTCGACGCCCACAGCACACGCTGCGGCGTGGCGCCCTTGCCGGCGAGGTACTCCCAGCGCGGCCCGGCGAAGACGTGGCGGTAGCGCTGGTAGGCGAGCTTGGCGTTGGCGACCGCGAGCTTGCCCTTCAGCTCGGCGACCGCGGGCGCCGAGGCCGCGTCGGTGCGGGCCAGCTCGTCCAAGCGACTGTCTGCCTCGGTGTCGATGCGCGAGACGAAGAAGCTCGCAACGGAGCTGACCACCCGCGGGTCGCCGCCCTCGGCAACCAGTCGCTCCAGGCCCCGCACGTAGGACTCGGCGACCTCTTCGTAGCGGCGCAGCGAGAAGATCAGCGTCACGTTGATCGACTTCCCCTTGGCGATCACGTCCTCGATCGCCGCCAGCCCCGGCTTGGTGGCGGGGATCTTCACGAGCAGGTTCGGCCGGTCGATGGTCTCGTGCAGGCGGATGGCCTCGCGGAAGGTGGCCAGCGTGTCGTAGGCCAGGCGCGGATCGACCTCGATCGAGACGTATCCGTCGCGCCCGAGCCCCCCGTCCCAGGTGCTGCGGAACAGGTCGCAGGCCTCGCCGACGTCCTGTTGGGCAAGCGCCCAGAAGACCTGCTCGGCCTGTTCGGAGCCAGGTTCGCCTGTGCCCTTCAGGGTACGCAGCTGGTCGTCGTAGGCGCCGTCGCCCGCGGTCATCGCCTTCTCGAAGATCGAGGGGTTGGAGGTCGCGCCGACGACCGCGTCGTCGTCGATCAGCGCCTGCAGGCCGCCTTTGCGGATCGAGTCGCGCGAGAGGTTGTCGATCCACACGCTCTGGCCAAGCGCGGAGAGACGGTGCAGTGGCGAGTTTGCCGACATCGGTTTCTCCAGTCTAGGAGGGGTTGGCCAGGACGCAGTCGCGCAAACGCAGTCGCGTCCAGTTCGCGGTTCGCAGTCAGCGGTTCCGTCTAATGGTCCACTAGGACGCCTCGATCACGGCCCGCGCCTTCTCGGCGATCGCCTCGGCCGTGAAGCCCAGCTTCTCAAGGACTGTCGTACCCGGTGCCGAGGCGCCGAAACGGTCGATCCCCAGCACATCGCCGCGACTGCCGACCCACTTCCACCAGCTGAGCGGCACGCCGGCCTCGACCGCCAGGCGTGCGCTCACGCTCGGCGGTATTACGGTGTCGCGGTAGGCCGCGTCCTGCGCCTCGAACAGCTCGATGCACGGCATCGAGACCAGGCGCACGCGCCTGCCTTCGGCGGCCAGCTCCTCGCCGGCCTGCAGCGTGGGCGCCACCTCGCTCCCGGTCGCGATCAGGACGACGTCGAGCTCGCCGCCGCCGTCCTTGCTCGCCGCCGACTGCCACAGCACATAGCCGCCCCGAGCGACGCCGTCACTCGAGCTGGCCTGCAGCACCGGCAGCCCCTGTCGCGAGAGCAGCAGCGCGACCGGCCCGTCCTCGCGCTCGAGCGCCAGGCGCCACGCCGCCGCGGTCTCGGTCGCGTCGGCCGGGCGAATCACCCACAGGTGCGGGATCGCCCGCAGCGCCGCGTAGTGCTCGACCGGCTGGTGGGTCGGGCCGTCCTCGCCGAGACCGACCGAGTCGTGCGTCCACACCCACACGACCGGCAACCCCATCAGCGCGGACAGGCGCACCGACGGGCGCATGTAGTCGGAGAAGACCAGGAAGGTCGAGCCATAGGGCTTGACCATGCCGCCGTGGGCCGCCAGCCCGTTGACGATCGCCCCCATCGCGTGCTCGCGGATGCCGAACGGGATGTTGCGCCCTGCGTGCACGTGCGAGAACTCGCCAGCCCCCTCGAAGATCGTCTTGGTCGACTCGACCAGGTCGGCGGCGCCGCCCGCCATCGTCGGTGCGAACTGCCCGAACGCCGCCATCGTCTTCTGGCCGGCGGCGCGGGTGGCGAGCTTTTCGCCGGCCGTGAAGCGAGGCAGCGCCTCGCGCCACCCCTCGCGCAACTCGCCGCGCCAGGCTCGGTCCCATTCCCCGGCGAGCTCGGGGTAGCGCTCCCGCCAGCGCGCCTCGCGCTCGTCCCACTCGCGCTGAGCGGCCGCGCCGGAGTCCCGTAGGGACATGTGCTCGTAGACGCCGCCGTCGACGGCGAAGTGCGCGTCCGGGTCAAACCCCATTGCCCGCTTGGCGGCGCGGACCTCCTCCTCGCCGAGTGGCGCGCCGTGCGCTTTGGCCGTGTCGATCGCGTTGGGGGCCGGATAGGCGATGTGCGAGCGGATCTGGATGAACGAGGGCCGGTCGGTCTCCGCGCGCGCCGCCAGCAGCGCGGCGTGCAGCGCCTGCACGTCCTCGGAGTCAGAGACGCGCTGCACGTGCCAGCCGTCGGCGTGCATGCGCGCGATGTGGTTCTCGGTGTCGAAGGAGATCGAAGTGGTGCCGTCGATCGTGATGCGGTTGTCGTCGTAGCAGACGATCAGCTTGCCGAGGCCGAAGTGCCCGGCGATCGAGGCGGCCTCCTGGGAGACGCCCTCCATCATGTCGCCGTCCGAGCAGATCGCGTAGGTGTGGTGGTCGACGATCTCGTAGCCCGGACGGTTGAAGCGCTCGGCCAGGAAGCGCTCGGCCATCGCCAGCCCGACCGCGTTGGCCACCCCCTGCCCGAGCGGGCCGGTGGTCACCTCCACGCCCGGCGTGTGACCGCGCTCGGGGTGCCCGGGGGTGCGCGAGCCCCATTGGCGGAAGCTCTGCAGATCCTGCAGCGAGAGCTCGAAGCCGCACAGATGCGTGAGCGCGTACTGCAGGACGCAGGCATGACCGGCGCTGAGCACGAAACGGTCGCGGTCGCGCCACTGCGTGTCCGTCGGGTTGACGCGCAACATCCGCCGGTACAGCACGTAGGCCAGCGGCGCCAGCGCCATCGCCGTTCCCGGGTGACCCGCGTCGGCCTTCTGCACAGAGTCCATCGCGAGCGCCCTGATCGTGTCGATCGAGAGCGAGCGCAGCTCGCGCTCACCAGTTTTCACCGTGTCAGCCGGCGCCACCCCCGGGCCGGACTCGCCGATCGCAGCCATCGGTTGCGATCCTAGCGGCGAAGCTCAGCGCGCGTACGGGCGCCGCGCCCGCGGCGGAAAGCAGGCCACCGTGTGGCCCCGCCCACGACGGCACCACTGCCGACGCGGGCGCACTCGCACCAGCCAATGCAGATCGTGACGGCAGTGGGAGCGCCGGTAGGGCCAGCGCGGGTGTAGCGCCCGGACCATCAGACTCTGCTCGCAGTGAAGTCCTCTCATCTCTGACAAACCTCCGTGCTCATCTATTCCTCTCTCGTCCTTTTGCGCCCTCTTCGTTCCTGCGTCCCTGCGCTCTTTTTGTCCCGAATGTCCAAGCGGTAACCGTGCCGTTGGCCCATCTGCGCCCCTGAGAGTACGTGGCCTACAGAATATCTCCAGCGGATAGTCGAGGTGGTGTGCGTGCTTGCCGCCATCTCGGACTCCCAGGAGCCGACATGACTGCAGGCGGGTATCGCTCCTTGCAGCGATTCCAAGGGATCAATGTCGCCCACAGCAAACCTCCATGTCAGTCGGAGACGTCCTTGAACAAAAACAAATAAATCATTGATTACTCAGCCTGTCAAGAGCTATGGTATACGACATGGCCCATCGAGCCCGCCCCTCCAACGGCCGCTCGCGCGGCCTGCCGCGCGGCCCACAGGCGCTGCCGCCCGAGCAGGTGGCGGCCGACCAGCGCGAGCGTCTGTACGAGGCGACGATCGCATCGGTCAACGAGCGCGGCTTTGTCGCCACGACGATCTCCGACCTGGTGGCGCGCGCCGGCGTGTCGCGGCGCAGCTTCTACGAGCACTTCGAGAACAAGGAGGAGTGCCTGCTCGCCACCTACGACGCGCTGATCGAGCGGCTGACCGCGCGGATCGCCGACGCATTCGACCCGAGTGCCGAGTGGTCTGCGCAGGTGGAGGCGTTCGTGCGCGCCCTGTTCGAAGCCTCGAGCGATCGACCCGACGCCGCAAGGCTGATCTCGGTGGAGATGGGCGCCGCCGGGCCGGTGGGGATCGAGCGCTGGGCGCGCGATGCCGATCGGCTGGCGCGCTTTGTCTCCTACATCTTCGAGCAGGCGCCCGGAGAACGGTCGCTGCCGCAGCCGCTCGCGCGCGCGGTGGTTGGCGCGCTGCGCACGATCCTCTACGCGCGTGTGCGCCGCGAGCGCTCGAGCCGCTCGCTAAAGGCCGAACTGCAGAAGCTCACCCCCGACATCGTCGCCTGGATCGTCGCGCTGTACCCGGTGCCGGAGGCGATTCCCGACCGCCCCCGCGCGCGCCGCGTGCACCTGCAGGGCGGCCGCGCGCCCGGCACGCTCTCGCCCTCGCCGCCGTGGGCTCCGCGCGGGCTGCCGCGCGGAGAGCACTCGCTGCCACGCGGCTGGGTGGCGCACAACCAGCGCGAACGGATCTTCGACGCCGTCGCCAACCTAACGGCGGAGAAGGGATATCCGGCGCTCAGCCTGGAGGAGATCGTCGCCGACGCCGCGATCTCGCTGCAGACCTTCTACCAGCACTTCGACAACAAGGAGGAGGCGTTCCTGGCCACCTTCGAGATGGGGCACGCCAAGGCGACCGCGGCGATCAACCGCTCGCTGGACCTGAAACTGAGCTGGCAGCAGAACATCCGCCGCGGCCTGGGCGCGCTGCTCGAGTTCCTGGCCGCAGAGCCGGCGACCGCGCGGCTCGCGTGCGTGGACATCCTGATCGCCTACCCGCACGTGACCGGCCGCGTCAACGAGGCGAACTTCTCCTACATCGAGCTGCTTGACATCGGCCCGGACAACACCTACCCGAACAGCCCGGCGGCGGTGATGCGCGAAGCGTCGGTTGGGGGGATCTTCGAGCTGCTGCACGACTACGTGCTGCGCGGCCGCAGCGAGCGGATACCGGAGCTGATCGACTATGCGATGTATTTGGTGGTGAACCCGTTTGCGGGCAGGGAGGCCGCGGCGGAGGCGGTGGCGGGGACGTAGACCGCTGGAGTCCGTGCTGTGGCTCGTACCGAGTCGTGCGTCTCGCGGCAGCGGACTGCCTGAGAGGGATCCGCCGGCCGCTGGCAAGTCCCCCTAGTGGCTCAGGGCTCTATGAATCGAACGTCGGCTGACATCGCCGCATATGTGGCACGCGCGCGCCGATCGGCACTGACGATCTGGGCGCCGTGGGCGGCGGCGGTGGCAGCTATCAAAGCGTCGTAGAGCGCGCCGCCGCGCACTCCGGCGTCGACCGCGCGAACGAGGGCGTCGCGGTGGCCCCGGGCATCCAGAGCAAGCCACTGCGACTTGAATGCGCGACCCAGGGCGTCGAGTACGACCGCAGGCGCGATGCGGTGCCCCTCAGGCAGGCGGCTGAGGGCAGAGGTCGTCTCGAAGGCGACATGCGCGGGCAGACGAGCGTCGGCGTTCGCGAGAGCGTCGCGGGCGACGGAATGAGCCTCGTGCCAGGGAGCGAGCGCCGCGATCACGACGCTCGAGTCCGGGGCGATCACCGCCGCACGCGCTCGATGGCGTCACGCGTCTGAGCGAGCGTCAGCGCCGGCACCGGCTGCTCGGTCACGATCACCGGGAACCCGTCACGATCCTCCACGCGGGCGGGCACGTCGGCGACCGTCAGCTC
Organism: Solirubrobacteraceae bacterium; assembly: GCA_036269375.1. Taxonomy (GTDB): domain Bacteria; phylum Actinomycetota; class Thermoleophilia; order Solirubrobacterales; family Solirubrobacteraceae; genus Palsa-744. The sequence goes on from DATASE010000063.1 coordinate 65,608, forward strand.
CAGCCGCCCGTCGGCGGCGGTCAGCTCCAGGTCTGTCGGCCCATGCACGCCGAGCTCTTCGCGCAGCGGCTTTGGGATGACCAAGCGGCCGACGTTGTCGATGGCAACTCTCATGCCATTAGATTACCAAGTGTGGCGTGGCGCCGGAGGGACGCCACTTCGCCGTCATCGCACTTGACGGTGCCAAGCGCGGACTTTCACAAAACGATCAACAAGCTCCTGCAGGGATTCGCCTGCTCGACGCTCTGCCCGGCACAACCGGTTACGGCGACCTCGCACGCAACAGCGTTCGGATGCAGGTGGACGGGATCGAGGGGCGGGTCGCGGCGCTCGTTGACCTGCTGCGCGTCGCGCACAGCGAGAGCACCCGCTACAGCCGTCGCTTCGCGCGCGCGTACGACGAGACGCTGCGTTTGACCGAACGGCTAGGCCAGTCGCCGGGACGGGACCACAGGCGCAAGCTGACAGACCCGCAGGCACGGGAGGAGGTGAAGCGGTGGCTGGAGCGTCAGAACGCGGCGTAGGCAGCCCGGAGCGCGAAGCGCTGCTGCGCGCCTTGCGGCGACACTCTGACGGGCGACAGTGTGGAACCCGCGCAAGCGGGACAAGCACCAAGAACGCCATCCCGATGCGCTGGTGTTCTATTCGCCCGAGGAGGTAGAGGCCCTGGCTCGCGCGCTAGCGGAGGGTCGTCATCGTGACCCGTCTCGACCCGCGGTCACCGAGCAGGAGCGAGACAGTCGGCTCGTAGAGGACCGCCAGGACGCCGAGATCGTTCGCCTCGCGGCATATGCTGGGCTCAGGCAGGGCGAGTTGCTGGCATTGCGCTGGCACGACATCAACTTCGCCGGATCGGCTTTGACGATCGCTCGGGCGATCAGCGCGGGGATCGAATCCTCGACCAAGTCAGGGCGCGTACGACGGGTGCCGCTGGCTGACCAGGCCGCGGCCGCACTGGAGCGAACGAGTCGGCGCGAGCATTTCGTCGGCTCGGGCGACCTCGTGTTCTGCAATATGTTTGGGCGTCATCTAGATGATTCGGCTCTACGCCGGCGTTATCGGCGAGCTCAGGTTGCGGCCGACGTCCGACCACTGCGCTTTCACGATCTACGCCATACGTTTGGCTCGTTGCTCGCAGTCAACGGTGTCGATGTCGTCACGATCCAGAAGGCGATGGGACACGGTCCCCTGACCACGACGAGCCGCTACCGTCACGCCCGTCCGGCTTCCGAGCAGGCCGAAAGGTTCACGGACGCGTTCGCGGCGAGTAGCGCAGCAGCTATGGCTTAGTGGATGAGCGAGACCGGAATCTGACAGTGAAGCGCGAAACGATCTTCGTGCCGCTCGCCCGCGGCGTCGGCAACCCCTGAGGGTAGGCCCATTCCCTCG
>DATASE010000064.1:0-25737 GCA_036269375.1 Solirubrobacteraceae bacterium
CTATCACTCCCTTCGATAGTCGCAATGGCCATATGACCGTTGTCTACGTCGTGATCGAACGGTAGGGAATGGAGCCATCCATGCGGTGACTCCGACTTGAGAACGCGGTCAGCATTATGACCTGTCAGCATCGAACGACCCAAGCCTGACTATTGTTGACCTTTGCGCATGAAGAAGACCAGCCCGATGCCGGACAGAAGCGTGGCTGGCCGATCGGGGAATCGAGTTGCTGCGCGCCAGCGGCCGGTTGGCGGGTCCGGCCGTTCCCGACGTCTCGGAAATCTACGTCGCCGCCCTCAAGACGCTCCACTGCGATCGTCACGGATCGGCGCAGCGAGTCCTCGATAGGCGCGGTACATCCGCCAGCACGGCGTGATGGCTCAACGCTTGACGGCTCGAAAAAGGTAGCGATTGAGGCTCAGGAAGTAGTCGCCGCTGCGGGAGAGCGCGCTCAGGTCCTCGCTCCATGCGATGGCATCGGGCTCGGCGAGCCCCTGCCGGCCGGGGATGAAGTCGGCGATCAGCTCGATCATCCCCGCGCTGTAGGTGTTGTGGTTGCTGCGCACGTTTACGATCGGCACGACATGACATAGGTCCACGGTCAGGCCTGCGTCATCCAGCAGACGGATCAGTTTGCGCGGCAGGTGCGGATCGACGAGGTGCTCCTCCCAGGCGTCCAGCACGCGCTGCATGCGCAGTGGGTCTCCGGAGTGCCAGACGATCGAGTCCCAGTCGGTGTCAAGGACGAGCGCGCGGGCGCCGGGGCGCAGCACGCGGGCGAGCTCTGACAGGGCCTTTGCGACGTCTTGAACGTACTCGTACACCTGGGTGCAAACCACCGCGTCGAAGCTCTCGTCTCCGAAGGGCAGCGCACACGCGTCGGCATACTCGAAGCGTGTCTCAGCTGCACTGTCGGTCGAGTCCAGTCGAGCGGTGGCGATGGCAAGCATGCTCTCGCTTATGTCGGTGCCGATAACCGTGCCGTCCGGGGCGACGCGGGCGGCCAGCTCAGCCGCGAGAAAGCCCGGGCCCGCCCCGATGTCGAGCACTCGCTCACCAGGCTTGGCCTGGAGCGCCCCAAGTACCGCCTGGCGCTGAGCGACCACGTCAGGCGTGCCGTAGATCGCCTCGATGCGCCGGGAAGCCTCGTCGTCGAATTGCAGGGTCGCGCTCATCGCACGCACAATATGCCAGAGCCGCAGGCGTGCGTTGTTCGATTCCACTCGGGCCCATAGAGAAAGCCACCCGCACGGGCCTGTTCGGGGAAGGCCGTTAGCCTTCGCGGAGCGGCGTCCTCGTGCCTCGACTTGGCACCGGTGCGTCAACCGTGACCTCCGGCCGTGGCAGCGTCGATGGCACTCTGAGCTCGCCCTGAATTCGGTATGCGATAGATGGGCTGCCTGTGTCCTGTAGCGCATAGATCCGTTCGCCGCCTCCAAACACCCGATCGAGCTCCTGCCAGTCGTCGAAACCAACTACGATAGGATCGGAGACATTGCCGGGTTCACCATCATCGCCGTAGGAGAGCAGTTGCCCCTGTAGGTTGACCGCGTAGATGCGATTCCCGGCGGCAAAGACGTACTTGAAGTCGAGCCAACCCCCATACCCTACGACGACGGGGTCGGAGACATTACCGGGTTCACCGTCATCGCCATAAGACAACAGTTGCCCCTCTCGATCGACAGCATAGATGCGCCCCCCGCCGGCAAATAGGAACTCGAAGTCCGACCAGTCACCGGGGCCGACGACGACGGGGGCGGAGACATTGCCGGGCTGACCGTCGTCGCCATAGGAGAGCAGATGCCCCTGCGGGTTCACCCCGTAGATACGGTTTCCTCCCGCAAACAGGCACTTGAAATCCGACCAGCCGCCGAACCCGACGACCACGGGGTCGGGAATGTTGTTGGGCGTTCCGTCGTCGGCAAACGAGAGGAGCTGTCCACTGGGATCGACGGCGTATACGCGCCCGCTGCTGCCAAAGACGAAGTCGAACCACCCCCATGCGTCGTGGCTCACCGTCGTCGGATCGGACACGTTTCCGGGGCTCCCATCGTCGCCGTAGGACAGCAACCGAGTGCCGGCGAACCCGAGAAAGAGGGGTTTTGAGTAGGGTTCGAGCTGCGGCGCGTCTACTTCGAGGAAGCCGTCGTCCGCACCGTCACCCAAGCAGTGCGCGATATCTCCCAGCACGCCGACTTGGCTTGCCGCTGCTTCCTTCGCCTTCTTTTCGACCCGTTTCTCGATGGCTTTGATCGCTTCTCCTCGCGAATTGGGGTCGGCGAGCTCCGCGAGATTGTCACCCACCGCCTTCGGAAGTTCCGTGCAGTACGCGTCAAAGGCGGCTCGCATCATGTCGTCGCTTGACTCGCTGCGTTCCAACAACGGCACGATGAGAAACATCGCGCGCAATTCGCCATCGATCATGGCCCTCAGAGCACCAACGTCGACTGGGATCGCCGCCGTCTGGCCACGCTTCAGCCCCCACCCAAGGTCCTCGCGGAAGGCCTCAGGTGGGACACATGCCGCGTTGACCTTGTTATCGATCCACACCAGCATGGGCCAGATGTACGGGTAGGTGCCCCCAATGAGGTCGCCGGCGTTGCGACAGCTGATCTCTTTGAGTGTCACGACGACTTCGGTCGACATCCGTCGTCCTCCTTTGGACTGAGTGGCTTGGCGGCTGGCCGCCTCGGTGAGTGGCAGACCTCTGCTCGCATGGTCGCGACACGCACTTCGCCGCACGGTTCATAGCTCGACAACCAGCGACGAGGCAGCGCACATCGGCGGCCTCGCTGTTCGTTCATCACAACATCCCAGTCGACCGTGAGGGCGGCGCGCCCTGGCGAAACTTCTTCTTGTAGGCATCGAAGTCCCATGTTTCGAGGAACTTCTTGGCGGCTGTGCGCCCCGACTGAAACAGCTCGTTGGTCTGTTTGGTCGTGATGTCGAACTGCGTAGTGGTAACGCCACAGGCGGGAATTGGGATGGTGCGCACATAGTTGGCTTGTTCCACGTAGAAGCGGTCGTGGGCCTGCATCATGGTTTCGGCGATCGCCCTCACATAGCCGATCGGGGACGGCATGCCGTCGTCGTGCCTGGCGGCAGAGGCCGCCGGACATGGAAGTAGCGGGTCAGTCTGGTTGGGCGCGACGAGCAGCATTCCGAAGGTGGGGAAGCGCGGTTCCTTGCCTTCCGCATCGAACAGCCAGATCGGATAGTTGGAGAGCATCCCGCCGTCGACGATCATGTGCCTGCGTCCGTCTCGTGGGCTCGTCTGGATCACCGGGTCGAAGAAGATCGGGATCGACATGCTCATGCGCACCGCCTCGGCGACCGAGAGCTCGTCGGGCGCGATCCCCAGCTTCCCGGCGTCGCGAGGCAGGACGAGCATGCTGTGGTCGGTGAGGTCCGAGGCGATCACCTGCAGTTTGTACTCCCGGTTGGTCCCCGCGGCGCTGGCGTCACGGAAGTGACCGAACGTCGTCTTTCCCCTGTCCTCCAGAAGCTTTCCGATCCAGTTCAGGAAATACTGCCCGCTGTGCAGGCCGCGATTCCTGAGGACTTCGATCACCTCACCCGCAGCGGTCCCCAGTAGGTGAAAACGCGGGCGATCCTCGAACAGCGGGAAATGCATGTCGTCGAGGACGAGTTTTTCGAGCTCCTCGCCGGTGTAGCCGGACGCGACCAGCGCCGCGGTGATCGCGCCCGCCGAGGTGCCGGCCACGCACGCAGGGCGATGGCCCTGTTCGTAGAGCTCCATGAAGGCGCCGGCCAGCCCGATTCCCTTGACACCGCCACCCTCGAACACCAGATCCACCGGCTGCCCGCTCACGACCGCCAGAATATCGAAATAATTCAGATGACGGCACGTCGCTAATATCCCCGAAGGCGACGTTCCAATGCCCAGGCCCAGCCGCCTGCGGGTGCGCAGCGCCGGTGTCGATCCTTCACAGACGGCATACGATACGTCCACAGCGATGCGGAGCATCTCATCGTTCCGCACCGCCTGCGCAAAGCGCCCAGCTCGCGGCGCCCCAAGGCGTCCGGCCCTCCCGCAAGCATGGCCCAATGCTCCTCGAAGTCCTGGCCACCTCCGCTCGCGAGGTTCGCGACGTTCTCCGCGCCGCGACCGCGACACATCGCCGCCTGCGCGACCACCTCGTGACGATCGCCGTGGCCACCGTGGGCATCGACCTGCTTTGCGCGATCGTTGCCTTCGTCCTCGAGCGCCATTCCCAACAGACCGACGTCGACACGTTCGGCAGCGCCTTGTTCTGGACGACGACACAGCTGCTCACCGTCTCCTCGCAGCTCAAGAACCCGATCTCGACCGGCGGGCGCATCCTCGACGTCTTCATGGAGCTCTACGCCATCACCGTGATCGCCACCCTCGCCGGGGCGATCGGCAGCTTCCTTCAGAAGCGGGGCGCGGAGCTGGAGGACAAGGCATGAGCCGCACCCGTCTGGCCGGTGGTGGACCCGCCTTTCGCTTCAGCCGTCGACGAGCAGGCCGTCGAGCGGACCCAGCAGCGCCATCGACCGGCGCGACACGCCGGAGAGCTCTCGCAGACGATGGGTCGGCGGCTCGCCCCGTTCCCGGCGTTCGCGTTGCTCGATCGCGATCGGGCGCCACAACTCGTCGAGGACCGACACCGGATCGCCTGCAACGTCCTCGATCGAGCACTCCAGATGCTCGGCCCATAGTCGCAAGCGTGTCTCGCGTGCGCTGGCTGCGTCGCAGGTGAGGACGTTCATCTCGGTGTCGTTGAAGAACGAGTGCTCGTTGAGGTTGGCCGAGCCGACCGTCAACCACGCGTCGTCGACGATCCCGACCTTGGCGTGGACGTACAGCGGGCCCCCGAGCGCTCCGCTGCGAGCCGAGACGGTGCTCGCCAGGAAGCGACCGGCGCCCCCGTCGGCGCGAGCCAGGACCCCGAGTTGGCCGCGGGTCGTATCAGCGCCGTTGTTCGGCCTGGCCGGCAGCAGCACGACGAGGCGGAATCGATCGTTCGGCGGCTCGCGAAGCTTGGCGGCGAGGATCTCCACCACCTGCGCCGACCACAGGAACTGACTCTCCAGATAGACGAAGGTCTGTGCTGAGCGCAGCGCCCGCGTGTAGGCCTCCAGGATGCGAAAGTCACCATGGGGCACGAAGTCATAGATCTTCTCCGGGACGGTGCGTACCACCTGCAGCTGCACCTCGCCGGCTGCACCCGGCGGCGGCGCCTGCTCGACTTGCTCGCCGGTGACCGCACGCCAGCGGGCAACGAAATGCGCGTCCACGTCGGCCACTGCCGGCCCGCGCACCCGACTCGACGCGTCGTGCCAGCCCAGACGGCCGCGCATTGGATGCTCGCTCGTGTCGTAGCGGTCGCCGCCGAGCGAGGTCAGGTCGATCCCGCCGACGAACGCGATCTGGCCGTCGACGATCACGAGCTTCTCGTGATGGCAGTGCATTGGACGCTCGTGGGAATCGAGCGCGCACTGCACGCGCGTCCCGCGCATCAGCTCCTCGCGCACACCGCGCACAGAGGCGCGAGACGGCGTGAACGCGTACAACGGCGCCCCAGCCCACAGCAACACCCTCACATCGACGCGCTCAGCCAACTCAGCAAGCAGATCGCGCAGCCGAGTGGCCTGGCTGTCACGTGTCAAGCCGAAGTCGGGCGTTACGTGCCATCCGGCAATGTGCACATACGAGCAGGCGTCCGCGAGCGCCTCGGCGACGAGTGGCAGGGCCACGCCCCCGTCCACCAGCACGTCCAGCGCGCCGCCGGGCCGCGGCGGCGGATCGCCACGCGCCCACAGCACGCCGTCAGCCGGCGGATCGAGCTGATCTATTCGGCCGATGCGACGGAGCCGGCGGCGATGATGGGCTCCGAGCGCCGACTCGATGCCTTCGCCGATCAAGCGGTCCGCTCGCTCGATCAAGGCTCCGCCCACGACCAGAGTCTACGCAGCATCCGAGGCGCGGCAAACACACACCGAACTTCTGAATCACGACACTAGAGCTGCTTTGTCAATCCCGATTGCCCGCTCGAGCATCGGGTCTGCCTTCTGGCCCTCGTTGCGTATGCCTCGAGCATGCCTGTGGCCAATGCGTCGAGCTTGCTCTGCACGGCCGCCTCGGCGCGCAGCTCGGCGTTCTTGAGCAGGGCGACGAGCGCTGGCTACCCGACCGATACTCGCAGCAGCACGGTCCCGTACCCCGGAACGGCGGCTGCGATCGGACCGGCCGTCGCGGTCGTTCGGCGGCGCCAGAGGTCGTGCACGACGTAGCGGCTCCCCGCAGGCAGCCCGACCGCGGCGGCGCTCGTGCCGATCCGCATCGACGCCGCGCCGCGGTTGAGCAGCGCCACGGCGCGCGAGCCGTCGGCAAGAGACTTGACCCAAACCTGTGCGCCGCCTTCGGAGGTCAGCAGCGTCGCCTGCGCGCCGAGTGGGTCCTGGTCGATCGCAACGACCGCGTCGTTTCGCAGCGCCGCCAGGCTCTGCGTCGAGAGCCGGCCGAGGTCGCGGCTGATCATCAGGGGAGCCGCCAGCATCGCCCACATGCTCACCTGCGTTCGGAACTGCTGTGGTCCCATCCCCTGGTCGGGCCCAAGGTAGTCGGGGTCGTTCCAGTGCCCGGGCCCGGCGGCCTCGGGGTGCGCTGCGTCGGCGTCGAGGTTGCGCAGCACGTTGGCAAACGGGACGTGCCCTGGCACTCCGACGTCTCCGTCGGTGCGCCAGCTGTTGCCGGCTTCGGGACCGAACAGATAGGAGGCGAACGCCGAGCGAGCGACGGACGGTTCGCCCGGTGCCCGTTCGCCCGGCTGCAGGAAGTCGCAGATCGACAGCAGCATCGCCCGTCCGCTTGCGGCAAGCGCGGCGTGGAGCTCGCGGTACGCCCGCGCCGGGTCGAGTCCGAGCTGCGCGCCGCCGCAAAAGTCGACCTTGACCGCGTCCACCCCCCACCCGGCGAACGTGGCGGCGTCGCTGCGGTAGTGCCCGTAGCTGCCCTGCGCGCTCCCCCCGCAGCCGTTGGCGCCGGCGTCCGTGTAGACGCCGAGCAGCAGGTCTGCGTGGTGAAGCGTGCTGGCCAGCCAGGCGATGCCGTGCGGCCATTGGCCGCGATCGAGCTCGATCCGCCCTTCGCCGTCGCGCGCTCCCTGCCACCAGCCTGCATCCAGCCAGACGTAACGGTAGCCGCGACGGGCAAGCCCCAGCCCGAGCAGGTCGCTGGCCTGTTCGAGCACGGTCGACTCGCTGAAGGCCGACCCGAAGGCGAAGTAGCTGTCCCACCCCATGTAGGGAGTGACCGCGAGCGCACGCAGGGCCGCCGACGCGCTCTGCGCACGGTCACGACCGCCGGTGCCGCTACCGCTGGGCGTGGGCGCAAGCGCACCGAGGTTGGCGACACACACCAGACAGCTCGAGGTCGCCAGCATGCGCAGCGACACCCGCCCCGCCGCGCCGGCAGACAGGAAGAGCGGCTGATCGGCAAGCGCCGCCTGGATCGTCCCGATCACCGTCCCGCTGACCAGGAGCGCCCCACGCAGCCGACCTCGGTGCGCGAGCAAACGCCGCCCGGCGCGGCTCAGGCGAACCGTCACCGTCGCTACGGCGCCGCGACCGACCCGCACGCGCCGACTGCCAAGCGTCGCGGTCACCCCTCCCCCACTCGCCATTGCGACAAGTCGCAGCAGCAGCTGGCAACCCCGCTGCGCACGGGTCGAGCAGGCGACCGGGACCGCCAGCACGCCACCGCGCACGTGCGCCCGCCCCACCAAGGTCTCCCCGGTCGCCACCGGCAGGCCCTGATAGGGCACGGCGACAAACGCGCTGGTCGCGCTCGCGCTGCCCGCAGCGTCGCTTGCGGTGACTTGGCACTGCAGGTGCCTGCCCTCGTCGCCGCGCGCGACCGTGTAGACCTGCGCCACGGCGCCACCGATCGGTTCGGATTCGCGCAGCCACATGTAGCTCAACTGCACCCCGGGTGCCGTCGCCACCGCGCTCCCCGGCTGGCATTCCAACAGCGCCCCGAGCGCCGGCGTCCCGAGGATCGAGGGCCGCGGCGCAGGCGGCGGCGCCACCGGCGCCGGCAAGGCCGGCAGCGACGCGCTGAGCGTGCGCCCGCCGGCGTCGACCGCAACGCAGAACGAGCCGGCCGAGCAGGAGACGGCAACGAGCGCTTCGCTGTCGAGAACCCCGTAGCTCCAGCCCGGCGAGGCCGCTGCGGGCGTCTCGCTCGCCAGCGCCGCGCCGCCCGCGTCAACCGCAACACATGTGCCCTGCGACGAACAGCCCACTCCGGTGAGCCCGTGCGCCGACCCGTCGGCGTCGGTCGTGCTCCAGGTCGGCGCCGCGGCCAGTGGGTCGTTGCTTGCCAGCGCCTCGCCGCTTGCGTCGACCACGACGCACACACCGCTCCCCGCGCAGGACACGGCCGTCGGCGCCCCGACCCCGTCCAGCCGCCGCGACTTCCACGAGCCGGCGATCGTCGGCTGCGCGCTGAGGATCGCGCCGCCTGCCGTGTCGACCGCCACGCACAGCGACGCGGACGAGCACGAGACGCCGACCAGCCGTGCACCGCCGTCCAGGTCGCCGAGCGAGCGCCACGTGTCCGCCGCTGGTTCGGTGCTGACGAGCACGGCACCAGCCGTGTCGACCGCGACGCACAGCGAGCTCGTCGGGCAGGAGACCCCCGTCAACGCGGTGCCATCCACCGACCTCGGCGTCCACGCACCGCTCCCACCCGCCGGTTCGACGCTACTCAACGCGTAGCCGGCCGCATCCACGGCCACGCACAACGACGCGCTTGCACATGAGACCGCGGCCAGTTCCCGTCCAGCGTCGATCGGGACCGCAGCGCCAGTCCAGGTCGGCGCCGCGGCAGTCGGGTCGGCGCTTGTGAGGATCGACCCGGAGCCGTCCACGAGCACGCATAGTGTCGGTCCAGGGCACGATACGGCCGTGGGGCGCCCCGATCCGTCGGCCGGCGCCGGCGCCGTCCAACTCAACGGCGGCATGGCCTGAGCTCTCGGCGCTGCCAATCCGAGGCCGCCTGCGGCGATCGACCAACCGACGAGCAGCGCGAGCGCGACGCTCGCGGCCGTGCGCGGAACGCATCTTTGCCGCGCACGGCCGAAGCAGCCTGTCATACCAATCACTGGTGTGAGGACACGCATACCCCGCCAGAGTTTCACCAAACTCCCGTTCTGCGCGACTTCCCGACCGCCGCCTCGCCCGGGTAACGTGTGGTGTGCCGATGACCCCGGTCGAAGCGGTCGTTTGCCTGGTCACCGCCCCGCCGGCCGACGCCCGATCGCTGGCAAGGGCCCTGGTCGAGCGCGGGCTGGTCGCCTGCGCGAACGTCATTGACGGCGTGATGTCGGTCTACCGTTGGCAGGACGCGGTACAAAGCGACGAAGAGTCCCTGCTTGTGCTCAAGACGACGCGGGCGGCTCTCGCAGAGCTCGAGCGTGCGCTTGGCGAGCTGCACCCCTACGACACGTTCGAGCTGGTCGCGCTCGAGATAGCTGCGGGCAGCGCGCCGTATCTGGATTGGATCGCGGGCGCGGTTGCGCCACCGCGCTGAGAGCTGGCGGGCCTTGTCACGGGGACGGCGATCGAAACGCACCATCGAACGTTCGTCCAGGCGCGTGAGTTCTCATGACGAGCGGCGTCTCAACACCGATCCACCTCACCGAACGCGTCCCCGCGACGCACAAGGAGGAATGCCGTAATGAGACTGAGACTACTGACGGGCGTGGGCGCGCTGGCGCTGTCCCTCGCCGGACCGAGCGCCGCGCTCGCCCATCACGGCCGGGGACATCGCCGCCACCATCACGTCGGGGCGCACCACGCCGCCTTCCGCTTCGAGCACATTGGCCCAACCGGCGTGAGCTCCCCGAGCGCAACGCCACGCACGCCGACCCCTCCACCCAGCACGAGCACCACGCCGCAGAACGCCGGCAAGGTGCTCTCCTATGAAAAAGAAGTGTTGACGATCACGCTCAACGACGGCTCGACCGTGTCCGGCAAGGTCAGCGCCGACACCCGAATCCATTGCGTGAGCAGCGCTCCTGCCGGCCCCGAACCGTCCGACAGCGGACCGGGCGACGACAATGGTGGCGGCGACGACCAGAGTCGGGGCGACATGAGTCAGTCCGGCCACGGCTGGGCGGGCGACAAAGGCGTAGGTTGGGGCGATAAAGAACAGGACGGCGGCGACGACGGACCGTCGACGAGCCCCGAACCGCCGTGTGACACCTCGCTGTTGACCAAGGAACAGCTCGTCCGCGCCGCCGAGCTGCGGATCGGCCCCTCCGGCACCGAATGGGAGAGCCTGCTTCTGGTGAGGTGACAAGCTCGACTCCTCCTGGGTCAAACGCGAGGGGCGGCGGGCTCGGTCCGTCGCCCCTCACGCGTCGGCTGCGCCAGCGCGGGTATAAGGATCCAAACGTCTCGACGAGCGACATGAACTCCCACTTCCAATGAGCCCTTCGATCTCCGTCCGGCTGCTGCTCACCCAGAGCGACGCGAGCCTGATGGAATACGCGCGCTTGGGACACGAGCGTGCCTTCGAAGCGCTCGTGCACCGCTACCGCCGCCAGCTGCACGCCTACTGCCGGCGGTTGCTGCTCTCCGACGAGCGCGCCGAGGACGCCTTGCAGCAGGCCCTGCTGCAAGCGTGGTTGGCGTTGCGCGATGGCGCGGAGGTGTGGGACGTCCGACCCTGGCTCTATCGCATCGTCCACAACGTCGCCGTCAGCGCCCTGCGCAGCTCGGCCTACGACTACTGCACGCTGAACGAGAGCCTGTCGGGCGCCGACGCGCCGCAGGCCGATCTCGATCGGCGGATCGCGGTGCGCGAGGCGCTCGCTGGGCTGGCGGCGTTGCCGGCGATGCAACGCGAGGCGCTGCTGCGCACCGCGGTCGAGGGTCGAAGCCATCACCAGGTCGCAAGCGACCTTGGGGTCAGCGAACCCGCGCTGCGCGGCCTGGTCTACCGAGCCCGCGCAACTCTGCGCGCGGCCGCAGGAGCGATCGTGCCCCCACCGCTGCTCGACTGGGCGCTCCAGGCCGGCACCCAGGGAGGGCCGACCTTGGAAGGGCTGGCAGCAAGCAGCGGCGGCATCGCCGGGTTGACGGGACTGCTCGTCAAGGGTGGCGCAGTCGCCGCGACTGCGGGAGCGCTCGCCAGCGGTATCGTCGCCGCCCACTCCCACCGCGGCGCAGCCAACGCGCATCTCGCAAGAGTGCGCGAGCCGCGCGCGACGAGCCACGGCGCGCCGGCTATCGCCTCCCCTTGGCGACAGGCTGCCCCTGCCCTCACGATCGCGCAGCTGGGTCGCGTTGCCGGGAGCGTGGGCGAGCCTCTCGCGCATCGCCGAGACGTCGCTAACACCGCCGCGCCGAGCGGTACTCGGACGACCACGACACTTGCGGCACACGACCACCCGAGCGGCGTCGCGAACAGCGCTCCCGGCCACCTGCGAAACGACGCTTGGCAACACGGCGGTAGCCAGCCGCCACAACGTCGGGACGTGCATCCGTCTGTTGGCGATCGACGATTCCCTGCGGCGGCCGCCGAACATGATGGTGGAAGCTCGGGCCGGGGAGACATCACTAAGACTACGGGAACCAGCAGAGCCGGCGGAGACGGCAATGGCGTCTCCGGGAGCGGCGACGGCCGTGGCGAACACCGCGGAGCACGCATCAGCGGCGAGGACCAAGCGTCCTCACAACGGAGTTCGTCGGGAATGGCGGCAGGCGAAGGCGACGGCCAGAAGAACGGTGGCGCGAGCGCAAGCAACGAAGCGGATGGCACAACCGCCTCGCACACCCCGAGCGGCCCGCTCCGAGACGAACGCTCGCTCGCTGCGGGCGAACCCGCGCCCGACTGACGACGGCGCTCGCCGCGACGCGCGCTACGTACCTGCTGGCTACCCCGGCGGCGCTTGAGCTTCGCCGACGAACCCGAGCAGCAGCTCGGTCACCCTCTCCGGCGCATCGTGCTGCACCCAGTGGGTGGCCTCGGCGATCCGCTCCACTCTGACGTCGGTCACCCACTCCCGCGGCGGCTCGGCCAGCTCACTGCCCAGGTGACGGTCGAGCATCCCCCAGATCACGAGCGTCGGACATTCGATGCGCCTGAGCTGGCCCTGTGCCGAGCGCGGCGAGCGACGCAGCGCGGCGCGGTAGTAGTTGATCATCCCGGTCAGCGCCCCGGGCTGCGACCACGCCTCGACATAGCGTTCGAGGTCCTCGTCGGTGAACGCCTTTTTCGAGTCGGCGCGCAGTGAGCGCTTGGCGAAGGAGAAATCGTCGCGCGCAATCAGACGCTCGGGCAGGCGCGGGATTTGGAAGAAGAACATGTACCAGCTCTTGCGCAGCTGCCGCAGCGTGCGAAACCCCTCGAGCATCCGCACCGGGTGCGGCACGTTGAGGATCGCAAGCCGGCGCACCACCTCGGGGTGGTACATCGCGACCGCGTAGGCCACGGCAGCGCCCCAGTCGTGCCCGACCACGAAAGCGCTCTGCTCGCCGAGCGCGCCGATCAGCCCGGCGATGTCGCCGGCCAGCTTCTGACCGTCGTAGGCGTGCCAGTCGTGCGGGCGCGAGGAGAGGTTGTAGCCGCGCATGTCCGGCGCGACGACGCGATAACCCGCGGCCGCCAATGGCTCGATCTGGTGGCGCCACGAGTACCAGAACTCGGGGAAGCCGTGCAGCAGAACGATCAGTGGCCCCTCCCCCGCCTCCACGTAGTGCAGGCGAATCCCCTCGGCGACCTCCGCCTCGCCGTGCCTGATGGCAGTCTCGACAATGCTCACGACTGGATCCTAGACCCTCGCCGGCGTGAGCGTCCGAAGCTTGCCACGCCTGGTGTCGAGCCGTCCGCGGCCACTGTCACCGTGTGGGAAAGCTTCGATCGGAGATTCGCACCGTGTCCGCAGCACTGGTCTTGATCGGCATCGCAATCGGCGCCCTTGTCGGCGCCGCGATCGCGTTCGCCTCTGCGCGCGCCGGCCGCGAGCGTCTGCGCCGGGAGATCGAGCGGATCGCGGACACCGGCCGCTCCCAGCTGCGCGAGGAGATGACCGCCATCTCCACTGAGGTGCTGCGCCAGACTGGCGACTCGCTCGCGCAGCGGCTCGCAGACCAGCGCCGCGTCGAGGAGGAGCGGGCCGCCGGCGAGATGGCGCGCCGGGCCGAGGAGATCAAGGGGCTGGTCGCACCCGTCAACGAGAAGCTTGGCAAGGTCGAGAGCGAGATCGGGCGCCTGGAGCGAGAGCGCAAGCAGGCCCAGGGGGAACTCGCGAACATGGTGCGCCAGCTGCACGAGGGCGTCGGCGGACTGCGGGCCGAGACCGGCAACCTCGTCTCGGCGCTCAAGCGGCCCTCCACGCGCGGGTCCTGGGGTGAGATCCAGCTGCGCAACGTGATCGAGATGGCCGGGATGATCGAGCACTGCGACTTCCTCGAGCAGAGCACGATCCGCTCGGGCGAAGGGTCGCTGCGACCCGACGTGGTGGTCAAGCTGCCGGGTGGCAAGGTGATCGTGGTCGACTCAAAGGTGCCGCTCGACGCCTACCTTGCCCATTTGGAGGCACAGACCGACGCTGAGCGCGAGGTGCAAATGAAGCGCCACGCTCGCCAGACGCGAGAGCACATCATCAAGCTGGCCTCCAAGGGCTACCAGAGCCAATACGACACCAGTCCGGACCTTGTCGTGATGTTCGTTCCCTCCGAGGGGATCTATCACGCCGCGCTGGCCGAGGATCCGGGGCTGATCGAGTACGGCGTTCACCAGCAGGTGCTGATGGCCACACCCACAACGCTGATCGGACTGCTGCGCGCCGTGCACTATGGCTGGCGCCAGGAGCTGATCGCCGAGTCGGCGCGTGAGATCGCCGAGTCGGCGCGTGAGCTTCACCGCCGCCTGGCCCGCTTCGTGGAGCCGCTGTCGAAGGTCGGACGTCAGCTCGGTTCGGCCGTCGGCGCCTATAACGAGGCCGTCGGGTCCTTCGATGGCCGCGTGGTGCCTCAGTTGCGGCGCATCGAGCAGGCCGGCGCGCACTCCGAGCGCGAGATCCCTACGCCGACCCCCGTCGAGGCCAGCCCGCGACCGCTGCTCTCCGAGGCGCTGCCCTCGCTGGACTCGAGGAGGACGAGCCGATCCTCAGGAGGATCAGCAGGCCGAGCGCCACCGGGACGGTCGCCGGTAGCTCGTCGACGGCGAAGAACAGCAGGTCGAACGCGATCGCCAGTAGCGCCACCAGCGCCGCGCCGCGGGACTGAAGCCCACGATCGCCGCTCACCGCCAGCAAACCCCCCAGCACGCCGGCGACGAACAGATCCCCGTAGCCCATCGCCGCCGAGCCGAAGGACTCGTACTGCAGGCGTGGAAGGCCCGCGGCGGGGTGGGCCGCGTTCAATGCGTTGTTTGGCTGCTGCAGCAGGTCGGAGACCACGAGCGCCGAGTCGGCCAGCGCCATCGCGACGATCCCGAGCGCGAGCCAGCGCACCGGCGTGACGGCGCCCAGCAGCGCACCGAGCGCGACGCAGCTGAGCGCGGACAGCAAGAGCGCGGCGCTCTGGGCGGGCAGCGCGCCGCGATCCGACCACGCGAGCACAAAGGCGAACGGGACGATCGCGGCAAGCCAGGGACGCGCACCGCGCATCGACCAGCCAAGCGCGAAGGCCGCCAGCGCAGGGACGGCGAGCAGCGCGATATATGTAAGCGCGGTGGCGCTGGCCGTTTCCGCGGCACTGCCTATCGCGACGAATCCGATCACCGACACCGCCGGGATCAGCGCCCACCAGCCGCTGCGCAGCCTCCCCAACCAGACAGGCGACCAGACCGCCGACAGCGCGACGACCGCGGCCTGGCTCAGCGAGAGGACACCGATTGATATCCAAAACGGCAACACCTAGTCAAAATAGACCTGGATGACGCGCTGGGACGACTGGACGTGGGAGGAGAGCTCCCGGCCGCCGCGCAAAATCGGGCACGAGCCCACCAACGTGGATGACCATGGCCAGGACGATCGCCGTGGCAGCTCGGCTATTCCGACCGCCGAGGCTCCCCCCGCACGGACTCCCCGAGCCCCGCGAGCCTCGCACGTCTTCCGCCGCCGTCGTGCCGCGGCCGGCCTGGCCGCGCTTGCGCTGCTCGCGCTGATCCTGGCGACGATCGGCTCCGGCGGCGGCGGCTCTGGCAAAGCGCGCCCGCTCGCAAAAGCCCATGTGGTCAAGCTCACCGCCACCGCAGCACAGCAAGCGGCGGCGCAGAGCGCAGCAGAACAGCGCGCGATCGAACACGTCCTCTCATACACGCCCGCCATCACCAGCGGCGGTCCGAGTGGGAACGAGGTCGCACTGACCTTCGACGACGGACCCGGGCCCTACACCCAGCGGCTGGTGAGCGAGCTCGACCGCCTGAAAGTTCATGCGACCTTCTTTGCGATCGGCGACCAGGAGCAGTACTTCTCGCAAGGAACCGCGGCCGAGGTCGAGTCCGGTGAGGTGATCGGCGATCACACCGAGACGCACCCGATGATGGCCCAGCTCTCCGGCCACGACCAATACAACGAGCTATTCGAACAAATGGCACAGGTCGAGGTGGTCGGAGCCAAGCGGCCGCGACTGTTCCGGCCTCCCTACGGGTCCTTCGACGCGACCACGTACAAACAGCTGCATCACCTGCACCTGCTGATGGTTCTGTGGTCGGTGGACACCGCCGACTATACGCTCCCCGGCACGCAGGCGATCGTGCAGCGGGCGCTCGGGGGCGCAACGCCGGGCGCGATCATCCTGATGCACGACGCCGGCGGCGACCGTTCAGAGACGATCGCCGCGCTGCCCGCGATCGTCGAAGGGCTGCACAAACGCGGGTTGCGGCCCGTCACGGTGCCCCAGCTGCTCAAGGACGACCCGCCGCCGCCCGGGCAGCCGATCCCGACCTCGCTCGGGGGCGGCTGAACCGACTCGCCACGGAGCGAGAGTACGCTTTCCGCGTGGGCACTACCGCCGCCGCCACCCCGCCTGGGGCCCCGCCGATCCTCCACCTCTCGACGCTCGTCGGACGTCCGCTGCGAGACAGCGACGGCGGGCGGCTGGGGCGCGTCGAGGACGCGATCGTGCGCCTTGGCGGCGTCGGCTATCCTCCGATCACCGGCTTTCTGGTCAAGGTGGCCGGTCGCACTTCCTACCTGGGTATCGACCGCGTCTCTGAGATCGGGCCCGATGGCGTCGTTCTGCGTAAGGCCAAGCTGGACCTGCGCCGCTTCGAGCGTCGCCCGGAGGAGGTCCTGCTCGGCGGTGACGTGCTCGACCACCAGCTGATCAACGTCGAGGGGGCGCGCCTGGTGCGCGCCAACGAGATCGAGCTGGCCGACGTCGCTGGCTCCTGGCGGGTGGTCGGGGTGGACACGGGGCCGCGCGGTGGGCTGCGCCGGCTCCTGCCCAGACCGCTCGGATCGCGAATCGCTACCGGCGACTTCATGGACTGGGCCAGCGTCGAGCCGTTCGTGGGGCACGTGCCGACCGTCCGCCTGCGTGTCCCCCACCCCAAGCTCGCAAAGCTGCACCCGGCCCAGATCGCCGACCTGGTCGAGGCCGCCTCGCGCCGCGAGGGCGAGGAGATCATCGAGGCGGTGGGCGCCGGCGACCGCGAGCTCGAGGCGGACGTGTTCGAGGAGCTCGACGAGCAGCACCTGCGCGAGTTCCTCGAGGACCGGCCCGACGAGGAGATCGCCGAGATCCTCACCCGGATGGCCGCGGATGATGCGGCCGACGCGATCGGCGAGCTCGAGGAGGACCGCCGCGAGCCGATCCTGGCACTCCTGCCGGTCAGCCACCGCGTCAAGGTCAGGCGACTGCTCGGCTATGACCCGGACGAGGCTGGCGGCTTGATGAGCCCCGAGTTCGTGTCGCTGCGTGCCGCCACCAGCGCCGGCGAAGCGCTCGAGGCGGTGCGGCTGAGCAAGATCTCACCCGACCTGTTGACGGCGGTCTTCGTCTGCGCCGGCGACGGCTCGCTGGAGGGCAGCGTTCCCGTCACGGCGCTCTTGCGGGCGGAGCCCGACAGGCACCTGAACTCACTGGTCAAGCACGAGCTGCCCTCTTTGCGCGCCGACGCGCCCTTTGAAGAGGTCGCGCGGCTGATGGCCGATTACAACCTGACCTGCGCGCCGGTCGTGGACGAGCACGAGCAAATGCTCGGGATCATCACCGTCGATGACGTGCTCGAGGCGATGCTGCCGCGTGGATGGCGCCGTCGCTTCGGGTTGTTGGGCGAGGATTGACCAACCCCAGGGCGGGGAAAGTCGCCAGCCGACGGGCACGACGCTCGCGAAATACACTCAGCGCCGTGAACGCTACAGGCACCCACTTCGATGGCGGTCCGAGTACCTGCCGCCATTCGCCGCATCCGCTCGGCCACGCTCGGCCGGCCGCGGCTGCCCGCGCGGCTTAGCCCGCGCCGCGCCCGCCTGCTCGGGCCCTTCCGGGTGTTCGCAATCCTCGCCCTGCTCGGGCCTGGGCTGATCGCCGCAAACGCCGGAAACGACGCCGGCGGGATCGCCACCTACTCCTCGGTCGGCGCCAAGTACGGCTATCAGCTGCTGTGGGTGATGGTGCTGATCACCGTCTCGCTTGCGTTGGTGCAGATGCTTGCCGCACGGATGGGGGTCGTCACGGGCAAGGGGCTGGCGGAGCTGATACGCGAGGAGTACGGAATTCGCTGGTCGGTGCTCGCCACCTCCGCCGTCCTTGTCGCCAACATGGGCATCTGCATCTCGGACTTCGTCGGTGTCGGCGCAGCACTGGGCCTGGCGGGCATACCGGCACAGCTCTCCGTGCCGATTGCAGCGGTGGGGATCTGGGCGATCATCGTCCGCGGCTCCTACCGCTCGGCCGAGCGAACCTTCATCTGGTTGACGATCCCGTTCTTTGCCTACCCGATCGCCGCCATCCTCGCCAAACCCGACTGGGGCGAAGTCGGCAAGGCGATCGTCTCGCCGCACATCCAGGGAGGGTCCACCTACCTGCTGCTGCTGATCGCGACCGCCGGCACGACGATCACCCCCTACATGCAGCTCTACCTGCAATCGGCGGTGGTCGAGCGCGGAGCGCGCGAGGAGGATCTTCCCCACGAGGAACGCGAGGCGGTCGCGGGCGCGGTGTTCGCAAACCTGATCGCCGGCTTCATCATCATCGCGACCGGCGCGACGCTGTTCAAGCACGGGATCCACGAAGTCGGCTCAGCCGCAGGAGCCGCCCGCGCGCTCAGCCCGTTTGCTGGCTCCTATGCGGAGGTGCTGTTCGGGGTCGGGTTGCTTGGCGCGAGCCTGCTGGCCTGCGCGATCCTGCCGATCGCGACCTCTTACGTGGTCAGCGAGTCGCTCGGCTACGAGAAGGGCATCGGCCGCCGCCGCGAGGAGGCGCCGGTGTTCATGTCGCTGATCACCGGCATGATCGCGATCGGCGCGATCGTCGGCATGATTCCTGGCGTTCCGGTGATCTCGCTGCTCGTCGGGGTGCAGGTCGTCAACGGACTGCTGCTGCCGATCAACCTGTTCTTCATCTGGCGGCTGTCGCGCTCGCGCGCCGTGATGGGAGAGCGCCGTAACAAGGGGGCGCTGGACGCCGTCGCCGCGGTAACGGTCGCAGTCACCTCGACCCTATCGGTGGTGCTCGTGGTCGTCACCTTCCTCGGGCTGTAGGCGACCGCCGGCCGCGGCGCGTCCGACGACGGCCGGCTGGCCGGCCGTGGCGCCGGGCGTGCGGCGCGGGTACCGGCCCTCAGCGGCTGCCTGACTCGACCCACAGCAGCGCCGCGCCGAGCGCGCCGCCGAGGTCGCCGAGGGTAGCCAGCCGCATCTTCGGCGGGCGCTTGTCGTTGTACAGGTGCGGGCTCATCGCCTCGCCGATGCGCGCCAGCATCGGCTCACCGAAGCGGGTGCCGAGGCCGCCGCCGAGCAGGACGGTCTCCACGTCGAGCAGGTTGACCGCCGAGGCCACGCCCGTGCCAAGCGCCTGCACCGCGCGCTCGATCAGCTTCGTGGCGAGCTTGTCCTCGCGCGCCAGCGCCTTGGCCCACACCCCACTGGAGAGAGTCTGGCGGCCGCGCTCGCGCATGATCTTGAACAGGTCGGTGTGATTGCCGTCCTCGTGCAGGCGCAGAGCCTCACGTTCCATCGCGCGGCGACCGGCATAGGCCTCCATGCAGCCCTTGCGCCCACAGGGACAGCGTGCTCCGCCCTGCTTGACCACCATGTGACCGATCTCCCCCGCGTCGCCACGGCCGTGCCAGAGCTTGCCCTCGAGCGCCACTCCGCCACCGACGCCGGTGCCCCAGAAGACGGCGAGCAGCGACTCAGCGCCCTGGCCTGCGCCGAGCAACAGCTCGGCGTGGGTCGCGACCGACACGTCGTTGCCGAGCCTCACCTTGACGCCGAACCGCTCGGTCAGCTCGTGCGCCAACGGGTACGGGTGCTCCCATTCGGAGAGGTTGGTCGCTTTGGCAAGCGTCCCGGCGAGCGCGTCGACCTCGCCCGGAACGCCGACCCCAACGCCGCTCAGCTCCCCGACGGCGATGCCCGCGGCGGCCGCCGCCTCGGAGAGGCCCGCTACCAGCGCCTGCACGACCGCCGCCGGGCCGCCCTCATGCGGGGTCAGGCTGCGCGCCTGGCCGAGCACCTCGTGATCGCTCGCGCGCATGACGATCGTCTGGATCTTCGTGCCGCCGAGATCGATCCCCCCAAACGCCGTCATCGCCGCCGATCATCGCAGACGGCGAACACGACTCCGGCGTGCGGAGTGGGAAGTCGTTGGGAGGCGTGCTGTTCGGCGGCGGCAGTGGCGGCAGCGGCTCGCCGTCTGGCGATGGCGCAAACCGAGTTCGAGCACGCGCCGCTCAGAAGGCGGAGCCGAAGGACCGGCGCTGTTCGGCAAGTAGACGTGGAAGAGTGACGGGCGTACACACGAAATGAGGGGTTTGATGCATCAGCTGACAACGACGCTTGCACGTCGACTGGTCCTGGCGATCGCGCTGGGCACGCTTTCGGCTCTCGCGCTTGCCGCCTGCGGCGGGTCCTCCGCAGGCTCCTCCGGGACGAGCAGCAACGCTGCCGCGACCTCGGCGGTGCGCAGCGGCACAGAAGCGGGCACGAGCGTCGCACACGGCGCCAACGGCAAGAGCGCGACGGCTACGCCACCGGCTCGGCGACGCTTCGGCGCGCTGCGCGAATGCCTGCAGCGCAACGGCATCAAGCTGCCGACGCAGCGCGGCGGCGCGCGTGGGCTGTTTCTGGGCGGCGCGCAGCTGCCGGCGGGCGTCACTCGCAGCCAGATGCAGGCGGCGATGCGCAAGTGCCTTGGCGGCCGCCCGAGCCGCCCAGCCGCGGCTGGGGCGTTTCGTCGCAGCAACACCCGGTTTCGCCAGGCGTTGAGTCGCTTCGCAGACTGCCTGCGTCAGAGTGGCGTCAACGTGCCGGCGCCGAACCCCTCAGGCGCAGGACCCCTCTTTTCCACCAAGGGGATCGACACGGCCAGCCAGAAGTTCCGTGCAGCGACGAAGAAGTGCCGCGGGGTGCTCACGGCGGCGTTCCGGCCCTGAGGCCGCTAGGGGCGGGCGTCGCGGATCGCCGCGGCGCTCGGTCCCGCCGCCAGCTTGGGCTGTTGGATCGTCGCGATTTGATCGATCAAGTGCTGCCACTCGAGCGTGTCAAGCCGCAGCTTGGCCCGCGCCGCCGTTGCGGTGGTGCGCGCCGCCTTGGGGCCGCCCGCCGATGCCGCGGTGACGGGCGCTGAGCCACCGGGTCTGCCGGGTGCTGGCCGGCGCTTGGGGGCGAACTCCAGGCCGACGAAGGTCGCGTGATCGCCGGCGGCGATCGTGTCCGGCGCGCCCGGGTAGCTCATTAGGCTGACGATCCGACTTGGCGCGTAGTGGTGCTTGATCGTGAGCAGCGTGCGGATGGTCACGTCGGTGACGGTCCCGGCACCCTGGTGGCCCGCGATCGGTACGCCGTTGATTGCTGCGACGTCGATCGTCCCGGAGGCGGGGAAGACCACGGTGGCACCTCGGCCGGTGCGCACCTCAGAGCCACAGGACAGCTGGCCCACCGTGGGCTTCAGACCGCTGCGCGAGAGGAACACGAGCAACGCCAACGCGCGCTGGTCGATACGGCCGGCCGCCACCTGAGAGCGATCGCAGGCGCCCATCTTGATACCTGGGTCCGAGAGCACCGCTCGCTCCAGCTCGGCTGCCGAGAGGTTGAAGGCGTCGGTCGCGGTCGCGCCGGCGAGCACAGCGCCCGCTCTTGCTCCATGCGGGTGCAGCGCCGCGGCCAGCTGCCGCCAATTCTCCAGGATTGGCCGCGGATCGACCGCGCTCTGAGCCCCGGCAGGGCGAATCGCAAAGCGCAGGCTGGCGTCTGCGCCTTGACCGCTGCCGGATCCGAGATGGCCAAGCACCGTGCCCTGCGCCACCAGTGCCCCGCGGCGCAGCAGCGCCCAACCGGCGGGGAGCGAGTGACCCCCGTTCGCGGCGCTTGCGCGCAAGCGCTTGGCCAGACGCGCGTCGGGGTTGTCGGGATGCGCGAACACGCGCACCTTTCCAGCCGCTGCCGTCCCTTCTTCGCCTTCGCCGGTGCCGGATCCGCCAGCGGTGGGAGGCGCCGCCGGCTGGCGGGTGGCGACGTGCATCGTCAACGGCGACTGGCTGCCGGCGCTCGCGGGCTGCTTGGGGGTGGGTTCGCCGGCTGCGCCGCTTGGCAGCGCGCCTTGGGGGACACGCACCTGCTGGGGCTTTGCCAGGCGATAGTCGGGCACGAGCGATCCCAGGGAGGCGTAGGTGAAGACGTCGCCGTAGGTGTCGCGCAGGACCAGGTAGTCGCCGAGCTTGTGCGACACGCCGATCGCGACGATGCGGCCGTCCTCGACGGCCACTACAGGTGCCTTGCGGCGCGCGAGTAGGGTCGAGAGCTGCCTGCTCGGCGCTGGAGCGTCGAGCGACCGCTGGCCCTTCGCCGCAGTCGCGCCCTTCGTCTTGGCGGCCTTCGCTGCGGGGGCGAGGACGCCTGCGCCGGCGGTTGCTCCGGTCGCTTCGCCACCGACCGTCGTCGGCGCTGGCACTGCCGTCTGCGCTGCGGCTGCGCCGGCAGCGGGGGTCGGCGGTTCGGGGGCGGGGATCGGCGATCCCGGCGCCACGCGCACCGCGGGCGCGGGCGGAGCGCCCTCGGTCAGGCCCGTCAATGTCGCGATCGCGCTGTTCGGGTAGCTGGCGAACAGACGCGCTCGCAGCAGCACCGATTCGACGTAGGCTTCAGAGTGGTTGTAGGCGAGGATCGCCGTGCGCAGGTTGGTCGAGGCGCCCGCGGCGTGCAGGTAGCGGGCCGCCGCGAAGATCGCGTCGACCGGGTTGTATGGGTCGGCGTAGCCGGCATTGAGTGCGTCGACGCCGTACTGCAGCCATGTTTCGGGCATGAACTGCATCCACCCGACCGCGCCGGCCGAGGACACCGACAGGTCGGTGCCGAAGTCCGTCTCGACTTCGTTGATCGCCGCCAGCACCTGCCACGGGACGCCGTACTGCACGGCGGCCGCCTGGTAGATCGGCAATAGGAACGGCGGGATGCGGTAGAAGGCGAGCGCCTGCAGCGACGCGGAGGAACCGTTCATCATCGCCGCAATGGCGCTGGACTGCACCGCCGCGAGCTGCGGCGCCGGGGCGATCGCGGTCGAGCTCTTGGCCGCCGCGGTCACCGGCGACGGGGCCTGCGTCGAGCTCGCGGCCGTCGTGGTGTCCGGCGTGGTCGTGGTCTGCTGGCTCTGCTGCGTGGTCGCGGTCGGTGCGTTGGGACCGGTGTGCACGCGCGCCGGGCGTTCCTTACCGGCTCCTCCGAGGTGACCGTTCGCGTTGGGCGCTTGGGGGGTCGTGGCCGGCGTCGGCGTTGTCGCCGCTTGCGTCGTGCCGGTCGCAGTGGGCGATGAGGTCGTCGGCGGTGGCGGGGCCGTTGTCGTGGTGCTCGTCGTCGTCGGGGGGGTCTGCGGCGTTTCTGGCGGCGTGGTGGTCGTGCCGGTCGTGGTCGTCCCGGCGGGCTGGGTGACGGCTGGGGCTTCGGCGGCTAGCGCGCCGCCCGTGAACGGCGTTCCGGCGCCGCCGAGCACGGCGGCGGTCAGGCCGCCCCCGGCGAGCAGCGAGGCCACCGTACGGCGACGAGGAGGGGCAGGCCCTTCGCTCATCGCTGTCCCGCGCTCTCGTGGCACAGGCAGCCGAGGGCCGCGCTGGCGCGTGTGTCCTGCTGGGGTGCGTCGGCGTTGACGCGGTCGATCATCGCGGGTCGGTCCCTCGGTCGTATGCGAACAAGGCGCCCACGACTCCCGTTGGGCACCCCCTGACCCAATTCATATCGGCAGCTAATCATCGGTTGGTAAAGGATTCGTAATCGATTTGCTGTCGAAGCCGTACGGCCGAGTGGGCGAAATCTACCGACGCCACAGGCGGCCGCGCACAAATGGCCGAATATCCAGTGGCGTGCAATGCAATGCACAGATGCTTGCAGGAGCCGCTAATCTCCGGCGCATGGAACTCTTCCTTTCCGTCCTGCAGGTTTTCATCGCGATCGGGCTGATCCTGCTCGTGCTGATGCACTCGGGCAAGGACTCGGGGCTGTCCGGCGCGTTCGGCGTCGGCACTGGACAGGGGCCCCTCGGCGGCGGCTCGATGGTCGAGCGCAACCTCAACCGCTGGACGGTCGGCTTTGCGATCGTGTTCGTCTTGAACACGGTCCTGCTGCTCAAGAAAGTCTGAGGCGCACCGGGCGCTTTGTTTGCGGATTGGCCGCCGCTTGCGCGGCGGCCTGGGTTGAGCCGGCCCCTGGCGCTCGCCGACGAGCACCGCGGGCACCACGGGGCGATCAGCTCAGGCCGCGATCCGCTCCACCGCCCTGCGCGCCGAGCGAGGAGCCCGCGCCGGCCTCGAGCGCCTGTAGCGCGTCGAGAATCTCGATCGCCTCGCCGCGCAGGGCCGCGTCCACGGCCTCGTAGTCCTCGGGCGAGAGCTTGCCGGTGCGGTAGTCGAGCTCGGCGTCGCGGATCTCCCGGTACTTGGCCTCGCGCGCGGCCTGCAGCTCGGCTCGTTCGGTCAACTGAGGGGGTTGCCCAGCGCCGCGGTTGGCACGCAGGAGTGGCGTCGCGACCACGGCGATCACCGCCGCCAGCAGAATAAGGGTCAGGAGCGCCGCCATCGCCGCGGCTCAGGCTCGCGCCAGGCCGCCCGCTGCGCGCGAGCGCAGCGGTACGCGCACCCGTGCGCGTACCGCGCTCGGGGCCGGCCATGCAGCGATTAGCGCGCCGCCGATCGCGATCAGGCCACCGACCCAGATCCACATCACAAGCGGCGAGACGATCAGGTGAAACTGAGCCGGCGGCGGCGCCTTCACGTATTCGCGGGCGAGCACGGCGATCGCGATCAGGCCCTCGTCGGGGCGTACGTACGGGATCGTCCGGTTGGCGATGCTCATCACGCGCTGCAGGCGCGGCGTGGAGACATCGGGCGCGATCGCGCTCCAAACGTCGCGCGTGACGCCTGCGTCCATGCTCACGTGGCTGACCGCCTGGCCGCCGATCAGGTGGGCGACCGAGCCCTGGGCGGGTTCGCCGGAGTCGTAGAAGCCCTCGCTGGGGGTCAGCGTGGCGACGTGCTTGCCGTTCTTGCTGACGTCGAGCACGGCGCCGAGGCTCATCGTCGCGCCCGTGCGAGCGGCGTCTTCCTTGGCCGTCACCGTCGCGGTCGGGCGCACGTAGCGAACCGTGTAAGAGCCCACCTTGGTCGACTGGCCCGGCGAGAGGCTGAGCTCGCTGGCGTGCTGGAAGGACGAGGACGCGGCGACGCCGACGAACAGCACGGCGATGCCGACGTGAACCACGTAGCCGCCGTAGCGGCGACGGTTGCGACGCACGAGCGAGACAAGCGCTTGCGGCGTCGCCTCGCCGCTGGCCGAACGCCGCAGGCGCAGTCCACGCCAGTACTCCTGGGCCACGCTACCGAGGACGAACGCAGCGCAGCAGAACATGGCCAGGGCGGGCGGTTTGCCGCTCGAGACGCCGAGTGCCAGCAGCGCGACGAGCGCCACGAGCGCGCATCCCGTGGGGACCAGCAGGTTGCGCCGCGCGCTAGCGAGCGTGGTCCGCCGCCAGGCGATGACCGGGCCGATGCCGCTGAGCAGCACGAGGATCAATGCCAACGGGACCGTGTAGCGGTCGAACCACGGGGGGCCGACCGAGGCCGAGCGGCCGGTCAGCGCTTCTGAGATGAGCGGGAAGTAGGTGCCCCAGAAGATCACGAAGCAGAGGCCCACCAGCACCACGTTGTTGGCCAGGAAGATCGACTCGCGCGAGAGCAGCGAGTCCAGCCGGTGCTCGCTTGTCAGGATCCCGCGCCGGCTGTAGACGAGGTAGATCGAGGCGGCGATCAGCAGGCCGATCAGGGTCACGAACGGGACTCCTAGCGTCGCGCCGCCAAAGGCGTGAATCGAAGAGAGGATGCCGCTGCGCACAAGGAAGGTGCCCATGATCGCGAGCGTGCCGGTGGCGAGCACGAGCGAGACGTTCCATACCTTGAGCATCCCGCGCTTCTCCTGGATCATCAGCGAGTGCAGGAAGGCCGTGCCGGTCAGCCACGGCATCAGCGAGGCGTTCTCGACCGCGTCCCAGCCCCAGTAGCCGCCCCAGCCGAGCTCGGCG
>DATASE010000065.1:0-4792 GCA_036269375.1 Solirubrobacteraceae bacterium
AAGAACAAGCAGATCTACACGCTCGACCTGGCGGCCCTGGTCGCCGGCTCGAAGTACCGCGGCGAGTTCGAGGAGCGCCTCAAGAAGGTGATGAAGGAGATCACCCAGCGCGGCGACATCATCCTGTTCATCGACGAGCTCCACAACCTCGTCGGAGCCGGCGCGGCCGAGGGCGCGATCGACGCTGCGTCGATCCTCAAGCCGGCGCTCGCGCGCGGCGAACTGCAGACGATCGGCGCGACGACGCTCGAGGAGTACCGCAAGTACCTGGAGCGCGACTCGGCGCTGGAGCGCCGCTTCCAGCAGATCCGCGTG
Organism: Solirubrobacteraceae bacterium; assembly: GCA_036269375.1. GTDB lineage: Bacteria > Actinomycetota > Thermoleophilia > Solirubrobacterales > Solirubrobacteraceae > Palsa-744. Next base: position 316 of record DATASE010000065.1, read on the forward strand.
GACGAGCCGACCGTCGACCAGACGGTGGAAATCCTCAAGGGCCTGCGCGACCGCTACGAACAGCACCACAAGGTGCAGATCACCGACGAGGCGCTGCGCGCCGCCGGCGAACTGGCCAGTCGCTACATCTCAGACCGCTTTCTGCCCGACAAGGCAATCGACCTGATCGACGAGGCGGCATCGCGCATGCGCATCAAGTCGATGACCTCGCCGCCGGCCAACCGCGAGCTCGAGGGCGAGGTCGAGACCACGCGCCGCGAGAAGGAGGCGGCGATCGAGGCGCAGGAGTTCGAGAAGGCCGCCGCGCTGCGCGACACCGAGCGCAAGCTGACGAACAAGAAACGCGAGCTCGAGCAGGAGTGGGAATCGGGCGAGAGCGGTGGCGAGCGTCCGTCGATCGGCGAAGAGGAGATCGCCGACATCGTCTCGATGTGGACCGGCATTCCGGTGTTCAAGCTGACCGAGGCCGAGACGCAGAAGCTGATGCGCATGGAGGACGAACTGCACAAGCGCGTGATCGGCCAGCACCCGGCGATCGAGGTCATCTCCAAGGCGATACGCCGCTCGCGCGCCGGCCTGAAGGACCCCAAGCGCCCGACCGGCTCGTTCATCTTCCTCGGCCCCTCGGGCGTGGGCAAGACCGAGCTGGCGCGCACGCTGGCGGAGTTCCTGTTCGGCGACGACGACGCGATGATCCGCATCGACATGTCCGAGTACATGGAGAAGCACGCGGTGTCGCGCCTGGTCGGCTCGCCTCCCGGCTACATCGGCTACGACGAGGGCGGTCAGCTGACCGAGGCCGTACGGCGCAAGCCCTACAGCGTGCTGCTGCTCGACGAGATCGAGAAGGCCCACCCGGACGTCTTCAACATCCTGCTGCAGATCCTCGAGGACGGACGGCTCACCGACGCGCAGGGGCGCACGGTGGACTTCCGCCACGCGATCGTGATCATGACGTCGAACATCGGCGCCGCGGAGATCGCGCGCAACACGCCGTTGGGCTTCGCGGTCTCCGAGGACGAGACCGGCATCACCTACGACGACATGAAGGCGCGAATCATGGGGGAGCTGAAGAAGGTCTTCAGGCCGGAGTTCCTCAACCGCATCGACGACGTGATCGTCTTTCACAAGCTGCAGAAGGAGGAGATCAAGCAGATCGTCGAGCTGCTGCTTCTGCGCATTCGCGAGTCGATGGCCGAGCGCGAGCTGCAGCTGGAGCTCACGGGCGAGGCCAAGGATCTGCTGGTGGAGAAGGGCTGGGACCCGTCGATGGGTGCACGCCCGCTGCGCCGTGCGATCCAGCGCTACATCGAGGACCCGCTCGCAGACTTCGTGCTGCGCGAGCAGCTGACGCCCGGAGCGACCGTCGTGATCGACCCCAAGCCCGAGGGCGAGGAGGGTGACGAGGTACGCCTGACGATCGTCAAGCCCAAGAAGCAGAAGACACCCGTTGGCGTCGGCGCCGAAGGCGGTGCCGATGAGCTGACCGAGGGCGAGGACGCGCCGGCGGACGACACCGCGCCGGTCGCCGAGCCCGAGGGCGAGTAGCGCAGCGAGAGGCGTCCCCTGGGCAACGTAGGCTCAGGGGATGGCCCGTGAAACGGCATACAGCTGCTCTGAGTGCGGCCTGCAGTCGGCGCAGTGGCACGGCCAGTGCCCTGGCTGTGAGGCGTGGAACACGCTGATCGAGGAGCGCCTGCCGGCCGGCGGGGCGCGCGCCAAGGGACGCGCGGCGGGACGCCGGGCGGGCAGTCGGGGACCGACGGCGCTCGGGCGCGGCGAAGACGGTCCGCGCCGGCGCCCGACGCTCGCGGCAAAGCCGCTGCGCGAGGTTGGCGCGGCGCCGCTGGAGCGCATGTCGACGGGCATCGGCGAGCTCGACCGCGTACTCGGCGGCGGCCTGGTGCCGGGGTCGCTGGTGCTGCTCGGCGGCTCGCCGGGCATCGGCAAGTCGACGCTGACGAACATGGCGCTCGGCCACCTGCAGCAGGCCGGCCATCGCACGCTGTACGTCAGCGGCGAGGAGTCGGCTGAGCAGGTCAGGCTGCGCGCCGAGCGGTTGGGCCCAGGCGCGCTGCGCGTGCCGATCCTCGCCGAGACCGACCTCGACACCGTGCTCGACACGATCGCCGCCGAAGCGCCGGCCGCATGCGTGATCGACTCCGTGCAGACGCTCAACTCGGGCGAGCTGAGCGGTGCGCCGGGCTCGGTAGGGCAGGTGCGCGAGGTGGCGGGGCAGATCATGGAACTGGCCAAGTCGCGCGGTACGGCGGTGATACTCGTCGGCCACGTGACCAAGGAGGGCGCGCTGGCCGGCCCGCGCGTGCTCGAGCATCTGGTCGACTGCGTGCTGCAGTTCGAGGGCGAGCGCGAGCGGCCCTATCGCGAGCTGCGCGCGCTGAAGAACCGCTTCGGCTCGACCAACGAGGCCGGCCTGTTCGAGATGCGCCAGGGCGGCCTGGTCGAGGTGCTCGACGCCTCGGCACGTTTCGTCGCCGAGGCCACGCGCGCGCCCGGCAGTGTGGTGCTGGCGGCGATGGAGGGCTCACGGCCGCTGCTGGTTGAGGTGCAGGCGCTGGTCGCACCGTCTGAGCTCGAGCAACCGCGACGTGTGGTCTCAGGGCTCGATCGCAACCGATTGGCGCTCGTGCTGGCGATTCTCGGCCGCCACGGTCGCATCGGCACGGGCGGCTCTGACGTGTTCGTCAACGTCGTCGGGGGTGTGCGCGTGGACGAGCCGGGCTGCGACCTGGCGGTCGCGTTGGCGGTCGCCAGCGCCAGCCGCGGCGTGGCCCTGGCGGGCACGCCACGTGCCTGCTTCGGCGAGCTGGGGCTGACGGGAGAGCTGCGCTGGGTGGGCCACCCCGAGCGGCGCCTGGAAGAGGCCACAAAGCACGGCTGCAGCGACGTGATCGCACCACTTGACAGCGGCGCAGGGGCGCGCGAGGCGGCGACGCTGCGCGATGCGCTGGCGCTGGCGCTGCCCGCAGGCTCCAGACGCTTGACACAAGCTGTCGCCTGACTGTTTCGCGCGCCCGCCCAGGAGGCGCTAAAGGAACGCTAAATGCCCTAGAATGGGGGATTGTGGCCCTGCGATCCGGCGAAGATTTCTATACGGAAGTAAGGCCGGAGCCGGGGTTGATGAAGGCGCTGGAGATGATCGCTCCAGGCACGGCTCTGCGCGAGGGGATCGACAGCATCCTGCACGCGCGCACCGGCGGGCTGATCGTAATCGGCGAGCCCGAAGACCTGAGCTTTCTCAACTCGGGCGGGCTGAAGCTGGAGATCGACTACACGCCAGCCTTCCTCTACCAGGTGGCGAAGATGGACGGAGCGATCATTCTCAACGCCAGCGCGACGAAGATCACCATGGCGAACGTCCAGCTGATGCCCGATCCGACGATTCTCTCGCACGAGACGGGCACTCGCCATCGCACGGCCGAGCGCGTCTCCAAGCAGACCGAGGCGCTGGTGATCGCGATCTCGCAGAGGCGCGAGGTCGTCTCGGTCTACGTCGACGGCGCCAAGTACATCCTCGAGGACATTCCGGTCGTGCTGGCCAAGGCCAACCAGGCGCTGGCGACGCTCGACAAGTACCGCACGCGCCTGGATCAGGTGGCCACGCGCCTGACGGCGCTGGAGTTCGAGGGCGGCGCGACGCTGCACGACGTGCTGACGGTGCTGCAGCGCTCGGAGCTGGTCACGCGCATGGCCGTGGAGATCGAGCGCTACATCGTCGAGCTGGGCAGCGAGGGTCGCCTGATCGAGATGCAGCTCGAGGAGACGACCGTTGGCACGGCGGCCGAAAAGGCCGCGCTCGTGCGCGACTACCTGTTCGACTACTCAGACGAGGCCTTCGCCGCCGGCCTGGAGGAGATCGGCCGGCTGGCCCACCAGGATCTGCTCGACTTTGGCCGCCTCGCCGAGCTGCTGGGCTATGACCGCAAGCTGAATACGCTCGACTACCCGGTGTCGCCTCGCGGCTACCGGGTGCTCGGGCGTATCCCCAGGCTGCCGAAGATCGTCGTCACCGAGATCGTCAGCGAGTTCGGAGGCCTCGACGAGCTGCTCGCCGCCACCGACTCCGCGCTGGAGGCGGTCGAGGGAGTCGGCGAGATCAGAGCCAAGGACATCCGCGAGGGCCTGCGCCGCCTGCAGGAGATCAACCTCGTGGATCGCTACCTACAGACTTGAAGACGGGCCGACCAGTCAGGCCGGCCGAAACAAAGGAGAACACCATTCCGCCACAAGCAATTCAAGAGGACGCGTTGGAGGGCGAGCTCGAGGTAACTCGCGAAGTCGAGTTCATCGAGTTCGAGCTCGGCGATCATGTCGTCTACCCCCATCACGGCGCCGGCAAGGTGCTGAAGAAGGAGGAGATGGAGATGCTCGGCGAACGGCGCGAGTACCTCACGATCAAGATCCTCCACAACGACATGACGGTTCGTGTTCCCACCGAGAACGCGGCGCTGGCGGG
>DATASE010000066.1:0-1716 GCA_036269375.1 Solirubrobacteraceae bacterium
CGAGCGCATCATCCGCGCTTCCTCTTATCGGCCCTTCGAAGCCGAGAAGCGGGTCTTCGTGATCGAGGCCGCCGAGCAGATGCGCGACGAGAGCCAGAACGCCCTGCTCAAGACCCTGGAGGAGCCGCCGGACTTCGTCCACATCCTGCTGCTCACCTCCGAGCCCTCGGCCCTGCTGGAGACGATCGCCTCTCGCTGTCAGCCGATCGACTTCGCCCCGCTGCCGCCGGAGGCCGTCGAAGCCGCCTTGGGCAGTGAAGCTCCCGCGAACGAAGTTGCAGCGGCCGCCCGCCTCTCAGCCGGCGACGTGGCCCGCGCTCGCTTCTTGCTCTCGGACTCGGGCCGCCAGCTCCGCGCGGCGGCGCTGGAACTGGAGAGCGACTGGCAGAAGGTTCTGAAGACCGCCGAGTCCGTCGGTGAGGAAGCCGAAGCGACGACCCGTGATCTGCTCGACGCAGAAACCGAGGCCGGCGTCAAACGCAGCGCCCGCGACATCGGCGACGAAGCCAAACGCGCCGGCCGCCGCCGGCGCACCGAGACACTCGACCTCGCCCTCGAGCTCGGCGCCAGCTGGTTCCGCGACCTCGCCGCGACCTCATCGGGCGCCGACGAGCTCGTCTTCAACCGTGACCATCTCGCCGAGCTGCAGTCCCGCGCGGCGACCCTCGACCCAGCTCGTCCCCGCCGCGCCGCTGAGCTGGTTCAGGACACCCGCCGCCGCCTCGACCTCAACGTCTCCGAGGAGCTAGCCCTGGAGGCGCTCGCCTTCCGCCTTGCTGCCGTTTTCGCCTGAGCGGGCCTGAGCGGCGGCCTTCTCCAGCGCCCGCTCCTGAGCGAGACGGGTTATCTGGGCCGCCTGGCGCGACATCGTCACGCTGAAGTTGAGCGCCAGGCCGAGCAGGAAGAGGAGCACGATCGAGAAGAGGGCCACGTTCGTATCGCGCACGCCCATCGCGTCGGCGACCAGGGTCAGCAGGCCAGGGAAGGCGGCGCCGATCAGCATCCCCAGGCCGGCGACGAACCAGACGACGCTGAAGCGCTCCTGCAGTTTGTCGCGGCGGATCAGCTCCAGCACCAGGCCCATGAAGGCAAGTGCCAGGACCGCGGCGATGATCCGGGTCTGCGAGGTGAGGTGGACCTTCGGCGTCTCGCTCACCGCGAGCAGGAGCGCGTTCATCGCTCGCTCGCCTCGGCGTGGCGGGGGCGGAACTGGCCGACCAGCAGCACGATCATTCCCTTGAAGATGAAGAAGGCCGAGCGCAGCGGCGTCAGGAAGGAGCTGCCGCCGGCGCGCTCGAGCATCCGCACCGGCAGCTCCTCGACCCGCAGCCCCTCGCGCACGGCGAGCTGCAGCGACTCGATCTCGGCGAAGTCGGGTGAGTAGTGCTCGCTGAAGAGCGCCATCACCTTGCGGTTGGCAGCGCGCATGCCGCTGGTCGTGTCGGTGAAGCGCTGGCGCGTCGCCAGGGTGAGGAAGAAGCGGAAGACGCCGGTGCCGATCCGTCGCGAGAGCGTCGGCTTGTAGTCGTCGCTCTCGGCTTTGCCGGGGTCGCGGTAGCGCGAGCCGATCACCAGGTCGGCGCGGTCGCCGTAGATCTCCTCCAGCAGCCGCGCCACCTCGTGCGGCGTGTGCTGGCCGTCGGCGTCGAGGTGGGCGCAGGCCTCATAGCCCTCGCGCAGCGCGTGCAGGTAGCCGGTCTGCAGCGCCGCGCCGAG
>DATASE010000067.1:0-3604 GCA_036269375.1 Solirubrobacteraceae bacterium
ACCGTCCCCGACCAGCCCGTCGGCAGCTTCGAACTGACGCTACCCCAAGGACCCAACAGCGCCCTCGCGGCAGTCGGCAGCCTCTGCAACCTCAAACTAAAGATGCCGACCAGCTTCACAGCCCAAAACGGCATGACCTTCAAGCAAGCCACGGCGATCACCGCCACCGGCTGCCCCAAGGCACACAAGGCAAAGAAGAAGCCAAAGCACAAGAAGAAGAGGAAATAGCGATGAGCGCTCGCCCCACCACCACGCGAGCGAGCATCCAGACCGGTCGCCTGGGTGGCGGCGTCGAGGACATGCAGAGGCATCGGCTGTTGCACGCCTTCTGTGAAGTGGTGGCCGACGGGGGACTCGAGTCGGCGACCGTGGGCCGCGTGTGCGAGCAGGCGGCGGTGTCTCGACGCACCTTCTACGAGCTGTTCGCCGACCGCGAGGCGTGCCTCCTGGCTGCGTTCGACGACGCTGTGCGGAGGATCGGCGCGCCGGTCGAGCGGGCCTTCCGCGGGCCAGGCAGCTGGCGCGAGCGGGTGCGCGCCGCGCTGGCAGCGCTGCTGGAGCAGCTGGATGCGGACCCGGCGCGGGCGCGACTGTGCGTGGTCGAGGTCGCCGCCGGCGGCCCGGTCGCGCTCGCCCGGCGCCGCGGAGTGCTCGAGGTGCTGGCAGATGCGGTCGAGGAGGGCCGCGGGGGAGTGCGGCCCGGGGCCGAGCCGCCGCCGCTGACAGGGCAGGGGGTGGTTGGCGGCGTCCTGTCAGTGATCCACACGCGTCTGCTCGACCGCCACGCAGCGACCGGTGGCGAGGCGAGCACGAATGGCGCCACCCCCGGCTCGGTGCTCGACCTCCTCGGGCCGCTGACCGGCATGATCGTGCACCCATACCTCGGCGCGGCGGCGGCGCGGCGCGAGCTGGAGCGACCGGCGCCAGCGGGCACGCAACGGTCCCCGAACGCCAGCACGGACCCGTTCAAAGACCTACCGATCCGGTTCACGTACCGCACCGCCCGGGTCCTCGCGACGATCGCTGAGTGCCCGGGGGCGTCCAACCGCCACATCGCCGACAGCGCTGGCATCGTCGATAACGGCCAGGCCTCGCGGCTGCTGCACCGGCTGCAGGAGTGCGGCCTGGTGGAGAACGTCGGCGGTGGGCATGTCCGCGGCGGACCGAACGCCTGGCGGCTGAGCGAGCGCGGGGCGGCGATCCACGCCGCGATCTCGGCGGACGCGGTCGTGGCGTAGATCGCGACGCGCAGGTCCGGCCGAGGCGAGGCGAGGCGTCGGCGAGGATCTACCCGATCAGGCGGAAACGCGCGCCGAGGGCCTGGTATGTGCGCGCCGCGCGCTGGTCGCGCGAGAGCAGCTCCAGATTGTGCTCGAGTGCGGTCAGGGCAATGAGCCCGTCATAGGTCGCGCCGCCGCTGACGCCGGCTTCGGCGAGGCGCGCGGGTGCGCCCTGGTAACCGCTTGCCTGGAGCGTTACGTGCGTGCGCGGAAGCCGCCGAGCAAGAGCCTCGGCCGCCGTGGCCGCGTCGGTCCGGTGTGGGGGAGGCAGCCGCGTGAGGACGCTGTAGGTCTCGGCTGCCACGTGGCCGATCGTCGTCGTACACGTGGTCAAGGCTTCGCTTGCCGCCTGGAATGCCGTGTGGTCGGAGAGCAATGCGGCGATCGCGATGCTGGAGTCGGGCGCACGCCCGGTTGCAGCCGCTGCGCTCACCTGTGCTCGCGCACCGCTTCCAGCGTACGGCGTACGTCCTCGTCGCCGATCGGCGTGCCGGTGGCGGCGATGGACGGTCCGTTGGGACCCTCCACGAGCTTGGCCGGCTCATAGGGCACCCACAGCTCCAGATGGCTATCGACGACCTCCGCCTGGAGCGACTTGCCTGCCGAGAATCCCAACTGGTCGCGTAGAGGCTTCGGTATCACCACACGCCCGGCACGGTCAATTGTCATTTGCATGGTAGGAGAATACCACGATGATGGGATTGGACTGCTGAGCAATCTGCGCAACACTGTGTGAACGCATGCGACCGGCGCTCGGGAAGGCAGCAGAGCGTTTTTGCGCAACACTGGGCAGATGCGCGTGCTCGTGGTCGGAGCCGGCGGTGTCGGTGCGGCGTTTGCCGCGATCGCGCAGCGGCGCCCGGCCTTCGAGCACGTCGCCGTGGCCGACGTCTCGCCCGCGCGTGCGCACGACGTGGTCGCGGGCCTCGGGGAAGCCGATCGCTTCAGCGCCGAGCGCGTGGACGCCTCGGACCGCGACACGCTCGTGCGGCTGATCGAGCGGGTGCGCCCCGACGCGGTCCTAAACGCCTGCGACCCGCGCTTCAACGAGCCGATCTTCACCGCCTGCTTTCAGGCGCGGGTCACCTACCTGGACATGGCGATGACCCTGTCGTACCCGCACCCGCAGCGCCCGTACGAGCTGCCGGGCGTGATGCTCGGCGACCTGCAGCTGGCGCAGAGCGAGCAGTGGGCGGAGCAGGGTCTGCTCGCGCTCGTGGGGATGGGGGTCGAGCCCGGCCTGTCGGACGTGTTCGCGCGCCACGCCGCTGAGGAGCTGTTTTCGCAGATCGAGGAGGTCGGGGTGCGCGACGGCGCCGACCTGGTGGTCGAGGGCTACGACTTTGCGCCGACCTTCTCGATCTGGACGACGATCGAGGAGTGCCTGAACCCGCCGCTGATCTGGGAGCGCGAGCGCGGCTTCTACACGACGGCCCCGTTCTCAGAGCCAGAGGTGTTCGAGTTTCCCGAGGGGATCGGGCGCGTGGAGTGCGTCAACGTCGAGCACGAGGAGGTCGTGCTGATCCCGCGCTGGGTGGATTGCGAGCGGGTGACGTTCAAGTACGGCCTGGGGCAGGAGTTCATCGACGTGCTGAAGACGCTGCACAAGCTGGGGCTGGATTCCACTGAGGCTGTGAGCGTGCGCGGTGGCGGCGGGAAGGACGGCCGCGTCCGAGTCGCTCCGCGCGACGTTGTGGCCGCGACACTGCCCGACCCGGCCAAGCTGGGGGAGCGGATGACCGGGCGCACGTGCGCAGGCACGTGGGTGCGGGGGACCGGCAAGGGGGGCGAGCCGCGCTCGACCTACCTGTACCACGTGGTCGACAACGAGCACACGATGCGCGAGTACGGCAGCCAGGCAGTCGTGTGGCAGACCGCGATCAACCCAGTGGTGGCATTGGAGCTGCTCGATGCCGGGCTGTGGAAGGGCAGTGGCGTGCTCGGCCCCGAGGCGTTTGCGCCGGCGCCGTTCCTGGCGCGGCTGGCGGAGCTGGGGGCGCCGCATGGGGTGGTCGAGGTACCGACCCAGGAGTGAGGACCTCTCTGCCCGCCGTATCTCTCGGTGGGCGATCGATCGAGGGGGTTGACAACGCCGGCCGCCACGTGTATAAGTACCCGATGGCGGCAACCAACACAGAGTTGCCGGACTGACATAAGGTCGGGTATCGGGTCGGTCCGCGTGGCCGGCAGCTGAACGTTAGACGGGGACCTTGGGAGAGGGACCGGGTCGCTTCTGAGAGGGAGTCGTTTTTCGCGTGTCTGTTTTGGGGAAATGCGTGTGTGAGCGTCGTCGTGCTCGTGGCGGGTCCGTTATAGGACGCGTC
>DATASE010000068.1:0-12628 GCA_036269375.1 Solirubrobacteraceae bacterium
TGGCCGAGCTGCGAAGGGCCAGCGGCAAGCCCGAGCGGCTGGCGCGGCGACGCGAGCTCGTGCAGACGCTCGCCGGGATGGCGCTTGCGGCGCTCGTGTGGGGCGCGGCGAGCGTCGCGGCGTTTGGCGCCCACCTCCCCGACCTGGCCACCCAGGGCCGACTGGTGACGATGTACAGCTTCCCCAACCTGCTCGGTCTCGCGCTCCTGCAGGGCGGAGAGACAGAATGGCTACGGCTTGTGCTGAGCGCCGTGCTGCTGGCGGCGATCGCCTGGTGCACGGTGTGGGCGTATCGCCGCCGCGAGCCGTTGACGCCGGCCGCATGGGCCACGGTGGCGCTCTTGGTCACGCTCAGCTGGGCGCTGCCGTGGTACGTCCTGTGGCTGCTGCCGCTGGTCGCGCTGGCCGGCAGCGTGCGCCTGCGCCGCGTCGCGCTCGTGCTCGGCCTCTACTTTATCGTCGCCTGGGCGCCGGTCTCCAGCGGCATCTTCCACGGTCTGGGAATTCACCCCGAGCGCACGGCGCTTGGCAAGCTGCACCAGCGCTACGTCAAGGAACTGCTGTATTGACACCCGCGCGGCGCCCCGCCGCCGGGATGAGAGAAGCGCGAGCGTGACGCCACCGTCCGCGCCTCCACCGCCCCCGCCACCCCGACCGCAGGTCCGCCCGCCGCTGACGCGTGGGCGTCGGTCTCAGGCGGCGCCAGGCGGTCCGCTGACTCGCTGCTCGCCGTCAGCCATCCGACCGTCGCGCCCCACGTAGCCGTCCTTGCCGCCGGCGCACAGGTAGACGGCGTCGCCGACGCCGACGTTACGCACCTTGCGCAGCGTGGCGGCGTCCACGCGCGCTGAGCCGCCCTCGCGCAGGCGTTGTGTGCTGCCGTCGCCGAACTCCATCTCGATCTCGCCGCGGTGCACGAAGTAAGTCTCCTCCTGCTCGTCGTGGTAGTGCGACCCGGTTTCGTATCCCGCCGGCATCGAGATCACGTTGATGCCGAAGGCCGTCACGCCAAGCCCCTTGCGCAGCTTGCGAAAGCCATACCCCTCGCCGAGAGCGTCGAGGTCGGGCGCCACGGCATACCCCGCGCCGACGATCACCTGCGGATACTCGGATGCGTCCATCTCGTTCTCCTGGTCAGTGGTCTTCGCGGTCAACGGTCGTGCGTGTGCGTCGGTAGTCGTGCCTGGTGTGTCAGTGGTCGTGCGTAGTGCGTGAGTGTCGGGTGCGTCAGTGATCTGCGACGTGTCCGTCCGCCGGTGAGAGCGGACGGTCCTCCTTCGCCCAGCGGACCAGCCCGCCGGTCATCGACCGGGCGTCATAGCCGGAGGCGCGAAAGGCCTGCGCGGCCATGTCCGAGCGCGCGCCGACGCGGCAATAGAAGACCACCGGTCGCTCGCGGTCGATCTCGTCCGCCCGGGCGGTCAGCTCCACCATCGGGATGTGCACGGTGCCGGCGATGTGCCCGGCGTCGCGCTCGTAGGTCTCGCGCACGTCGATCACCTGCAGGTCCTCGTCGCGGCCCATCAGATCGGCCAGCTCGGCCGGGTGGATGTCGGTCTTGGTGGCGCTCACGGCAGCATGAGCCTAGCGCTCCGACTAGGATCAGCAGACCATGCAAGAGACCGCCACCGACCTCTACACGATCCCCCAGGAGCACCTCGACTTCTGCGCCACGATCGCCCAGATTGCGCGTGAGAAGATCGCCCCACGCAGCGCAGAGATCGACGAGAACGCCGAGTACCCGTGGGACCTGCGCAAGCTGCTGGCGGAGCAGGACGTTCTCGGCCTGCCGTTTCCGACCGAGTACGGCGGCACCGGCACCGGCACGCTGATGCTGAACATGGCCGTCGAGGAGATCGCCAAGGTCGATGCCGCGGTGGCACTGATCCTGATGGTGCAGGAGCTAGGCACGCTGCCGATCCAGCTTTTCGGCTCAGACGAGCAGAAGGAGCGCTTCCTGCCCCGCTGTGCGTCCGGGGAGTGGTCGCCGGCGTTCGCGCTGTCCGAGCCCGAAGCGGGCTCGGACCCGGCCGGCATGCAGACCAGCGCCGTTTGGGACGGTCCGGGCAAGCCGGGCTCCGGCGAGGGCGAATGGGTGATCAACGGCACCAAGAACTGGATCTCAAACCTCGGGATCGCCGACTTCTACGTCACCTTCGCGGTCACCGACCGCGAGAGCAAACGGATCACGGCGTTCATCGTCGAGGCAGACCGCCCCGGCTTCAGCGTCGGCAAGCTCGAGCACAAGCTCGGCATCCGCGCCTCGCCGACGGGCCAACCGGTGTTCGCGGACGTCCGCGTACCGCAGGAGAACGTGCTCGGCGAGGTCGGCCGTGGCCTGCGGGTCGCGCTCACCACTCTCGAGCGCACGCGCCTCGGCGCGGCGGCGCAGGCGGTCGGGATCGCCCAGGGGGCGACCGACTACGCGGTCGCCTACTCGCGCGAGCGCAAGCAGTTCGGCCGCCCGATCGGCGATTTCCAGGGGATCGAGTTCAAGCTCGCCGACATGGAAATCCGCACCGCGGCGGCGCGCGAGCTGCTCTACAAGGCCTGCGCGATGGCCGATCAGAGACACCCGCAGCGCGCCAAGTACTCCTCGATGGCCAAGGTGTTCTGCTCGGACACCGCGATGGCGGTCACGGTCGAGGCGGTTCAGGTGCTCGGCGGCTACGGTTACGTCAAGGAGTACCCCGTGGAGCGCATGATGCGAGACGCCAAGATCACCCAGATCTACGAGGGAACCAACGAGATCCAGCGGGTCGTGATCGCCCGCACGCTCAAGTAGGCCGCGGCCGAACCGCGATGCGCAGGCCGAGGACACCGAACGCCCCCGGTCCTGGCGGTCGCATAGCGGCAGCCGCCCTGGTGGCGCTGACCGTCGGAGTGGCGGTGCTGGTCGTCGGTCAGGGTCTGTCCACGATCGGGATCGTCCGGGCGATCGAGGAGATCGTGCTGGCGATCGCCTTCGTGGCGCTGCTCAGCGCCGCCTTCGCCTACTTCGCCGTGCGCCTGGGCAACTGGCGCAACCCCGAATCCGAGCAGGAGTTCGAAGAGATCGTGCGCGAGTCCGAGCGCCTGGCGCGCGAGGGCCTGTCGGTCGACCCCGACGAAGCCGAGTTCATGGCGCTCGACCCGCTCGACGACGCCGACTTCGAAGAGCTGGTGCGCGACGCGCTAGACGACCTGCCCGACCTGCTGCGAAACGCGCTGGCGCACGTCGCCGTCGTGATCTCGGACGGGGGTCGCGCGCGCGGCGCCTACGGCCTCTACCAGGGCGGCACGGTGGCGCGCGAGGACGTGCACGACCGGATCGTGATCTTTCGCGACACCCTGCGGCGAGACTTCGGCCACGACCCCGACCTGCTGCGCGCGCAGGTGACGCGCACGGTCCGCCACGAGCTCGCGCACCACGTGGGCTTTGACGAGCTCGGGGTGAGCAGGCTCGATCTGTAGTCTCCGCGGTCCCCACACCGACCCAAGGAGACCGCTAGAGATGCCCGAAGCTGTGATCGTCGACGCCATTCGCACGCCCATCGGACGGGCGGCCAAGGGTTCACTGAAGTCGTTGCGCGCCGATGACCTGGCGGCGATCCCGCTGCGGGCGCTCTTGGAGCGCAACCCGTTTCTCGCCGAGCAGGCGCGGCCGAACGACGTGATGATGGGCTGTGGCTACGGCGAGGGCGAGCAGGGCTACAACGTCGGCCGAATCGCCCTGCTGCTCGCCGGCTATGACTTCTCGGTCCCCGGCACGACCGTCAACCGCTTCTGCGCCTCCTCGCTGCAGACGATCCGGATGGCCTTCCACGCGATCAAAGCCGGCGAGGGCGACGTCTACGTCGCGGCGGGCGTCGAGGCCGTCTCGCGCGCCGGCCGCGGTAGCCAGTTCGAGTTCAACCCGAAGGTCGACGGCTCTGAGGGCTCGATCTGCAACGTCTACATCCCGATGGGGATGACAGCCGAGAACGTCGCGCAGGAACGGGGCGTCAGCCGCGAGGCCCAGGACGCGTGGGCGCTGATCTCCCAGACGCGCGCGGTGGCCTCGCAGGAGAGCGGCCACTTCGACAAGGAAATCGTCCCGGTCACCGTCCCGGCTCACAAAGACGTCGACAAGGAGGGCAACGAGATCGAAGTCGCCGAGACGGTCGTGAGCAAGGACGACGGCCCGCGTCCCGGAACGACGATCGAGAAGCTCGCGGCGCTCAAACCGGTGTTCAAGGAGGACGGCACCGTCACGGCCGGCAATGCCTGCCCGCTCAACGACGGCGCCGCCGCAGTGCTCGTGACGTCCGAGGAAAAGGCCACCGAGCTGGGTCTGCAACCGCGCGCGCGGATCATCGCCTCGACGGTCGCGGCGATCCGCCCGGAGATCATGGGCGTCGGCCCGATCCCCGCGATCAAAGCGCTGCTCGAGAAGACCGGCAAGAAGATCGAGGAGATCGACGTCGTCGAGATCAACGAGGCGTTCGCCGCCCAGATCGTCCCGTGCATGAAAGAGCTGGGAATCGTGGAGGAGCAGCTGAACCCGTTCGGCGGCGCGATCGCCCTCGGTCACCCGTTCGGGATGACCGGCGCGCGGATCATGACGACTCTGCTCAACGACCTGGAGACCAAGGGCGGCAAGCTCGGGATCGAGTCGATGTGCGTCGCCGGCGGGATGGGCATGGCGATGATGGTGGAACGGCTGTAGGCAGACGCTCTGGGGCGGGCGCCATGCCTGTCCGCCCCACTGTGCCGCTGCACCGCGCGGCGACGCGTCAGCCCTTTCGTTCGGTCGGGCCTTCGTCGCGGGTTGGGGCCGCTCAGCGCGGGGGCATCCGCAGGGCGCCGTCGAGCCGGATCGTCTCGCCGTTGAGCACCCGGTTCTCGACTATGTGGCAGGCAAGCTCGGCGTACTCCGCCGGCGAGCCCAGTCGCTGCGGGAATGGCACCCCTGCGCCCAGTCGCTGACGGGCCTCCTCGGGCAGCGCCGCCAGCAGGGGAGTGTCGAACAGCCCGGGCGCGATCGTGTTGACACGGATCCCCTGCTGCGCCAGGTCGCGCGCCGCTGGAAGCGTCATCCCAACCACCCCGCCCTTGGAGGCCGAGTAGGCGATCTGTCCGATCTGCCCGTCGAAAGCGGCGATCGAGGCAGTGTTGACGCAGACACCGCGTTCGCCGTCGTCGAGCGGGTCGGCGGCGATCATCGCCGTCGCGGCGACGCGCAGGACGTTGAAGGTGCCGATCAAGTTGATCGCGATCGTCGTCTCGAACGGCAGCAGCGGATGTGCTCCCTTGGAGCCGGCGACCTTCTGCGCCCAACCGATGCCGGCGCAGCAGACCGAGATTCGCAGCCCGCCCCCTGCGGCGGCGGCGCGATCGACGGCGGCCTGGACCTGGGCCTCCTCGCGCACGTCGCACTGCACGAAGCCGATGTCAAGCTCGTCGGCGACCGCCTCTCCCTTCTCGGCGTTGAGGTCGGCGACGGTCACGACGGCGCCGCGAGCGTGCAGCGCGCGGACCGTCGCCTCGCCGAGCCCGGACGCCCCGCCGGCCACAAGTGCGCCGCTACCCTCGATCCGCATGGTCGCGGAGCCTATCGTGCGAGCGGGCCGCCGCGTTGCCGGAGGCCTTGTCGCCAGGTCTACGTTTCCGGCCGGCCCCGGGCGCTTGTAGCCGACTGGGCGGCTGTCCGTCGATCGGGCGCCCGTCAGCCGATTGGGCGCGAGAGGCTCAGCGCGAACAGGTCGTCGGGATCGGTCAGCCAGGAGGCCAGCTCCAGGCCCGCGGCGGCGAGGTCCTGTTCCACGCGTAAACGGGTGAACTTGGCGCTGATCTCGGTGCGCATCTCCTCGCCGGCCTCGAAGCGCACCGAGAGCCCCAGGTCGCGAACGTTGGTCGTGTGCGCGCGGCGGGCGCGCAGGCGCATCTCGATCCACTCGTGCTCGGAGTCGAACAGTGCGACGTGCTCGAAGTCCTCGGGGTCGAAGTCGGCGTCGAGCTCACGGTTGAGCACGCACAGCAGATTGCGGTTGAACTCGGCGGTGATGCCCTCCGCGTCGTCGTAGGCCTGGGTAAGGGTGTCGGGGTCCTTGACCAGGTCGGTGCCCATCAGCAGGTGGTCGCCGGGAGCCAGTAGCCGTGCGATCTCGCGCAGGAAGCGCCGCCGGCTGCCGGGCGGGAAGTTGCCGATCGTGCCGCCGAGGAAGACGACCAGGCGCACCCCGTCGGGCGCGGGCACGCGGTCGAGGTGGCGTTCGAAGTCGCCGATCACCCCGTGCACGCGCAGCCCCGGGTACTCGCTGGTCAGCTCCTGCGCGCACGCGCGCACCATCTGCTCGGTGACGTCGACGGGCACGTACCGGGTCAGGGTGCCGGCACGGTGCAGCGCATCGAGCAGCACGCGCGTCTTGGCGGCGGTGCCGGAGCCCAGCTCGACCAGCTCGCCAGCCTCGGTCGCCGCGGCGATCCGCTCGGCGTGCTCGGTCAGGATCGCGCGCTCGGTACGCGTCGGGTAGTACTCGGGCAGCTCGCAGATGCGGTCGAAAAGCTCCGCCCCGCGGGTGTCGTAGAAGTGCTTAGGCGGCAGCTCCTTGAAGGGCTTGGTCAGCCCGTCGAGCACGTCCTCGGCCAGCGTGCGCTGCTCGCCCTCCTGCAGGTAGGAGTCGATCGTGATCGTGTCCCCTTCGGGGAGGGCGCTTGTGCCCGAGAGGGCGCCGCAGTCGGGATCGAGCACCGGCTCCATCAGCCCGCGTCCCTGGCGAGCCGGACCCCGGCGAAGATCTGGCTGCGGATCGGCAGATCCCAGTTGCGGAAGGTGAGCGTCTTTACGTGGAAGTGTGTAGCCCACGAGCCGCCCCGCAGAACCTTGTAGGCGTCGCCGAAGAAGACCTCCGAGTACTCGCGGTAGGGGTGGGCGAGAAAGCCGGGATAGCCGTAAAAGTCGCTGCTCGTCCACTCCCAGACACGGCCGATTGCCTCGAGCGCGCCGAGCGTCGCCGCCCGCTCCCACTCCGCCTCGGTTGGCAGCCGCGCCCCCTGTGCACGGGCGAACGCGTCGGCCTCTTGCCAGCTGACGTGACACACGGGCTGCTCGGGGGCACCTGCGCGTGGCTCGCCGCCGCCCGCCGCCCATTCGCCGTTGCTGACCGGCAGGCGCGCGATCGCAAACGCGTCGACCTCGACGGCATGACGGGGACGCTCGTTGTCGTAGGCAAAGCCGTCGGGTCCGGCGCCCATCTGAAAATGGCCGGCGGGTATCTCGACCCAGCGCTGCTCGCCCGGGAGCGGGCCGGGCGGCGTGCAACCGGCGCCGATCAGCGTGTCGTGCTCCGGCAGCAGCCCGGCCAGCGCCATCGCCTGCAGCATCGTCTCGGTGTGCTGTAGCTCGTGTCTCAGGACGAGCTCGAACAGGGTCCCGTCACCCACCCCGGCGAGGCCAAGCGCGCGGGCGGTGTGGGCGCGCACGTCCGCCAGGTACTCGCGCGCCCCGTCGGGCCCGAGCAGCTCGATCTCGCCGCGCACGGCTCGCGGCGTCTCGAATGCGTCGTAGATCTCCGCCAGCTCGGGTCGCAGCAGCGGCAGCCCGGCGTGACGGTGGCAAAGCCACAGGTCCTCGTAGGCGGCGATGTGGGCCAGATCCCACACCAGCGGGCTCAAGATCGGCGAGTGCTGGCGAGCGAGTCGCTCGTCGTCGAGGTGGCAGACCAGCTCCAGCGTGCGCGCCCTGACCGAGTCGAGCGCTGCGAGTGCCTCCTCGGCGTCGTCGGGGAGGGCCGGTGGAGCGATGGTGTCGCGAGACGCGAGCGGTGCCATGGCTTCGCTCGCCCACTCTAGCGTCAGGGCGTCATCCTCTCCGCCGCCTGCAGCGCAGGGCCGTAGGTGGGGTCGCGCAGCAGCGACTGGCGGATGCCCTCGCCGAGGATGCCGCTCTCCCCGCGCGAGGCGCCGAGGATCGTCCATTCTCGTTCGCGCCCCTGGCGATCGCGCCGCCGGGCGCGCAGCCCGCCCGGTCCGCGACGCAGCCCCACGCGTCGTCCCGACACGGTGGCAAGCGCGACGCTCTCGAGCCCCCTGACCTCCTGCTCGGGCGCGGGCTCCAGGTGAATCGCGATCTCGCGCTCGCCGCAGCGAGCGCTGCCGCCGAGCCCGTGCCCATGCCCGTGCTCGGGCGTGCTCAAGCGACTCATCTGCCAGCCGAGCCGCGAGCCGAGCCAGCCGACTAGCAGCAGGGCGGCGACGGTCGAGTCGGGGTGGTAGCGAATCGAGACGCTGTCGATCGCGTGGAGCTCCTCGCGCATCTCGGGAGGGTCGAAGCTAGCGGCGATCCGCTCGCGCCAGGGGATCGAGCGCAGCCAGGCGAGGTCCACCACGTAGGCGCGGCTGCGCAGCTCGCAGGCGCGTGAGACCGCCTCTCGCCAGGAGGGCTCGTCGACCGAGTCGACGAGCACCGCCTGCGAGACGGCGAGCAGCTCATCGACAGCCTCGGGATGGCCGTGTGGCGACCAAAGCAGCGTCGCAAGGTCGGTGACGACCAGCGGGTCGACGATCGTGACCAGGTCGTCGATGTGGCGCGCGCCGATCTCGACCGTGACCGTCTCGCGCATCAGCCCGATCTCCCCGGCGGCGGGCTCGCTGTCGGTGGAGACGACTGCGCGCGCGTCCAGACGCCGCCGCTTGGGCTCGTAGGAGAGCACGACCAGGCGGGAGGCGTGATAGCGCCCGACGCCGGCCAGCCGGTTTGCGATCTCTCCTGCATAGCCGCTCTCCACGAAGGCGATCATGTTCAGCGCCCGCGCCGGCGTCAGACCGCCGTTTTCGGAGTGGCGCTGCGTCACCAACCCCCGCAGGGCCCCTTCGATTGCGTCTGGGGTGGTGCCCTCGGCGCTCCAGACGGCGTCGGCGAGGATCAGATCGCCCGCCACGCCTGCCCGTCCAGCAGGATGCTCGCTGCCTCCTTTGGCCCCTGTGAGCCGGCCGCGTACTGCGCCAGCTTGGTCGGGTGCTCCTCCCACGCTTTGACGATCGGGTCGCAGATCCGCCATTGCGCCTCGACCTCGTCGTCGCGTGTGAACAGGGTCGCGTCGCCGCGCATAGCATCGGTAATCAGTCGCTCGTAGGCCTCTGGGGACTGGGAGAGGAACGCCGTGCCGTAGAGGAACTCCATGTGCACGGGTCGGATCACCATCCGCGCCCCCGGGATCTTAGCCCCCAATCGCAGCGAGACCCCCTCGTTGGGCTGCAGAGTGAGGATCAGCTGGTTTGGCAGCACTCCCAGCGAGCCTTCCTGGCTGAAGGCCAGGTGCGGCACCGGCTTGAGCACGACCGCGATCTCGGTGACTTTGCGCGCCAGTCGCTTGCCGGTGCGCAGATAGAAGGGAACACCGGCCCAACGCCAGTTGTCGACTTCCAGCCGCAGCGCCGCGTAGGTCTCGGTGCTGGAGTCAGCCGGGATACCCGGCTCCTGCAGGTAGCCGGCGACGTCCTCGCCGCCCGAGTGTCCCTTGCCGTACTGAGCTCGCACGGCGATCGAGTCGATCTCCGACTCGATCGGCGCCGGGATCGCTTCGAGCACCTTGACCTTCTCGTTGCGCACCTCCTGCGCGGTGAAGCTGACCGGCGGCTCCATCGCGACGTGGCAGAGCAGCTGCAGCATGTGATTCTGGATCAGGTCGCGCAGGGCCCCCGCGTGGTCGTAGTAGCCGGCACGAGTGCCGATGCCGATGTCCTCGGCCGCGGTGATCTGCACCTGGTCGATGTAGTTGCGGTTCCACAACGGCTCGAACATGCCGTTGGCGAAGCGAAACGCCATCATGTTCTGGACCGTCTCCTTGCCCAGGTAGTGGTCGATGCGGAACACCTGGCTCTCATCGAAGACGGAGAGCACGCGCCGGTTGAGCTCGCGCGCCTCGGCAAGCGTGGTCCCGAACGGCTTCTCGATCACCACCCGCACATGCCTGCCTGCGCTCGCGCCGGGGTCGGCGTCGGCCCGCGCTACCTCTTGGTCGGCCAGGCCCTGACTGCCGAGCGCCTCGACGATCACAGGGAAGAAGGCCGGCGCGGTGGACAGATAGAAGGCACGGTTGAGCGGCTCGCCTGCGTGCTCCTCGAAGCCTTCGAGCACCTTCTCCAGTCGCTCGTAGACCGTGACGTCATCGAAGGTGCCGGGCACGTACCTGACGTGCTCGAGCAGTCTGTGCAGGACCTCCTCGTCGGGCGTGCGACGCGAGAACTGCCGGACGGCCTGCTCGCACTCGGCGCGATAGTCCGCGTGCTCCTTTTCGCGTCGCGCCACCCCGACCAGGTGAAAGCGCTCGGGCAACGCGCCGTCGTGAGCGAGGTTGTAGAGCGCGGGCAGCAGCTTGCGTCGCGCCAGGTCGCCGGTGGCGCCGAAGATCGTCAGCGTCGTCGGCGCCACCGGGAGGCGCTCCAGACCGGCTGTGAGCGGGTTGTCCTGCTCGGTCGCGGCGACGATCGCAGCCATCGCCTAGCGCCGCTTGGCCGCGGCGCCCGCGCGGCCGCGCCGCGCCGGCTTGCCGGCGGATGGCGGCCCCGCCGTGGGCGCCGCCTTGACCGCGTGCCCGCCGAACTGGTTGCGCAGCGCCGCAAGGACCCGGTGAGCGAACTCGCCGCCGCCGCGCGAGGCGAAGCGCTCGTAAAGCGACGCTGTGATCACGGGCGTCGGCACGTCATGGGCGGTGGCGTCCTCGATCGTCCAGCGCCCCTCGCCTGAGTCCGCGGTCCACCCCTCGATCTTCTGCAGCTGGTTGCCGTCGGCTTCGAAGGCGCGCGCAGCCAGTTCGCACAGCCACGAGCGCACCACCGAGCCCTGGTTCCACAGGTGGGCGATCTTGGCGTTGTCGAGCTCGTACTCGCAGGCGTCAAAGACGTCGAAGCCCTCGGCGTAAGCCTGCATCAGCCCGTACTCGACGCCGTTGTGGACCATCTTCACGTAGTGCCCGGCGCCGGCGCCGCCGAAGCGAAGCCAGCCACGCTCGCCGATCGCGGCCACGCTGTCGGTGCTCGTGGGCGGGGCGAGCACGTCGAGGATGGGCCCCAGCCGCTTGACGGCCGCCTGCGGCCCGCCCACCATCATGCAGTAGCCCACCTCGAGCCCCCAGACCCCGCCCGAGACGCCGACGTCCACGTAATGGATGCCCTGTTTGGAGAGCTCGGAGGCGCGGCGCTTGTCGTCCACCCACTTGGAGTTGCCGCCGTCGACGATCGTGTCGCCGCGGTCGAGCAGCTTCGCGAGCTTCTGCACAGTCTGCTCGGTGGGATCGCCGGCGGGGACCATGATCCAGACGATGCGCGGCGGCGCGAGCTTCTTCACCAGGTCGGCAAGCGATCCAGCGCCGCGGGCGCCGTTCTTCACCGCCAGCGCCACAGCGTTCTTGTCGAAGTCGAAGGCGACCACGCCGTGATCGGAGTCGCGGCGGATGCGGCGAACCATGTTCCCGCCCATCTTGCCCAAGCCGACGAAGCCGATCTCGGTCATCGCAAGGCATCCTAGTGGGCTCGTGTAGGTTTCCGCCGGTGAGCGAAGCCGACCACACGCGCCCGGACCGCAACCTTGCGCTCGAGCTGGTGCGCGTCACCGAGTTCGCCGCGCTGGCGGCAGCGCCGCTGGTCGGTCGCGGCGACAAGGAGGCAGCCGACCAGGCCGCGGTGGACGGGATGCGATACGCGCTGCATTCGATCTCGATGGACGGCACCGTCGTGATCGGCGAGGGGGAGAAGGACGAGGCGCCGATGCTCTACAACGGCGAGCGGATCGGAGACGGCTCGCCACCGGAAGTCGACATCGCCGTCGACCCGCTCGAGGGAACGACTCTCGCGGCACACGGGATGCCCTCCGCGCTGGCGGTGATCGCGCTGTCGAGCAAGGGGACGATGTTCGACCCCGGCCCGTGCGTGTACATGGAGAAGATGGCAGCCGCCCCGGAGGTCGCCGATCTGCTCGACCTCGATCGCCCGCTGGCCGAGACCGTGAAGCTGATCGCGGCTCGCAAGGGACACGCGATTGGCGACGTGATGGTGGTCGTGCTAGACCGCCCCCGCCACGAGGAGGGAGTCCGAGCGATCCGCGAGGCTGGCGCGCGCGTGCGCCTGATTCCACACGGCGACGTCTCGGCGGCGCTGCTCGCGGTCACCGAGCGCTCCCCCGTCGACCTGCTGTGGGGAATCGGCGGCACGCCCGAGGGAGTGATCTCCGCGGCCGCGATCAAGTGCCTGTGCGGACAGATCCTAGGGCGGCTGTGGCCGCGCGACGAGCAGGAGCGCAAAACGGCCCAGGACGCCGGTTACGACCTCGCGCGAATCCTCGATCGCGACGACCTGGTCGCGGGCGACGACGTCTTCTTCTCAGCCACGGGCGTCACCGACGGCGACGTGCTGCAGGGCGTGCGCTACCCCTCGGCCGGGGGCGCGACGACCGAATCGCTGGTGATGCGAACGCGCTCGGGAACGGTGCGGCGGATCAAGGCCACGCACGATCGCGCCAAGCTGCGCGCGCTCGGCGGCGACGGCCGCTTCGGCTAGGCACGGTCCGGCGGCGTAAACGCTCCGACCTTCGACTCGGCCAGGTCCAGCCGCGCCAGAGAGCGCAGGAAGCCGTTGGTCACAAACAGGTGGATCCGCGCCTGGGTTGCGT
>DATASE010000069.1:0-7935 GCA_036269375.1 Solirubrobacteraceae bacterium
GTGGCCGAGGCCGCCCCGGAGATCCCGGCGGCCAACCCCCGCGACTCCTGGCCCGCCTGGACCGACGAGGTCGCCTACACGATCGCCGACGGGGCACAAGTCGGCTAGCGACTTGTGTCCTGTTGCGACGGGCTGGAGCACGGGCGGCTCGCACGATACCTGCGCGCGTCACAGAAGCCGGTGTTGGAGTTAAGGTTGCAACGGATGTTCGACGGCCGCATCTACCGCGCGGCGCTCGTGCCGCTCCTGCTCGTCGTCGTGATCGTGGGCTTCTCGCTCACCGGTAGCGCCACCGAGCTTCAGACCACGCTTGCGCCCGACGCCTTCGACGGCGGTCGCGCCTACTCCGAGCTGCAGACCCTCGTGCGTCGCTTTCCCAACCGCCGCCCGGGTAGCGCGGGCGATGAGGCGCTTGCGGCGTACGTGGCGGGGTATCTACGTGAGTTGGGGGGCGCAGGCGGCGGATACGCCGTCTCGACCCATAGCTTCCGGGCACGCACCGCCGAAGGCGAGCGGACGCTCACCGACGTGGTCGCCGTGCGCCCCGGCTCGACCGGCGAGCGAGCGATCGCGATCGTTGCGCACCGCGACGCCGTCGGCTCCGGCGCCACCGCCGAGCTGTCGGGGACGGCGGCGTTGCTCGAGCTCGCGCGCGTGTTCTCTCAGAGCGAGACGCGGCGGACGGTGATCCTGGCCTCTACCAGCGGCGGCAGCGAGGGCTATGCCGGAGCGGCCCGGCTCGGGTCGTTGCAGACGCCCGTTGGGATCGACGCGGCGTTGGTGCTCGGCGACCTGGCCGGGCAGCGCGCCCGTCAACCGTTCGTGTTGCCGTTCTCCGGCGCCCCGGCCACCGCACCGGCCGTGCTGGAACGGACGCTGCGGGGGGCGATCTCGCAGGAGGTCGGCACCAATCCCGGCTCGATCGACCTGGTCTCTCAGCTTGCGCATCTGGCGTTTCCGCTTGCCAGCGCCGAACAGACGGTCCTCGGCGACGCGGGCGTCCCGGCCGTTCTGCTGGACCTCGGGGGTCAGCGCACGCCTGGCGCGGGGGAGGGCGTGAGCCAGGCGCGGCTTGCCAACTTCGCTCGCGCGGCGCTCAGCGCTGCCTACGCGCTGGACGAAGGCGGGGACGTGCCGGCGCCGAGCGTCAAGCTCCAGCTCGGCAACCGGGAGCTGCCAGCGTGGGCAATCCGGCTGCTGGCCTTGGCGCTGTTGCTTGCGCCGGCGCTCGTCTGCATCGATGCTCTGGCACGACTGCGCCGCCGGCGCGAGGCGATCGCACGCCCGCTCGTCTGGGCGCTTGGCGGCTCTACGCCATTTCTCGCCGCCGCGCTGTTCGCGGCGCTGCTCGGCGCCTTCGGGATCGTACCTGCGCCGAGTGCGCAGCTGTCCTCCGTGGCGCTGTCCGTAGACGGGGGCGCGCTGCCAGGGCTGGTCGCGACGCTGATCGTGATGGTGCTCTCGCCGTTGGCATGGCCGGTGCTCGCGCGCGGGCTGGGTCTCTCCGCGCGCCCCGGCGGCGACGCGGCCGGACTTGCCGCTGCTCTGGTGTTGCTGGCCTGCGCCCTGGTCGTCTGGGCGCTCAACCCGTTTGCGGCTCTTCTGCTGGCCCCCGCTGCGCATCTCGGTCTGCTGGCGGCTGACCCGCGCGGGCGGGTGCTGCCGCTTGTGGGCCTGGGGCTCGCGCTCTTGCCGCTTGGGCTCCTCTGCCTCGTGTATTCCCACGAGCTCGGGCTCGGACCGCTCGCGTTTGCCGAGAGCGTGGTGCTGCTGCTCGCTGGGGGGCAGGTCGGGCTTCTAGCGGCGCTGTTGTGGAGCCTTGCGCTCGGCAGTCTGCTTGCGCTGCTCGCGCACGTCCTGGCACCCATTCCTATCGAGCGCTCCCAGCCGATCGAGCCGATCGAGATATCCACGCGTGGGCCGCTCGGCTACGCCGGGCCCGGCTCTCTGGGCGGCACCAAGTCTGCCCTGCGGCGTTGAGTGCCGCATGGTCGGTGCTGCAGCGAGCGCCTTGAGCGCTACCAGCGGTGCTCGTACCCGCTCAACTGCTGGCGCTCGCCACCGTGCGTGAGGATCGTCGCCGGCGCGCCTTCGACCACGCGGCCCACCCACGTGAGCTCGATCTCCGCGCGCGCACAGGCCTGCTTGACCCGCTCGACACGCCGCGGCGGCACGCACACGCACAGCTCGTAGTCTTCGCCCGCCGTGGCGGCTGCCTGCCACACCGGTACACCAAGCTCTCTAGCCACCTGCTCGCTGCGGTCGTTGACGGGTAGCTGGTCGAGGTCGATCTCGATCGCGACGCCACTCGCCCGTGCGATCTGCAGGGCGTCGCTTGCAATCCCGTCGGAGATGTCGATCATCGCGTGCACCCCCGCCGGGGCGACGGCGCGCGCCTCGCGCAGCCTTGGCAGCGGGCGGCGTGGGCGCGTGCCGAGCTTGCCGGTGACGCCGAGGAGATCTCCTGGGCGAGCCGCGTCGCGGCCGATCAGCTTCTGATCGCGCTCGGCCCAGCCGACGACCGTCACGCTGACGAACAGCGCCGGCGCGGCGACCACGTCGCCACCGGCGATCGTCGTGTCGGTCTGCTCGGCCAGCTGCTCGGCGCCGAGCATCAACTCGAGCGCGTCGTGCTCGCTCACGTGCGACGGTACCCCGAGCGCCACATACGCCTCCCCGGTCTGAGCGCCCATCGCAGCGATGTCCGACAGAGCGCCGGCGAGCGCGCGCCAACCCACGTCGGCAAAGCTCGTCTCGGCGTCTAGCCGAAAGTGCACGCCCTCGACCACCGCGTCCACCGAGGTGACGCACAGCTTCAGCGCTTTGACGACCGACGCGTCGTCGCCGATGCCGCGCACTACCCGCCCTCCACGCTGGGTCAGCGCGGAGGCGATCGAGTCGATCAGGGACAGCTCGGGTATCGGCCTCAGCGGTGGCGGTAGACGATGCGAGCGCGATCGAGGTCGTACGGCGAGAGCTCGCAGCGGACCCGATCGCCGGGGAGGATGCGGATGCGGAAGCGGCGCATCTTGCCGGCGACGTGACCGAGCACGACGTGGTCGTTGTCGAGCTTGACGCGGAACATCGCGTTCGGGAGCGCCTCGATCACCTCGCCCTCGAATTCGACCTTGTCTTCCTTTGCCACTTCTGATCCAGTCCGGGGCGCCACTGCGACCCATGCGTTTTCGCTATTCGGCCGTCACGCTACCAATCTCAGCCGGCGCTGTCAGCCAGCTTGCCCGCCCGTCGCTCGCATAGCGAGCCTCAGTGTTTAGGCGTTTCGGCGCCGCCGGCGCCGCCAACGGTGGGCGCCGGTTCGCGTGCGCTCGGCGGGATCGGGGCTTCGTGAGCCGGGGGCGGGGGAGTTTCGTGTACGGGCGGTTCTCCTTTGGCGGTCGGTTCGTGACCAACGCCCGGAGTCTTTGCGCCGCCTGGACCGTTACCTGTTTCAGGCGCAGATTTTTGCGTGCTTTCGCCTTCGCTGCTCGAAGCGCCGGTGCTCGCGTACTTGCCAAAGAACGGCTGGTAGGAGATCGGTTCGCTCGCCGACGGGAATTCGCTGCAGGGTTCGCCTTCGGTGACCGCCGCCATGTAGGCGTGCCAGATTTCCGCCGGTAGGGCACCGCCCTGCTGGGGCTCACCGTGAACGTCGGTCATCGGGATGTTCTTGTTGGGGTACCCCATCCAGATGGCGGTGGAGTAATTGGGCGTATACCCGTCGAGCCAGGCGTCCTTCAGATCGCTGGTCGTGCCGGTCTTGGCGGCGGTCGGGCAGTTAATCGCCGAGCGCGTCGCCGTGCCGCCGAGCACGTTCTGGTGCAGGATGCTCGTCTCCTCGGCGGTGACTCCGTTGGACAGCACCTTCACCCGGTGTGGTTTGCCCCAGCTCGAGTCGACGCGACCTCCGGGGAAGACGACCTTGGTGATCGCGATCGGGCGGTTGCGGTAGCCGCCGTCGGCGAGCGTCGCGTACACGTAGGCCATTTCCAACGGGCTGACGCCCACCGTCAAGCCGCCAAGCGCCTCCCCGGCGGTGCTTTTCAGATGCTCGCGGACGCCCAGCTTGTAGGCCATCTGGGTGACCGTTTCCTCACCGAGGTCTGCCGCTAGCTGGGCGTAGACGGTGTTGTCCGAGGCCAGCGTGGCCTGCACGAGGTTGATCGACTTGTTCGAGGAGCTGTTCTCGAACGTTTTCACTTCGTAGGTGGGGTAGCCGGGCAGCCAACCGGGTGCCAGTGTGTGCGACACGTAATAAGTGCTGTTCGGGTCGACACCCCGCGCGAGCGCGTCGGCCAGCACGATTGCCTTGAAGGTGGAGCCGGGCTGGCGGTGGCCCTGGGAGGCAAGGTTGTACTGCGACTGGTCGTAGCTCTCGGACTCGGCCATCGCCTCGATGTAGCCGTTGTGCGGGTTTATCGTGACGATCGCCGAAGCGGGGTCGCCTTCCTCGTTGAGGATCTGGGCGATCGCTTTACGCGCCTTGGCCTGCATCGACAGGTCGATCGTGGTGTACACCCGCAGGCCGCCCTGCGCAACGGTGGTCGCGCCGTAGCGGTGGATGAGCTCTTTGCGGACGTATTCGAAAAAGAAGCTCTCTTGGCGGCGGGTGTAGTAGTCGCCGTGCTGCACTTCCAAAGGTGCGTGCTCTGCCACAGAGGCCTGCGCCCTGGTTACGTATTTGAGTTCGGCCATCTTGGCGAGGACCTCGTTGCGGCGGTTGTGAGCCGTTTGCGGATCGAGGAACGGGTTGTACTCGGAAGGGGCCTGGGGCAGGCCTGCCAGCAGCGCTGCCTGCTGCAGGTTGAGCTGGTAGGCGCTCTTGTTGAAGAAGATCCGGGAGGCCGCCTGGACTCCCAGCGCGGTCTGGCCGCCCACGGTCCCGTAGGCCACGCTGTTGAGGTAGTCGGTGAGGATCGTCTTCTTCGAGTGGTTTTTGTTGAATTCGATCGCCAGCTTGGCCTCGTCGATCTTCTGTTTGAAGGAGTGCGTGTCGCTGCCCAGGTACATGTTGCGCATCAGCTGCATCGTGATCGTCGAGGCGCCCTGCAGCGTCTGGCCGTGGATCAGGTCCTTGACCGCCGAGCGAAAGATCCCAGTCAGGTCGACGCCGTTGTTCTTGTAGAAGCGCTGGTCCTCGATCGCGACGGTGGCCTCGCGCAGGTTGCTCGGCATCTGCGCGCTTGTGATCGGTGAGCGCAGTACGTCGGATTGGATGAATCCCAGCCGCGTGCCGTTGGCGGCGAACACCTCGGAGGACGCGCCCGGCAGCTTGGGCGTTAGGTCGGCGAGGCTGGGTGCCGATTGGGCCACCGAGAGGATGTAGCCGACCGCGATCAGAGACACGAGGACGATCGCTGCGACCGTGCTGCAGAGCGTGACGAACACCAGCCGTGACGGGCCCGAGCGTCGTTGGCGCCGACGGCGCTGTCTTGCCTGTCTGGACATGGTCTGGAAACGGGGGCCGCATTGACTGGTACCTCCTCGCGGTGTGATTTCCTCCTGCACGCGCGGGTAGGCCCTTCGCCCCGCGATCAGCCGATGATGAGCTCAGATCTTGCCGACACGGCCATCGCCGACCCGCCGGGCGTCCTCGCCGCGACGCGCCGCCTGGCGAGGCCGCGCGTGGATGCGGCTCGTCGTGCCGCGCTGCGCGACGTGTGGCTGGCGCTGTGCAGCTCGCGGCTGGTCGTATGGGCGGCAGGGGCCGGGACCGTTGCCACGCTTGGCTTCGGGCCGGTGCGCCATGTCTACGACCCGCCCGGGCTCACGCGCGGGTTCGGTTGGAGCGCAGACGTGCTCGCCGCGCCCGCGGCGCGCTGGGACGCGGCGTGGTACCTGACGATCGCCCACTGGGGCTATCGCCCCGACCTCGGCGCCTTCAGCGGGCCGCGCGACGCCTTCTTTGCGCTCTATCCGCTGGGACTCGCGGCGCTCGCAAAGCTCGGCACGCCGCCGATCCTCGCGGGGATATTGCTCTCGCTGGGAGCGCTGACCCTTGCGCTGTACTGGCTGCACCGGTTGACCGCGTTGGAAGCGGCGCGTCTGCGGCTCGTCCGCGGGCGCGAGGTCGCTCGCCTGGCCGTCCTGTCCTGCGCATTCGGCCCGATGGCGTTCTTTCTCTCGGCCGTCTACAGCGAGTCGCTGTACTTGGCGCTGTCGGTCGGCGCCTTTCTGTTTGCGCGTCGTGGCCGCTGGCCGCTGGCCGCAGTGCTGGCCTCTCTCGCCGGCGCCACCCGCAGCAGCGGGGTCGTGCTTGCGTTGCCGCTTGCTCTGTTCTACCTGTACGGGCCGCGCGAGGATCGTCGTCCCGATCGACCCGAGCGCCGGCTGTTGCCGCGCTATCGACTGCGCCCTGACGCGCTCTGGTTGGGGCTCGTCCCGGTTGGGCTCGGGCTATACATGGGCTATCTCGCCGCCGCTGGCGGCGACGTGCTCGGCCCGTTTCACGCCCAGGAGGGGTGGGGACGGCACTTCGGTGGACCCTTCGCCGCGGTGTGGCAGGGGACGGTTGCCGCGGGGCACGCACTCGGCCAGCTGGGTGTCGCGGGCGCTCACAATCTCGAGCTGCTCGCGTTCCTGGCGGCCGGCACGCTCGCCCTAGTCGGTGTGCTGCGGTTGCTGCCGAGCGCCTACGGCGCCTATGTGCTCGGCGCGCTTGGGCTGCCGCTCTCCTACCCTGTGGCATCGCAACCGCTGATGTCCCTGCCGCGCTTTCTGCTCGTGCTGTTCCCGCTCAACATCTGGCTGGCGGTCCGCCTCTCTGACAGGCCGTGGCTGGCGCGCGCGACGCTTGGGCTCTCAGCGCTGGCTCTCGCCTTCTTTACGGCCTCCTTCGCCACCTGGCATTGGGTGGCGTGAGCGGCGAACCCGATCGCTTCGAGCAGGCGCTGCGCGCCGAGCGGATGCGCGTCGGCGGCCACGCCGTCTGGGCGCCGCCGCCGAGCGCAGCTGGTTCCCGTGCTCCCGCCGGTCTGCCGGCCAACGACTGGGCGCCGTGGACGGGCCCGGTCGCCCTCGTAGCAGCGCTCGTGCTCGCTGCGGTCGGCGGTTTGATCGTCGACATTCCGGCGCTTTTGTTGGGAGTAAAGGTGAGTTCGTCGCACACGCCGCCAGGGCTCGAGCTTGCCGATACGTTCGTGCAGGACGGGATGTTCGTGCTGACAGCGGTGCTGTTCGCGCAGATCGGTGGACGGACGGTTCGCTCCTGGCAGTTGGGGCTCAGGCCCACCGGCGAGCGCTGGTGGCGCATCGTGCTGGCTGCGCTAGGGGTCTTCTTCGCCTTCTTTCTGTTCAGCGTGATCTGGGCGGCAGCGCTCGGCGAAGAACCGAAAGAGGAACTGCTCAAACAGCTCGGCGCCAACGAAACGACGCTACTTCTGGTGTTGAGCGCGCTGTTGACGACCGTCGTCGCGCCGATCGGCGAGGAGACCCTATTTCGCGGCTACGTCTTTCCTTCGCTGGCGAAATGGCGGGGGTGGCTGCCGGCAGCAGCGATCACAGGCGTCCTGTTCGGCGGTGTCCACGTCGGCTCGGCGCCGGTCATCTATCTGGTTCCGCTCGCGGTGCTCGGCTTCCTGCTTTGCGCGCTGTACAGGCGGACGGGATCGCTGTACCCGTGCATCGCGATCCACTCGCTGAACAACTCGATCGCCTTTGGCGCTCTAGAGAACTGGTCTTGGCAGATCGTTCCGCTCGCGCTCGGCGCGTTTGCGACGATCGCGCTGCTACGGCTGACCCTGCAGGCACTTGGTGCAATCGCCCCAGCCCCGCCCGTCGGAGTCCATCCCGCTCAGGGCCTAGGATCAAATTGATGCCGATCGCCGCCATCAAGCGAGGGCTTGTCACGGTCGCCCTACCAATGGTGCTTGCCGCCGTGCCGCAGACCGCCTTGGCACGCGCAGGCGCTCGCGAGGCGACGACGGTCGCCCCGGTCTC
>DATASE010000070.1:0-33186 GCA_036269375.1 Solirubrobacteraceae bacterium
GGTCGCCTGATACACCGCCGCAGGGCCGCCGAAACTGAACACCGCTGCGAGAAATGTGGCGGCGAACAGCGTTGCGCCAACTAGCGAGACAGTGGCACGGGTGATGCTGAGCGTGGAGAGCTTTGGCTGGATGCCACTCTCCAGCTGCGCGACACGCACGTCCAGTAGCTCGGGACCACCGATCGCCGCGACGCCCTCCAACTCGCTCCAGTCGGGGCCACGGACGACCTTCAAGAGCGCGCCCGCGAGAGGCCGGCGCCCACACGCTCTTACTGCACGTCGGTCGGCGGCGAGCTCACGGCCCGCGAGATAGCGGGTGCGTAGAGAATCCAGCGCAGGCAAGAAGAAGAACGCGGCCGAGAGCGCTTGCACCAATACGACCTTCAACGGGTCGAGGTTGCATACGTGATAGCGCTCATGCTCAAGTACCGCGCGCAACTCCTCATCCGAAACGCCCGCGAGGAGTCCGCGGCTGACTGCGACGCGGGGAGTCAGGACGCCGTAGACGAAGGAGAACCGCTCAGGTGCATCGAGGAACACCACGCGCCCACCCAAACCGATCTCTGCTGCCGTACGTGTCAGCTCGTCGGGCAGTTCAAGTGTGAGCCCACCCATACGGGCCGCGAGTCTGGAGGAGGCGACTACCTGTCGAATAATCGAACGGGCTCCGAACGCGAGGCCAACCGCTACCAGGACAATGAAAAGGAGAACGGGAAGCATCGAGCCACCACTGCCCAAGAGTCCAGCAATCCCCTCGTGGGAAATCCGCGCCAGCACCAGCGGGACGAGCACGCTCTCCACGGCACCGCAGAGGACATACATACCCAACAGCAGCGCGAGGGACATCAGGGCAAGAAAGCTGCGGTTGGCGCTGTCGAGCCTCATGCGTCCTCCACGAGCAGACCACGCAGGCGACGCAGCACGTCGGGATCGGCGCGTGCCTCATCCACGAAGTGAGCGAGCGCGGCGTCGCCGTGGGTGCGGATCACATCGCGTACCGCTATCCCGGCGGCATCGGGGGCCGTCGCCTCATACACGTAACTGCGTCGTTCACCCTGGCGCGTCAGGACATTCTTCGCGGCGAGTCGGTTCATCACCGTCATTACCGTCGTGTAGGCCAGCGGTTCGGATCGCCGCTCATTGAGCGCATCCACGATCTCCCGCACCGACACCGGCCGACCCGCACTCCAGATCGAGTCCATGACCTCAGACTCAAGAGGGGCGAAACCGCGACTTGCGTTGCTCGGCCTTCCCGCCACGAGCGGGACTCTACTACATTCCCGTCGTGTATGCTCGGGCTATGAGCCGCCGTGCCCACGGGCCGCTGCCGCCGGGTCCTCGCGCCCCAGCATCCGTCAACACCGTCCGCCTTGTTCAACGACCGTTGCAGTCGTTGCTCGGCTGGCGCGAGCGCTACGGCGACGTTTTTACCGTGCCGCTACTCGTCTTCGGCGTGGGCGTCTACGTCTCCGATCCGAGCGCGATCCGAGAGATGCTGACCGGCGAGCAGTCCGATCTTCATGCTGGCGAGGCGAACGCGCCCCTGTCGGCGGTACTCGGCGACAGCTCCGTCCTGACCCTCGATGGACGCGAGCACCTGCGCCAGCGAAAGCTGTTGCTACCTCCGTTTCAGGGATCGGCCATCCAGAACTTCCGCACGGTCATCCGCGATGTTGCAGCCGCCGACATCGGCAGCTGGCGGGAAGGCGAGCGGTTTGTCATGCGCGAGCGGATGCGGGCACTCACCTTCGAGGTGATCGTCCGTGCCGTCTTTGGAGTAACTGACACAGACCACATCAAGCGTCTGCGTAGCACTCTCGTCTCCGTGTTGGATATGCAGGCCGTTCTTTTTCTGCCGGACATGCTGCGCCGCGATCTAGGTCGCTTTAGCCCGTGGGGCCAGTTTCAACATCGCTTGCGGGCAGCGGACGCTCTGATCTACGAGGAGATCGCCCTGCGACGCTCTGAGCCGGACCTTGAGGACCGCACCGATGTTCTCTCGTTGCTGCTGCGCGCACGCGACGAGGACGACCAGCCGATGACCGATGTCGAGCTTCGTGACGAGCTGATGACAATGCTGCTCGCCGGTCACGAGACGACCGCTACGGGCCTTGCTTTCGCCTTCGATCTTCTGCTGCGCAATCCCCGCGTGCTTCACCGCCTGCGAGACGAACTGACCACCGGCGACGACACATACCTCGATGCCGTCGTGACAGAGACGCTACGGCTACGGCCGGTGATCGACGCCAACGCGCGCACGCTGACCAAGCCCCGCACGATCGGCGGCTGGGACCTCCCAGCTGGTATCCGGGTCTACCCGGCGATCGCTGTCGTTCATCTGCGCGACGATCTCTACCCACAACCGCACGAGTTCCGTCCAGAGCGCTTCATCGACGGTGAGGCGGAGTCCTACGCTTGGCTCCCGTTTGGTGGCGGCATCCGTCGCTGTATCGGCGCGTCGCTCGCCCAGGCGGAGATGGCCGAGGTAATCCGCACCGTTGTCTCAAGCGTCGATCTCCAGCCGACACGGCAAGCCCCCGAACCCGTCGTCATGCGCGGTATCACGCTAGTCCCACAGCACGGCACGCCGGTCCTCGTAGGAGCCACAGACGGAAAGCGCCGGCAGACTGTCACCGGGGAGTACCCCAACCGCAGGCCGCTCGGAGAGATCGTCAAGGGCTACGACCGAGTAGCCCCGCTCTACAGCACCCTGGAGCCGCTTTACCTGATCTTCCCGCCCGCCCGACGCAAGGCGGTCGCAGCACTCAACGTGAAACCCGGCGACGTTGTTCTTGAGATCGGGGCCGGCACCGGGCGCAACCTGCCCTACTTGGTCGATGCGGTTGGCTCAACTGGCACCGTCATCGCCGTCGATGCCTCTGAGGGGATGTTGGCGCAGGCCCGCGAGCTCGTGGAGCGCCACGGTTGGTCAAATGTCCAACTGCTCCACCAGGACGCCGCTCAACTGCAACTCGATCGCGACGTTGATGCTGTGCTTTTCAGCCTCAGCTACTCGGTCATGCCCGAACCCGGCCCCGCGCTGGCAAGGTGCTGGAAGCTGCTGCGTCCAACTGCTCGGCTCGTCGTGATGGACATGGGACTCACCGACCCCAGGCACCCCCGCGCGCTCGGTCTGATCGCCCGCCTTCTCGAAAAGCTCGCACCAGGCGACGCCTACTCGCGCCCGTGGGACGACCTCGCCAACTACGGGCCGGTGACGACAGAGCACTTCCTACTCGGTCTCTACTACGTCTGCACGGTCGAGAAGGTGGCAGAGCAATGAGCCAAGGAGGACCGCCGGAACGCTACCGGCGGGGTTGCTCGGCGAGCCAGTCATCGAGCATGAGGCGCGTGAACCGAATGTGCCGTCCTACCCGATGGCAGGGTAGGCGGCCAGCCCGCACGGCCTCGTAGACCCAGCTCGTCTTGACGTTGAGATACCAAGCGGCCTGCTCGGGGCGCAGGAGCCGATCCTCCGTCAACGTGGCCGGTGGGTTCGCTGTTGATGGTCCTTCCATCGCTATCCATGACCTCGAAGCCAGCGGCGCGGCCAACGACTTCGTGATGGCTCCAGTGCGTCGATCTGGAGCCAGATAGCCACGCCGCGCCCCCGGAGCGGCCCTCGGGAGAAATCCGTAGAGAAATCTGAGCGCCCCGCCGAACCCGCTGGTACACTCAAAAAAGTTCGATTTGCGGGGCTTTTCTTGATGCCGGAGGAGGGACTCGAACCCCCGACACGCGGATTATGATTCGTCCCGAGGGGTGTTGTGGGGCGTCGTTGGTTCGGTAAGATTGGCTCTATTGCTAGGGATTCGCGTCTAGGCCACTGCGGGCTTTGTCGCCGAATGGTGTGGGGCATGTTTGCACTTTGTTTGCAGCTGAAGGGTTGCAAGGACCTTCTGGTGGATCGTGTTGTCTGTGGCCATGACTCTAGCTCCGCCGGACACAGGCGTATCGTGGTCTCACCTGCTCTGCCTTTGGGCAAGTCCTGAGCAGTGATAGGAGGTGATTCGGGCTATGGCCAAGAATCCCCCGACTGGTGATGGTCATCGGATCGGTGCGGTTCGCGAGCGTTCTCAGACCAAGGCTCCCAATGGGAACTGGGTCAAGCGCGACAAGCAGACCGGCCGCTTTATGGATCAGAAGTCCGACGGCAAGCCCTTCAAGGGTGTCCGGCGGGAGAAATAACACCGGTCATAAAGCCGGGGCGAGCGTGACTACGATCGCCCCGGCTTTCAATGCTCATCCTCGTAGACTCCCGCTACGTAGTGCGCGAATCCGGTCCTGCATCTGTGGCAGGCGGACATTCCTGAACTTCTTGGGAAGTCGATCGTCATCAAGCACCGCATCGAAAGCCTCGATGTCACGGTCGGATGCGAGCTTCGAGCATCGGTCTTCTTGCGCGAAGCGAAAGATGCGCTCGTTGAGCTTGAGTACGTCGCGGACGGCCGTCTCGCCGCGCTCGTCGAGCAGGAGTTGGCTGAAGGCACGCGCGCAGAGGATGGAGGCTCGGAGCTGGCGCCAGGCGAGGTCAGTCTGCTTGTTCGCGAGAACGCTATTGTGGATGCGGCTCTCCATGCAGCGCTCTGGGTGCATGACCCAGAGGTTGACTTGCCGGTCCCCGTCCACGAGCAGCCCTGCCTCGATGGCGGTCTGTCTGATGTCCTCGGAATTCAGCCCGTAGACGCTCGCCATGACGTCCAGGCGACGCTCGTGGCCTTCGCTGTCGAGGAAGATGGCGACGCCGGTAAGCGGCGTGCGGTCCTCAAATTTGGCTACGCGGACACGGGCACCGAGCAGTTCGGCTGACTGTTGGAGGTCCGACGAGTTGCCGAGAAGGTCGATATCTCGACTCGCTACCGCGTCAACGAGCGTGTCCGCTATGCGGTCTTCGAGCTTCGCGGCCCAGATGGCGACTGCCTGCCCCCCGACGAGGACGACTCGCCGGTCGCGGACGACTTGCTCCAACCGAGCGATGATGCGCTCAGTTTCGTCAATCTTCAGCGGAGGCAGCTCAGCCTCGCTCTGCTGCTCCTCAGCCACGTCTGCGGCTCTGAGATCGTCGTTCAGGACAGAGAGTGCGCCGAGTCGAGGTTGATCCGAATGCGATCTGCCGGAAGCGCAAAGACCTCGTTTTCGCGCTTGAGCTGCTCGGGCGTCTTACGTCCAGAGCGCAGCGCCTCCTCATCGGCGCGACGATCCCTCTCCTCTTCATCGAGAAGCACCTGAACGTCAACATGCTCGATCTGTAAGGTCATCGCCATTCAGAGCGTAACGCCTTCTACGGAAGCTATCCAGCAAGTTCGGCATTGCGCCCGCCTCCCTGAAGGATTGCCAGCGGCTCCCCGATATCGCCGTCGAGCAAGTGGACATAGGTCGCGAGCGTGAACGCGGCCGAATGATGACCGAGCCAGCGCTGGACCTGGACCGCGTTGCGGCCTTCCGCAAAGAGGATGGAGGCGCAGGTGTGGCGGAAGGCATGAAAGCCCACCCAGGGGAGGTCTGCGGCCTCCCGAGCGGGTTGGAGCACTCGCCTGAAGACGTTGTTCGGCATCAGCGGCGATCCGTTGGCTGCCGGGAATACTGGGTCTTCCTCGCCTGGCCATCCTGTAGCCGCGTGGTGCTCGTGGAGCGCCGTGGCGAGGAGCGGATCGAGCGGGATCTCACGGCGGCCGTAGCGACTCTTAGGTGGTCCCATGCGGCCCTTGACGAGTGCGCAGCGAACCTTGACATGGGGGACTGGCGCGTCGAGTGCCAGATGCCGCCATTGGAGCGCGATGGCCTCGCTGATGCGGACGCCTGTAGCGGCCAGGAACCAGAACAACAAATGCCATTGGTCAGCGACGAGGGCGAGCATCTCCGCCAGCTCATCGCGGCTCATCGCCTTCGCCTCGTCGTCTTCTATGTCCTCGACGGTCGGCCGATGCGGGAGGTCCACGTCTCGTGCCGGGTTGGAGCGGATCAAGCCCTCACGAACGGCGGTCGTCAGACAGGCCCGCAGCGGCGCCATGATGTTGCGCACTGTTGCATCTGAGAGCAACCGTTTCTGTGCTTGCTCATCGCATAGCCAAGCGATGAACCCGGCGATCTTCGACGGTGCGATCTCCGTGAGACGCAATCGAGCGGGGAAGTATCGGCAGATGTATTGCTCGATCTGTCTTCGATAGTCGGCGCGGGTTCCCTCACGAAACCCGCGCCGTCCACGCCCCTGGTAGCGCCCCACCCACTCGCGGGAGTAATCGTGGAGAGTGACCCGCGAGCGTGGCTCGAACTCGCCGCGCTCAATGTCCGTAGCGCGCGCCGCCTTCGCCCTCCGTGCCTCATCGATCGTGCGGCACGACTCCCACCGTTGCTTGCCGTCGACGCGATAGCTGAACACGTAACGACCACCACGCCGGTATATGCCCGGCGTCCTCGTCTTTTCGAGCCTCGCTGCCATCAGATTCCCTCGAGTCGTCCGCTCGCCTCCGACCCACGCCCGGCGTCGCCCCAGCAAGGGCAACGCCGGATAGTCGATCGAGCGTGGCCTGAGTTGGCCGCTCGGTTGGAGGGTCAAAGAGAAGCGCTGGAGATGTCCCCGAGATACCGTCCAGGCTCGCTGATACAAAGCTGGGTTCGATGCCGCCCCGTAAGAAGAAGCCGAACGACAACGCCGCCCAGGACGGCACCGCAGATTCCGGCCGCCGTGCCCGTGTCAGCCAGACTGACGTTCCTCGCCATACAATCGCGGAGGCGCTGCGCGTGGCGAACGCACTCGCCGAGCAGTACGGCAAGCAACCCGCCCGCCCGATCGATGTTGCGGCGGCGATGGGGATGCTGCCCACCAGCGGCACGTTCAGGACGATCACTGGCGCGTCCGTTGCATACGGGTTCACCGACGGGGGAGCGCAGGCGGACGAGATCGCGTTGTCCGACTTGGGTCGACGCGTCATCGCACCAACGGAAGAAGGCGACGACCTTGAAGCGAAGCGCGAGGCCCTGTTGAAGCCCAGGGTGATGCGGGAGTTCCTTGAGAAGTACGACTCGGCGCAGTTGCCCCGGGGGGATATCGGGCGCAACGTCCTAGAGACCATGGGCGTGCCTGAGGGCGCGACCGAGCGAACGCTCAAGCTCATCGTAGACAGCGCTGACGAGCTTAGCCTGCTAACCGAAATCAACGGGAAGCGACTGGTGAACCTGAAGGGCGCTGCGGTGACGCCGAAGGCCGATGCCCAGGATCTTCTCTACGACGAGGACGACGCCGAGGATGAGCCCGGAAGCGACCACGAGGTGAAGCAATCCGGCGGCAGCACCCCGCTCGTGGACGTACCGGAGGCCCCTGCCGACCGTCGGGAGAACCGGAAGGTGTTCATCAGCCACGGGAAGAACCGGAAGATCGTAGAGCAGGTGAAGGAACTCCTCGCCTTCGGGGACTTTGAGCCTGTGGTCTCGGTCGAGAAGGAGACCACCTCGAAGCCTGTGCCCGACAAGGTCATGGACGACATGCGCGGGTGCGGTGCGGGCATCATCAACGTCGGGTCGGAGAGGAAGGTCATCGACCAGCAGGGCGAGGAGCACGTGATCCTCAACCAGAACGTCCTTATCGAGATCGGCGCAGCGATGGCCCTCTACGAGGGCCGTTTCATCCTACTTGTGGAGAAGGGTGTCGAACTCCCGTCCAACCTCCAGGGTCTGTACCAGGTCCGATATGAAGGCGAGGAGCTTGGAGGCGACGCAACCATCAAGCTCCTCAAGGCCTTCAATGACTTCAAGCGCTAATCGTGCGCCGAGTGCCGTCTCCGGCGTGGCAAGCCGCATCGAACGCTCCCACAAACGCCAGGCGGATCTGCGCGCCCTCGTTCTTGAACTGCGCGCAGTGAGCTTAGATTTCCTCGCCCTACCGGCAACCAACGACCTTCTAATCGGGGCTCCGCTAGGTAGGCCGCACCCAGCCTCTACCAGCCGCCAACGAGAAGCTAGCCAGGGGCGCTCGGGCTTGAACTGGCGTTTGCTGCGTGCGTGGGGCATGTTCGCACTTCTGTTCACACCCTCGCGTCTGTCCACAGCCTACCGCGACCTCAAAGACAACGAACCAAGCGATTAGCGGGCCTTTCGCCAAATGCCGGAGGAGGGACTCGAACCCCCGACACGCGGATTATGATTCCGCTGCTCTAACCAGCTGAGCTACTCCGGCGGGATCGTGGAGTTTAGCTTGCCGCCTCGGCCGCTTCGGCCACGCGCTCGTCCCCCTCTACGTGCACGACCAGCACCGGCACGCCGCTGCGTTGCAGGATCTGGTGGCTGACCGAGCCGAGCAGCATCGAGGCCATCTCGCCGCGACCGCGCGAGCCGACCACCACCAGGTCGCATTCGTCCTTGCGCGCCTGGGCGAGGATCGCCGGAGCGGCCTGGCCCTCGGCTAGCACCTTGACCACCGAGACGTCCTGCGGGATCAGTTGGAGCGCCTGCTCGA
Source organism: Solirubrobacteraceae bacterium (assembly GCA_036269375.1). Lineage (GTDB taxonomy): Bacteria > Actinomycetota > Thermoleophilia > Solirubrobacterales > Solirubrobacteraceae > Palsa-744. The sequence goes on from DATASE010000070.1 coordinate 8,453, forward strand.
GCAGCTGCTCGTGTTCGGCGCGCAGCGCTTCCTCCAGGGCCCCCATGTCGATCGGCGGCACGACCGGTCCGCCGACCAGCAGCGTCGAGGGGCGCTGATAGACGCTTACCACGGTGAGCTTTGCCTTGTTCTGCGCAGCGAGGTCGATCGCCTCGCGCAGCGCCCTGCGCGCGTGCTCGGATCCGTCGATCGCGACGAGGATGCGATGGAACACGACACCTCCACTAGGTCGATTGCGGGCGCCGATCACCATACAGGCGCCATTGCCCGGGCACAGCGCCGTCGGCAACAAACGTTGCAGCCCTTCTCATGTGATGCATCTTGCAGGGCGAGCTGCTAGCTTCCTCCGCGTTCGTGCCGAATCCTCATTCCTACGGGAGCGAGGAGCGGGGGAACCAATGCGGCCGATAGGCCGCGGGGGCGAATCGCCACAGCACACGTGTGGCGTAGCGCAGTGCGCGAGCCCGACAGCTAACCCCGTAGGCGCCCCGAGAAATCGAAAGGACGTTTTTACATGTCGGGTTTCCCGCGCGATCTCGCTGTTGCCGACCCCTGGGAGGAGTCGCTGGCCCGCTCGCGGGCCCGCCGCCGCGGCCGCTCGGCCCGTGCGGCCCACATCCAGCACGACGGCCGCGCGATTGGCGCAGACGCCGCCACGCGAGGCCTGACAGGCAGCGCCACGCGAGACCTGGCGCGCTCCGCCCGCCTCTCGAGCCTGCTGGCCGAACCGACGAGCCTCAGGATCGCGCTTGCGCGACCGATGGTGCGCAACCTCGCCGACAGCGAGCCGTGGGATCTCTCGACGCTTCGCTCGCGCACGCGCCGTCGCGCGAACGAGATTCAGTTCGTTCCCAGCTCCAAGCGTGCCCGTCGCATCTCGCTGGGCACGCTCGTCGCGCTGGCGGCCGGGCCGGCCGTGGGGCTGGCCGACACGGGCGGCGGGGCGCACCACCGCAACGCCTCTCCCCCGCCCCCACCCGAGCCGCCGACGACAGCCACACACCACATCGAGCTGGCGATCGGCAGCGAAGGCCGACAGGTGCGAATCCTCCAGCACCGGCTTGGCATCGCAGTGGATGGCGTCTACGGGTCCCAGACCGAAGCAGCGGTGCGTGCGTTTCAGACGCGCGAAGGTCTGCCGGTCGACGGCTCCGTGGGCGTCCAGACGAGCAGCGCGCTCGCCGGGCATCCTGCGAGCGTGACCGCGCCCTCACAGATGCTTGGCGCACCGGCCGGCGTGCAGAGCGGCGAAACGTCTGGCCCTGACGGCGTCACCAGCAGTCGTGCACACGCCGCCGAAGGGTCGAGACAGGAACGCCCGAGCGGCACTACGGGCGAGCAGGTGGCCAACACCGGCGGCACGCCGGCGAGCGCTCATGGGCAGTCGATCGAATCGGTCACAGGTGGGGCCAGCCCGGTGGTGCGCTTGCAGGAAAAGCTCGGCGTCCCCGTGGACGGGACCTTCGGACCCCAAACCGAGGCGGCGGTAAAGCGCCTGCAGGCCGCCCATCGCTTGCCTGTCGACGGTGTAGTCGGACCCCAGACCTGGCGCGCCCTTGACCTGCGCGCTCACGCGGTGTTGCATCCGGAGCGTCTGCATCGCACGCGCTCGACGAGTAGGAAAGGGCATCAGTCTGGCGCACCCAACGCGGACGCAGCGCCGGCGTCGACCACCACTCACGAACAGACGCCCGTCAGCGGCGCGGAGGCGGTCCGGCGTCTGCAGGAAGCGCTTCACCTGGAAGTCGATGGCAACTTCGGGCCACAGACAGAGGCGGCCGTGAAGCGTCTGCAGGTCTCGCGCGGGCTGACGACCGACGGCGTCGTCGGTCCGGAAACCTGGCGCGCGCTCGGGATCGACTCGCACACCACGCTTCATCCTCGCCCAAGCCACCACGCTAGCGGCGGTGGCGCGGGCAGCAGCGCCGGTGGCGGCGAATCGGGTGCAGTCGCACGAGTGATCGCCGCCGCCGACGAAATCGCGACCCGTCCCTACGTGTACGGGGGCGGCCACGGCTCCTTCCAGTCGGTCGGCTACGACTGCTCGGGCTCGGTCTCCTACGCCCTGCACGGCGGTGGGCTGCTCTCCTCCCCGGAGGACTCGAGCGCGCTGGAGTCCTACGGCGATCCGGGGCCCGGGCGCTACATCACGATCTACGCCAACGCCGAACACGCCTGGATGGTGATCGACGGGCGACGCTTTGACACCGTCGCCCAGCAGGAAACCGGCTCGCGCTGGTCTGACTCGATGACTTCGACGGCTGGCTACGTGGTGCGCCACCCGGCGGGGCTGTAGGGGGTCTACCGGCGGCATCGCCGCCAAGCGAGCATTTATTCGGATTGGGTTGCCGTGCAGGGCACGGCAACCGGTCTGGCCGCTGCGCCCAACGCCCTCGCCGATCGCTACCGGCGCGCGCCGGATCCCATCCCAAGCGCGTCGTAGCTTGCTCTTCCGCGGCTTTCAAGCGAAGGGAGACAGGCAATGCTCGCTCGAGCGCGCACGTTTGCGATCGAGGGACTGCAGGCACGGGCGGTCACGGTCGAGGTCGACATCCGCGCCGGGCTGCCCGCGTTTACGATCGTCGGGCTTGCCGACGCCGCCGTGCGCGAGGCCCGCGACCGCGTGCGCGCGGCGATCCTCAACAGCGGCTTTGAGTTTCCGGCGCGGCGAATCACCGCCAACCTCGCGCCCGCCGACGTGCCGAAGGTCGGGCCCGGCTTCGACCTCGCGCTCGCCTGCGCGCTGCTTGCCGCCAGCGAGCAGATCCCACCCGAGCGACTGGCGACTCACACGCTGTTCGGCGAACTGTCGCTCGACGGCGGCGTACGGGCCAGTCACGGCACGTTGGCCGTCGCCGAGGCCACGCAGAAGGCCGCGATGGAGATGCTGCTGGTGGCGCCGGCGCGGGCGCGCGAGGCGGCGCTCGTGCGGGGGTTGTGCGTCGGCGTAGTCGCCAGCCTGGCGCGCGCCGCGTGCGTGCTCGCCGGCGGCGAGCCCGACCCGTTGCCGGCTTTGTCGGGCGGCGCGATCCGCACGCGACCTGCGCTGCCCGACCTCGCCGACGTGCGCGGGCGACCTGAGGCGGTCGAGGCGCTGGCGATCGCCGCGGCAGGCGCTCACAACCTGCTGCTCAGCGGCTCGCCGGGGACCGGTAAGACGATGCTCGCGCAGCGTCTGCCGTCGATCCTGCCGCCGCTGGACGCTCGCGAGGCGCTAGAAGTGCTGCGTGTAGCAAGCGTCTCGGGACGTACGTCCGACCGCTGCGAGCTGCCGCGCGAGCGACCGTTTCGCAGCCCGCACCACTCGGTCACCACCGCGGGGCTGATCGGCGGGGCCCGTAGCGGCTGGGTCGGCGAGGCGGTGCTCGCTCACAACGGCGTGCTGTTCCTCGACGAGCTGTCCGAGTTCGCCCGCCCCACGCTCGAGGCGCTGCGCCAGCCGCTCGAGGAGGGACGGGTGGCGATCGTCCGCGCCCGCCACTCATCCGTCTATCCGGCGCGCTTCATGCTCGTCGGCGCCACCAATCCTTGCCCGTGCGGCTACGCCGGGGAGCCGCAGCTCTGTCGCTGCGACAGGCGCGATCTGGCTCGTCATCGCCGGCGACTGAGCGGGCCGTTGCTGGACCGGATCGACCTGCTGGTGCAAATGCGCCGCGACCGCGCCGAGCACTTCAGTAGCGCGCCGGCCGAACGCTCGGCTCGTGCTCGGGCGCGCGTGATCGAGGCGCGCGAACGCCAGGCGCGGCGGATGCGCCAATGCGACGGGCCGCGTGTGAACGCCCAGCTCGACGCCGCGATGCTGCGCCGCCACGCTGCGCTCGACGCGCGTTGCGAGCAGATGCTCGAGAGCGCTCACGGGCGCGGACTGTTGAGCGCCAGGGGGACCTACCGCGCGCTCCGCGTCGCGCGCACGATCGCCGATCTGCGGGGCAGCGATCGCGTCGATCCCGATGACCTCGCCAAGGCGCTGTCGCTGCGGCCCGAGACCGGGCCCGCGGTGGGAGGCTGAGACATGGGCGCGGTCGACGGCAGCGGCGGCGCTTGCTGGCGTTGCACCAGGCGCGCGTGGCTGCTCGACTGCCTGTCGCCGCACCTGAATCTGCGAGCGCGCGACTGCGAGGAGCAGCTGTTGTGGCTGCTGGCGCTGAGCGACGAGGCGCTGATCGAGGCGCTCGGTGGCGCCGAGCGCGAGCGGCTGCGTGCACAGCACCGCGATTGGCGGTTCGAGCGCGATCGGCGCAACCGACTCACCGGGCCCACGGAGGTCCTCGGCATCTGCCGCCACCACTGCGCCTACCCGCAGCGGCTGCTCGCCGACGGGCTGACCTGGGGCCCACGGGGCTGCGCCTGGCGGCGGGCGGCTCGCGTCCGGACGCTTGCGCTGATCGCCGACCTCACGGTCGTCGTGCAGGCGAGCGCTCGCAACGGCCCACCGACACTCGCCGGCGCCGGCCGGGATGGATCGCCTGCGCCGGGCGCCGTGCCGGACGGCGCCGACTCTCCTGCCGCGGCTGGGAGCGATCTCAAGATTCGTCCGACCGCCGTGCCGCGAGCACTCGAGGCGCCGCTTGCCGGGGTGCTCGAACGCGTCCTGAACGGCGCCGACACGGTGGACTCGCTGCGGGCAGACGGAGAAACGACCGTCGGTCTCGAGCTGGCGCTGACCGAACTGGAGCTACGCGGGCTGCTGCGTCGCTCGCTCGGCGGTCGCTACCTGCCAGGCGACCTCACAGGTGTCGCATGAAGGTCGTGCCGCTGCGCGCGTCTGCCTGGCGCCGTATCGTCCAGCGAGGAAAGGCAAGCGAGGACGGAGGAAGCGCGGCGATGGCCGCCGAGGGACACAGCGGGCCGAGCGCCGGCAGACGGCCGATCGATGCACGCGAGCTGCTCGCCATCGCCGCCGGCGGCGCGATCGGCGCCCTGGCCCGCGTGGCGCTTGCTCAGACGCTCGTTGCCTCTCCCGGCAGCTGGCCCTGGTCGACCTTCGCGGTCAATATCGCCGGTGCGCTGTTGCTCGGTTATTTCGTCACTCGTCTGCAGGAGCGTCTTCCTGTCTCGACGCTGGGTCGTCCGCTGCTCGGCACCGGCTTCTGCGGTGCGCTTACGACCTTCTCCACGGTGCAGATCGAGTTGTTGCGCATGACCGACCGCCACCGTTTCGGCCTGGCCGCCGGCTATCTCGCCGCGAGCGTGATCGGCGGCTACCTGGCGGTGTTCGCCTCCTCGGCCGCCGTTCGACGCGTGCGTGCGCTGGCGTGAGCGCCGCCGCCTGGATCGGGGTCGCCGTGCTCGGCAGCGCCGGCTCGCTGGCGCGCTTCCTGCTCGACGGCACGATCTCGGCGCGCGGCGGATCGAGCTTCCCGGCCGGGACGCTTGCGGTCAACGCGAGCGGCGCGCTCGTGCTCGGACTGCTGACGGGGCTTGCGCTCAGTGGCGAAGCGCTCGTACTCGCCGGCTCTGCGACGATCGGCTCCTACACGACCTTCTCGACTTGGATGCTCGAGACGCACCGGCTCGGCGAGGACGGGCGCGTGCTCGCCGGCGCCGCCAACGTGCTCGTGAGCGTCGCGCTGGGATTGGGCGCAGCGCTGCTGGGCCGTGCGATCGGTGTGGCGTTGTGAGCATCGACTCGGGGATCGCCTCGGGAGAGCCAACAGGAGACCGAGGCCGCGATGCGGGCGTGCTGGAGGCGCATGGCGCGGCGGCCATGAAGCTGACCGCGTACTTCGGCGAGCGCTCCCGTGCCGGCGGACGGCCGCTCGCCGAGGCGCTGCTCGATCTCCAGGTCGACCACGACATCCGCGCGAGCGTGCTCCTGCGCGGGGCTCAGGGCTTTGGCGCCAAGCATCTCCAGCGCAGCGATCGGCTACTCACCCTCTCGGAGGACCTGCCGTTGGTGAGCGAGGCAATCGACGCACCGGCGCGCGTGCAGGCGCTGTGGGAGGACGTGCTCGCGCTTGGCGGCGGCGCGCTGGTCACGCTCGAGCGCGCGCGCTTCGGAGCTGCGCAAGCGAGCGAAAACAAGCAACGTGGCGGGGACGAGGTCAAGCTGACCGTCTTGCTGGGACGCCACCAGCGTGTCGCCCGCACCCCGGCGTTCGTGGCCGTGTGTGACGTCTTGCGGGAGCACGGCTTCGACGGAGCGACCGTATTGCTCGGTGTCGACGGCACGATCGCGGGTGAGCGCCACCGGGCCCGCTTCTTCGGTCGCAACGTGGGTGTGCCGCTGGCGATCGTCAGCGTCGGTGGGGCCGCCCAGACCGCCGCCGCGACTGCTGCCCTCGAGCGCCTGCTGCCCGATCCGCTGCTGGTGCTCGAGCGCGTGCGAGTGTGCAAGCGCGACGGCCGAGAGCTGCAACCCCCGCACACGCTGCTAGACGCAAAAAACAGCGCTCTCCCGGACGTCCGCCAAAAGCTGACGATCGTCGTCTCCGAGGCCGCCCACCACCTGGGCCGCTCGGTCTACCTGGAGCTCGTGGGCCGCTTGCGAGCAGCCGGTGCCGCAGGCGCCACCTCGCTGCGCGGCATCTGGGGCTTTCACGGCGATTACGACCCGCACGGCGACCGACTGCTGGCGCTGCGCCGCCACGTACCGGTCCTCACCGTCGCGATCGGCACCCCTAGGCAAATCGCGGCCGTCTATCCGATCGTCGACGAGCTCACCGGCGAGCGCGGCCTGGTCACCAGCGAGCTGTTGGCGGCTCCAAGCGCGGGACTTGCCACCGGTGCGGAGGTGGCGCCCGCTGCGTAGACACGTTGCGACAGCAGGGCCCAACGCGGCTCCCACCCCCGGAGCCACCTGCTCTATAGTAGGCGCCTCGCGCGGCTGTAGCTCAGTTGGCTAGAGCGTCTGCTTGCCATGCAGAAGGTCGAGGGTTCGAGTCCCTTCAGCCGCTTTTTCCGCGCCCGCCACGCCAACTCGGCGCCGCGATCGGGGTCACGTGTCGGTCAGCCTGTTGACCAGACGCCACGTTCTCAAGACCGGACCCAGGACCGCTGCCAGCGGTCCTGCGGACGTCAGGATCGCTCGACTCGACGTGACTATCTCAGGAGCGCGGACGCTGTCCTTGGACAGGTAAAGCGCCACCATCGAGGCGACGATCACCGCGTGGCGCTCTCCGTGTCTGAGCGCACGAGCCTCGGCTGCGGCCCGCCTGACGAGCTGGTCGATCCTGCGCACCGCGAGCTCGAACGAGCCGTACGCGGCGAGGTAGCTGTACGCACCGGTGCGGCGGTCGTCGACCAGGTCGTCGTAGCTGTCGAGCAACGTCGCCGCGAGCGCTATCCACGGGAAATAGGCTAAGAACACTTCGTAGGCCTGCCCGGGGGCCGGCAGTGGCTCTGCGGCGACGGCCATCAGCGCAAGCACCGTCAACCATGCGCTGGCGGCACCGGCCGTCTCATACCAACCAAGTGCGCTTCCAGCGTTTCCTTCGCGCGCCGCCCAGGCTTCGAGCACGACCTGCCTTAAGGAGAGGTTTGGCTCGTGATTGAGGCCCTGAACCTGGGCCAGTTTTGCCGCACGAATCAGCAATGGCCGCACGCTTGCATAGGACGGCAGTAACAGGCAGCCGTATCGACACGCCCACACCAGCCGTTCCAGATAGCCCCCATCGTCGCCCCAGGGATGCTCGCGGTAATAGTCCGACAGCGGCCCTGTCACGTCGATCGCCTCGACCAGCGCGCGGTGAAGCTGTCGACCGTCGGCGACCCCAGCATCGACTCCACGCTCAACGACGCTGTCCAGGAAGTCTCCCAGGATCTCGTAGGCGACCAGCAAGCGCAGCAGCGTGGGGCATCGTCGGTCGGTGATCGTCCACAACAGCGCCGCTCCGTCGGTATTGGGCCGCTTGTGCTCAAGGGCCAGGAGCGCGTCGTGACGGATTAGTGGATCGGGAATCTCCGCCGCAAAGGTCTGCCACTTTTCGACCTCCCGTAATACGGCACGAAGCCCCCACACGAGCTCTCGTGCGACCGCTAAACCCAGCCCCCAGCTCTGTACGAGTGTCCCAGACCTGAAATCGAGCACCGCTCCAGAAGTCACGGCTCGCGTGGCGAGGCCTCAAGCTAGTCCTGTAGGGCGGGACTTACACGCACTGCCAGATAGCCGGGCACGGCGACCACCAGCAGAGCGATGGCGGTGACTATTCCCGCGGTTGCCACGGCGAGCCACAACGCGGCGGAGAAGGCGACCGGGAAACCAGCGACGCTTACAAGGGCGTGGTCGAGCAGCACCTGACCGTAGAGGCCGAACAGCGCCCCGATCGAGCATCCGATCGCCAACAGCATGAGGCTCTCCCACAGCAGGGCTCCCCACAGCTCCTTCTCGTCGAAGCCGTCGACCTTCATGCCTGCCAGTCGCCCTCGTCGCTGCCAGAGCATCGCCCCGATTGCCGCAGCCATGGCCAACGCGGCCGCCAGCAGCACCAGCGCCGCGATCGCCGTCAGACGCGCCAAGCCCTGACGCTGGCCGGCGATCTCGTTGCTCTGGTGGCGTGACGCCGTCTGAACGACGAGCGCGCTGGAGCCGAGCGCAGAGCGAACCTGCGAAAGGCCGCCGCTCAGGCTCTGCCCGTGGCGCAACAGCACCTGATAGGCGCTTACGTCACGATCGCCCCACGCCCTTGCAAAGCTTTCAGAGCTCATGACGATCGCGCCAGGCGACCACCCGAAGTTGGTGGTGATGGCCGCGACGCGAAAGGTCCTTGGCGCGGGCGAAGGCAGCCGCCACGGGGTACCGACACGAAGACCAAGTTCAGTCGCAAGCTCGCGCGACACTGTCAGCCAGCCACCCTCACGCAGGTGAAAGGAGGCAAGGCCGGGATCTCCCCGAATCACCTGGTCGGCCGACACCAGCCTCGGATTCGATCGTGGCGGTCCCAGTACCAATACCCGTCGATCGCCGACGTCCAGGAACCCGCCTCGGTAGTCGGCGACGCCCAGCACGGCGGGACGCGACCGGATCGCTGCGGCGTAGCGGTTTTCAAACGGAGTGGTCGCCAGGGTGGTCGCGCTGCCTGTGGGCGTCACCCAAAGATCCGTACCCAAGCTCACCGCCGCGGCGGCGCGCTCGAGTCCGTCGCGCAGATCCTGATGTGCTCCCTCGACCGCAACGCTGCCGTAGACCGCGATCGCACCGGTCGCCGCGATCGCCAAAGATCGCGACCGCGTCGTACGCGAGAGCAACTCGATCATCGCGATCCGCGAGGACACGCCGAGCACCGGCCGTTGCATTCGATCGATCAATCCGATTACCGCGGTGAACGCCATCGGCAGGGTTAGCAACAGCGCGAGCGTGAGACTGAAAAAGGCAAATGTCGCTGCAGATACGTTTTCGATTTCTCCCAACAGAAGCGTGGTGCTCAGTCCGATGCACAACACTCCGCCCAGTAGCGCGCCCGGCGCCCTGCGCCCTGCGCTGGCCCGTGGCGCGCTCGTCGAGAGCTCGCTTGCAGAGCCGGTGAATATCTCGCGCCTGAGCGGGAACACGACGCCAAGGACCGCCGCCAGCAGCCCACCGGCGGCGGCGATCAAAATGCTGGCCACGCTCACCACGCGCACCGACCCCACGGGAAAGGCAAGCGACAGGTATCCGGGCTGAGCCTGAAGAAGACTGTGTGAGAGCGCATCGCCGAGCGCCAGCCCAACAAGGCTGCCCACCGCCCCGAGGGCCAACACGTCGAACAGCATCACCTGGGCGATCTCGTGCGACGCATAGCCGTCGAGGCGCAGGTCGGCGATCAGATTACGGCGCTGAGGGACGGTGATCAGCATCGCGTTGAAGGCGAACAGGAAACCCACCAGTGCGCTGATGGCCGAGAAGAGCTCGGTCGACTCGACCGCGGGCCCCTCCGCCTGCTGAAACACCGTCGCGTCGAAATCGGCCGGGCGAACGCTCAGCCCCGGTCCGGCCAGCCTGTGAAGCTCTCCTGTCACCAAGGCATCCCTGCCCCTTTGCGGCTCTACAAGGACACGGTCGATGCGATCGGCCATGCCTGTGAGCTGCTGGGCCTCACCCAGCCGGGCTATCGCGATCGGGCTGTCCGCCGCCGAGCCCACGTCGCTTTCCTGTAGCGGCAGCGCGATCGTCGTCTGCACGTCACGCGCCCCGATCTGGAGAGTCACCGGTGTCAGCGGTCGCGCGCCGATCCGGCCCGCGACCGAAGCGGGCACGGCGAGCCCTTTCTGCTCGTTCATCTGTTCGGGGCTGATGTGAGCGAGCAGCGGACTATGGAGCGCAAGCAACGTCGTGTTCACACCGATCAAATCGACGTCTTGGCCTCCCCTGGCACCGAGAATTCTCACCTGCCGCTCGAGCACGGGGACAGCGAGACGAACACCCGCAAGCGCCTGCACACGGGCCAGCATCGCCTCGTCGAATCCGTGTGGGTCACGCGCGACGATCTGCACGGTTGCATTGCCCACGAGATCGTTGGTCAGTCGTACGACCGAGCCGGTCAGGCTCGTGTTGGCCACCTGCGAGGCAAACAGCAGCGCAACCCCAACCCCGATGCCGGCCACCGCCAGCAGCTCCTGCACCAGACGTGCGCGCAGGCGTACGCGATACAGGTAGAGGATCGTGCCCAGTCTCATCGCGAGCCCGTCGACCGCTCAACCGCCGCCGGCGGTCGCAGCGATCCCGTCACCGAGCGCCGGATGGCGCGTACGCGCCGCCCGGCTCGAACTCGAACAGCTGCCCGTCGCGCAACGCGCGCACACGGTCGGCAAAGGCCGCGGCACGCGGGTCGTGCGTGACCAGCAGCATCGCTACATCGCGTTCGTGACAGACCTCGGCCAGCAGCGAGAGCACTTCCATGCCGCGCTCGGTGTCAAGGCTGCCGGTCGGCTCGTCTGCAAGAACCAGGGTCGGTTGGGTCGACAGGGCGCGCGCGATCATCACGCGTTGGCGCTCGCCCATCGAGAGCTGCTCGGCGCGCTGTAAGGCGCGACCGTCCAGTCCCAGGCGCTCGAGCAGCGGCTCGATCGCACGCTGGGCGTCGCGACGGGCACTGCTTGCCAGCAGCTTGAGAGCGGCGTTGTCGTCGGCTCGTACCCCCGGAATCAGGTCGAGGGACTGGCGAATGAAGCCGAGCTCGGAGCGCCTGAAGCGCGCCCGGTCGCGCTCGGAGAGCTGCGTGATGTCACGACCGCCAACGATCACGCTGCCGCTGTCGGGCGCCAGCAACCCCGCGATCATCATCAGCAGGGTGGTCTTGCCCGAGCCGCTCGGGCCGTAGAGCGCGACCAGTTCGCCGCGCGCGATCGAAAGCGACAGCCCGTCGACCGCGCGGACCACCTCCCCCTCGCCGACGCGGAAGTGCTTGACCAGCTCGTGCAACTCCAACATCAGAACCCCAGTATTGCTCGCCAATGCGACGCATTGCCGCTTTCTGACCTGCGCGCCGCGCGCACAAACCACCACTTTGCGAAGTCTTTACCGAGTACTCGCACACAGATTCGACCCGCTGGGACCCATTTCACAGAGATGGAGAAAGTCAGAAACAATCTGCTGGCAGCAGGCGCGCTAGCCTGGCCCGCACCGACCACCGCGACCGACGGAGCCGCCCATGAGCACGATCAGGATCGAACACGACGGCCCGCTGGCCGTCCTGACAATCGACAGCCCGCCCTTGAACCTGTTCGACGGCGAGTTGATCGAGGCGCTCACGGTGTCCGTCCATGAGCTGGCAAGCGCCTGTGCCGGCGACGTGCGGGCCCACGGGCGCCCGCGGGGCCTGCTCGTTCGCGCCGAGGGCCGGGCGGTGAGCGGTGGCGTGGACGTCCACGTGTTCGACGGCTTGAGCGCCCGGCAGGCGGCCGAGCTGTGGACGCGGCTGCTCGAGCTCGTGCACCACGTCGAGGATCTGCCGATCCCGACGGTGTTCGCCGCGCACGCTCTGTGCCTCACGGCCGCCTTCGAGCTCTCGCTCGCATGTGACCTGTTGCTTGCGGCGCAGTCGGCTCGCTTCGGCCTAGTCGAGACGGTCGTCGGCCTCACCCCCGCGATGGGCGGCACTCAACGCCTGGCCGAGCGGGCCGGCCCGGCGCGAGCGCGCGAGCTCGTGATGACCGGCGAGCTCTACGATGCCCATACGCTCGAGCGCTGGAACGTCGTCAACCGCGTGCTGCCCGACGAGGGCTTCGACGCGGCTGCGCGAGCGTTTGCGATCGGGCTAGCGCAGGGCCCGACGCGCGCGCACGCTGCGACCAAGGCGATCGTGCGCGCCAGCCTGGAGGGCGGCGCCCGCGGCGCCGACGAGCGCGTGCCGCGCCTGGCGGGCGACCTGTTCGCGACCGACGATCTGCGCGCGGCGGTGCGCTCGTTTCTGGAGCGCGGCCCCGGCCACGCCACCTACACCGGTTGCTGAGCACCCGCGTCGACCAGGGCGATCGGGCGGTACTCGCGCGTGCGCGGATGCTGCTCGAGCAGCCCGACCGCGCGCAGCGTCTTCACGTAACGATGGGTGGTCGACGGCGACATTTCGAGCTCCCTGGCCAGATCTATGATCGAACGCCACGGCCTTTCCGGCCCGTAGCAGGAGAGCACCGCGAGGCCGCGCAGCAGCGACTGCGAGAGCTGGGGATCGGAAAGCGCGTGATCGAGCGCGCGCTGGGCCGCCTGGTGCAACAGGCCGCGCCGAGCATTGCCGTTGCCGTGGGCGTGGTCCAGAGCAGCCGAGAGCAACGTAGCCGACGTGCCGCCGCTGGTAGTTCCCACCGAGCGAATCACCTGCTCGACCTGGGCGGGTGAGAGTGCGATCGCGACCTCGTGATCCTGTGCCATGATGGTTCGTCCCTCCATTTGTTGCGATGAGTCCACCGATCACTGTTTCCGTTGTTGCGTATAAAGCAGGACGTTTGGATCACCGGCAGCGGCCCGGGGGTTAGCTGGCAATCGGGGAAAATGGCGTAAATCGCAGGCTCGTGCGTCGGATTGGGCTGCTGGTCGCGGCGCTCTTGCTGGTCGCGGTGCTGGCGTTCGCGCTCACGCGGATCGATCTCGCGCGCGCGGTCCACGCACTCCTCTCCGCGAGCCCCGGCTGGCTCGTGCTTGCGCTTGCTCTGATGATGCTCTCGCTGCTCGCGCGTGCCATCTCCTGGCGCTCGGTGCTGCGCGCCGCGCTGCCGCGCCTGCACGTCCCGTGGGCTGCGGTCGTCCGAGCGACGATGATCGGCGTGATGGCCTCCGCCGTGTTTCCCGGTCGGATCGGCGAGCCGACGCGGATGCTGGTGCTCAGCCGCCGCCTGGAGGGGCCGACGTCGCGCAACTTCCCGGTGATCGCCGGCACGGTCTTCTCCCAGACGCTTATCAACCTGGTCGCGCTCGGCATCCTCGCCGCGATCACCTTCAGCAGCATTTCGCTGCTCCAGGGCCACGCCTCCGCACTCACCGCGGCGCTGGCGGTGCCGGTGTTCGTCGCACTGTTCGTCTTCGGCACGCCATTGCTGCTGCGCTTGGCGCAACGCTCGCGCAGCCTGCGCATACGGGCCGGCGCTGCGGCCTTCGCCGGTCTGTTGCGACTGGCGCAACGGGGTCTGACCGTGTTCGCGCGCCCACGCTTCGGCGTCCCGGCGATCGGCTTCCAGCTGTTGGCCTGGACGCTGCAGTGGGGCTCGTGCTACATGGTGATCCTCGCGCTCGGGCTCGAGCACCACGGCCACGCGACGCCGGCGACGGCGGCGGCCGTGCTGCTTGCCGTCAACGTCACCGCGGTCCTGCCGGCGACGCCCTCGAACGTCGGCGTCTTTCAGGCCGCGTGCCTGGTGGTGCTGGCCGCTTACGGCGTCGGCGCAGGCCAGGCGCTTGCCTACGGCATCATCCTGCAGGCGGTGGAGCTGCTGACGGCGCTCCTGTTGGGTGTGCCGGCGCTGCTCTCCGAGGGCATGAGCTGGCAGGACATCCGCGACGCACGCCGCGAGGAGCAGTCGGTCGCGATCGAGACCGAGCCGAGCGGGTCAGGAGACCAGCGCGCGTAGCGACTGGCGCAGCGAGGAGGTCGTCCGCAGCACCGCCGTCGGCTCGTAGCCGCAGTGGGCCATGCAGTTGTCGCAGCGGGGGTCTTTGCCGCGCCCGTAGCGCTCCCACTCGGTCGTCTCCAGCAGCTCCTTGTAGGTCTCGGCGTAGCCGTCTGCCATCAGGTAGCAGGGCCGCTGCCAGCCAAACAGCGAGTAGCTGGGTATCCCCCAGGCCGTGCAGTCGAATTCGACCTTCCCTTCAAGGAAGTCGAGAAACAGCGGCGAGTGGTTAAGTCGCCAGCGCTTGCGCCGCCCATCGGCGAAGGCGGCGGTGAACAGCTCGCGCGTTTGGCGCACGCCGAGAAAGTGGTCCTGGTCGGGCGCCTTCTCGTAGGCGTAGGCGGGCGAGATCATCATCTCGTCGACTTCCAGGTCGTCATTGAGGAAGTCGAGCACGTCGCGGATCGTCTTCGGCGAGTCGTGCGTGAAGAAGGTCGTGTTGGTCGTGACGCGAAAGCCGGCGGCCTTGGCGACCTTGATCGCGGCGACCGCCTTCTCGAACACCCCGTCGCGCTCGACCGACTCGTCGTGGCGCTCGCGCAGCCCGTCGATGTGTACCGCCCAGGCGAAGTACGGACTCGGCTTGAAGCTTTCGAGCTTGCGCTCGAGCAGGATCGCGTTAGTGCACAGGTACACGAACCGCTTGCGCCTCACGAGCTCGGCCGCGATCAGGTGGATCTCGGGGTGGATCAGCGGCTCGCCGCCGGCGATCGAGACCATCGGCGCGCCGCTTTCCTCGATCGCGCCGACGGCCTGCTCGACTGACATGCGCCGGCGCAACACGTGGTCGGGATGCTGGATCTTGCCGCACCCCGAGCACGCAAGGTTGCACTGGAACAGCGGCTCGAGCTCGACGATCAGCGGGAACTTCTCTTTGCGCGCCAGGCGCTGACGCATCAGGTACCAGCCGATCCGCGCTCCCTGTCGTGCCGGCACCGCCATCAGGCGGCCTCGGTGCGCGTCGCCTGGCGCGCTGGCTCGCGCATTACCTGGATTGCGCGCGTCGCGTCGCGAACTGGATCGCGTATCGCGTCGCGCATCGCCCGGGTCTTCTGCGTCTGTTGGTGGGCCACTAGCTTTGCCCAGTCTCGCGACCGTTCACGCCCAACACAGTATGAAGGTCGCCGTGGCGTCCGATCTGACCGAGCGCGGCGCCGACGCGGCGCAGCGTGGCCATCGCCCGCGCCGCATTGGCGAGCGTCGGCAGCGGCGGCCCGACCGGCAGGCGCCGGCGCAGCTCGTGCTCGGGAGTGTCCGAGAGCACGCGCACCACGCCAAACGGCCGCCCGCGCGCCGCCGCAGCCACCCAGGCCGACTCCATGTCCACCGCAATCGCGCCGCTTGCGAGCATCCGCTCGCGCGCCTGACCGACGACGATCTCCTGCACCGAGGCGACCTTCCCGCCGCACACCGACAGCCCGTGGGCCTCCAGCAGCGCGCGCAACCGATCGGCGCCCGAGCACGCGATCGACTCGCCGACGGGCCGCCCGAAGCCGTCGATCTGCACCACCTCGCCCGCCACCACCACGTCGCACAACCTGCTGCCCGCAGGCAGCCCGCCGCCGAAGCCGACGATCAGCAGGGCGGCAGCAGGATCCGCGAGCAGCCCGGGCACGGCCGCCTGCGCCCTCGCCGGGCCCATCCCGGTGGTGCGGACGCGCAGTCCCTGGCGCGCCGAGCGCACCGCGAGCGCCTCGACGCCGAGCGGGGAGACGACCAGCACGTCGCTCACGCCGCGATCGCCGCCCGTGCCGCGGCGTGCCCACTGCGCACCGCTCCCTCGAGCGTCGCCGGCCAGCCGGTACGCGTCCACGCGCCAGCGAGCACGAGACCCTCCACCCGGGTGCGCGTCGGTGGGCGCAGCGCGTCGACGCCGGGAGTCGCCTTGAACGTGGCAGCGTGCTCGCGACTGACAAAGACGGAGCGGACCTCGGCGTCGCGCGCCGCTGGGAACAGCTCGGCCAGGGCGCCAAGGTAGCGCCTGCGCAGCTGCTCGCCGTCCATCTCCATCTCGCGCTCGGCCCCGGACAGCGAGACCGCCAGGCACTGTTGGCCGCCCGGCGATCCCGCCGTGCGCCCCGAACGGGGTGGGGATCTCCGATCGGCATCGAGCCCGACCGCCTCGGTGCGATCGAAGACGTACTGCACAGGCGTCTCCACGCCGGCCGCGAAAGGCAGGTCGCACACCGTTCGGTCGTACACGACGTGCACGTTAATGATCGGCGAGACCCCCAACCGCCGCCAGCGAGACGCTTCCCGCTCGCCCAGCAACGGTTCGAGCAGGTCGGCCGCGCGGGTGTGGGGAATCGCGCAGACGACGGCGTCGGCGACCAGCTCGACGCCTGCGGCGCTCACGACCAGACCCGCACCACGTTTCGCACCGGCGTCGGAGCCCGCACTTACCACAGCTGACCGCTCGCGCCCGCCACACCCCTCGCCCCTACCGAACACCTTGCCGCCGGCAGGCGCGGCGGGGGGCCCGCCCTCGCGCCGGACCGCCTCCACCCGCGTGCCCAGTCTCACCTGCACCCCTGCGGCGGCGAGTACTCGCTGCGCCGGCTCGGCAATCGTCTCGCCGAACGGGCGCAGGTGAAAGCCGATATCGCCCGCATCGTTGCACGAGAACAGCCCCTCGCGGACCGTGAAGGCACCGAGCGACAGCGAACCCTGCAACGCCGGCACGTTCAGCGCCGGCAGCGCGATCAGGTCCCAAAGCAGCGCCAGCGCCCGCTCGTCCTGGCCGTGCTCGGCAAGCCACTGGCCAAAGCTCGTGCCGTCTGCGCGCTCGCGCACGGCCGCGGCGACGAGGTCCAGGCGAGCGAGCGCGATCGCAGCCCGTGCGGCGCGCACGCGCTGCAGCGGAGTCAGATACGAGTAACGCGCAAGGGCCCCGGCGAGGTGAAACGGCGCCGGCAGCCCGCTGCGGCGTAGCGTCACACGCTGCCCTCCGGGCCGCAGAACGGGGATCGCGAAACGAGGCTGGATCTCGACCATGCGGTCGCTGCCCAGCCGAGCGAGCAGGTCGCGATAGGCGGTGTAGCAGCGCAGGAACACGTGCTGGCCGTTGTCAAGGCAAAGCCCGTCGCGCTCAAACGAATAGGCGGCGCCGCCCAGCCGGGGCCGGACCTCGATCAGCGTCACCTGCGCGCCGGCGTCCGCGCAGTCCAGAGCGGCCGCGATCCCGGCGACGCCGCCACCGATCACCACGACGCGTCGGCGGCTCATGCTCGCGAGGACGCGCCGGGCCGATCGCCCAGACGCTCGCTGCCGCCTTTGTCGCGCGCAGGGATCGGCGACGCGCTCTTCCCTGTGCTCGCGCCCCACACAACGATCGGCGGGCCACTCACGACCGCGCCGCCGTGGCCAGGCTGCGAGTCGCAAGCCAACCCTTGCGCCGCATCGACAGCGACACGCGCTCGCGGCGCGCTGCCTCGGGATTCTCGACGATCCGCTCGAGCACGCCGCGGTAGATGCTCGCCATCGCCAGCACACAGGCACCGCTGCGGCGGTCGAGCAGTGGCACGAGCGCGAGCCCGCGCTCAAACCATTCGCCCGCCCGGCGCGCCTGGAAGCGCATCATCGCGTCCATCTGGCCCTCGCCGCCGAGGAAGCGGCCGTCCTCGCTGAGGCGGTAGAGCCGCAGGTCCTCGCCCGGGACGTACACGCGACCGCGACGGGCGTCCTCGCACACGTCGCGCAGGATGTTGGTCAGCTGCATCGCCACTCCGAGATCGTCCGCCAGTTGACCGATCTGGGATCCAGCGGTGTGCCGCGAATGGGGCAGCGATTCCCGATCCCCCAGCAGTGGCTCGCCGGTGCCCGGGAGCGCGGCCGCGCCGGGCGGGGCACGCACCCCGAAGATCGCCAGGCACAGCCGTCCGATCGTGCCGGCAACGCAGCGGCAGTAGACCAGCAGCTCCTCGAACGTGTCGTAGCGGGTCCCGTCGACGTCCATGCGCACGCCCGCGAGCAGCCCTTCCAGCGCCTCGAGCGGCAGGTCAAAGCGCGCGCGAGCGTCTGCGAGCGCCGCCGTCACAGGATCGACGCTCGCCGGCGTGAGCTGCCGCAGCGAGCGCTCGCAGCTCTCGAGCAGAGCCCGCTTCTCGGCGTCGGGGAAGTCTCCGTCACCGATGTCGTCGACGCGCCGTGCAAACGCGTAGACCGCGCACGTCGCCAGCCGCTTCTCGCGCGGCAGCAGCCGGATGCCGTAATAGAAGTTCGCGGCGGCGCCGCGCGTCAGCGACTCGCAGTGCGCGTAGCCCTCGGCGGTGCTCACGACCGCTCCCGCGAGCGCCTCAGAACCAGCCCGAGCCAGCGGGCGCGCTGCAGCGAGCCCGCAGGCGCGACGCCGTCCAGGACCTCGCATCCGGCGCGTTCGATCTGCTCCAGAGCGGCCAGGCCGCCGGCGGCGAAGGCGGCGATCGCGAGCTTGGGGCGCCAGGCTGGGATGCTCGCCGCAAGCGGAGCGCCGGCCCACAGCAGCGTGCGTACGCGCGCGAGCTCGAACCGGACCGCCGCTGGCAGGCTCTCGTGCCGGTCCAGGTCCTCCTGCGGGACGTAGCTGCGTCCGCGGCGCAGATCCTCGCCGAGGTCCTGCAGGTGCTCGGTCAGCTGCAGCCCGGTGCAGACGGCGTCTGACAGCGCCACCCGCTCGGGCGTGCGCATGTCGAAGATCTCGAGCACAAGCTCCCCCACCGGGTTGGCCGACAGCTCGCAGTAGCCCTGCAGCTCCTGCCAGGTCTCGTATCGAAAAGCGCGTTGGTCGAGCCGGTTGGCCTCGATCAAGCGGACGAACGGCTCGCGCGGGAGCGCCCGCTCGGCAAGCACGCCCTGCAGCGCGACCAGCAGCGGCGCCGTCGCCGTGCCGGCATAGGCCCGGTCGAGCTCGCGCTCGAGCCATGCCAGGGCCGCGAGCCGATCGCCGTCGTACTCGTCGCCCAGCTCGTCGGCGAGCCGAGCAAAGCCGTAGACGGCACGCAGCGCGCGTCGCTGCCGGCGCCCGAGCAGCCGCAGCGCGACGGGAAAGTTCTCGCCGCCGGCTCGCGCCATCACCGCTGGCTCGTCGGGCAGATCGGCCGGCGTGAGCTCGAGCGTTGCAGCGGCCATCAAAGGCGCTGCTCGTCGGGGGCGCCGAGCGCGGCCGCCACGATCCTGCCCAATGCCATCACAGGGAAGGTGAGGCGGTACAAGTGGTAGTTGATGTAGTAGTCGGAGGGAAAGCCGGTGCCGGTGTACTGCGGCTCCTCCCAGCTGCCGTCCGCGCGTTGGGTGGCGCAGAGCCAGCGCACGCCACGCTGGGCCGCCTCGCCAAGCGACTCGTCGGCGGCGTCCAATGCGAGCAGCGCCCAGGCCGTCTGCGAGGCGGTGCTCTCGCCGCGGCCCACCCACTCCGGGTGATCGTAGGAGCGGGGATCCTCGCCCCAGCCGCCGTCGTCGTTCTGGTGCTCGCAAAGCCAGCGCACGGCGCGACGGATCGCCGGGGCATCCGGGCCGAGGCCGGCCGCAACCAGCGCCGGCACGACCGCGCCGGTGCCGTAAACGTGGTTGACGCCCCAGCGCCCGAACCACGAGCCGCCCGGCTCCTGCGCGCCCAACAGCCAGCTCACCGCGGCCTGCGCTGGCGCGTCGGAGCCGTGGCCGAGCACGGCGAGCATCTCCAGGGCGTGCGCGGTCACGTCGGCGCTCGGCGCGTCGATCACCTCGCCGAAGTCCAGGAACGGCAGCTCGCGCACCAGCGCGCGGGTGTTATC
The DNA here is from genome assembly GCA_036269375.1 of Solirubrobacteraceae bacterium. Lineage (GTDB taxonomy): Bacteria > Actinomycetota > Thermoleophilia > Solirubrobacterales > Solirubrobacteraceae > Palsa-744. The sequence continues at coordinate 28,219 of DATASE010000070.1, forward strand.
GGCGTCAAAGGCGCCCCACGCCCCGCCCTTGCTCTGCATGCCAAGCGTCCAGCGCAGCGCCCGATCGACGGCGCTCGCGGCGCGCTCGGGGTCGCCGGCGCACACCCGCTCGAGCGCGAGCACGACCTCGGCGGTGTCGTCCACGTCGGGGTAGTTGACGTTGGCGAACTCGAACGCCCAGCCGCCGGGCGCGAGGCCGCGCCGCGCCACGCGCCAGTCGCCCGCCACCCCCACCTCCTCGCCGAGCAGCCACTCGCCGGCGCGCACGAGCGCCGGATGCTCTGCAGGCAAGCCGGCGTCGCTTAGAGCCACCACCGTCAGAGCAGTGTCCCAAACCGGGGACTGGCAGGCCTCCAGACGCCGGCTGGGACCGGGCGGAGCGCCGACGCCCACCCGATCGTCCATGTCCTCGACCATGAACGTGTCGATTCCCTCGATGCCGCGACGCATCACCGGGTGATCGAGCGGATAGCCGCGCAGCTGCAGCCCCATCAGCGAGTACACCCACGGCGGCTGGATGCCGCCCCAGGAGCCGTCGGCCTCCTGGCGGTGCACGATCCAACGCTCGGCGCGCGCCAGAGCCAACCGTCGCAACGGCGCGAGCGGACGGCGCTCGTAGACGCGCACGACGCGTTCAAGCCGCGAGAGCCAGCGCCCGCGCGCGCTCGTCGCGGGCTTTGCGCTCCACTGCTCGGGCCCGTGCAGCTCGCCCAGGTCGAACGGCAGCGGGCGCACCGGGCGATACGCCATCACCACCGAGAGCGCGACGATCGTCTGGCGCGCCCAGCAGGCAAAGTCATAGACGTTCAGCGGACACCAGGAGGGCAACAGCACTACCTCGACAGGCAATGCCGGTACCCGCTCCCATGGCCACAGGCCAAACAGCGCCAGCCACACGTGGGTGAACACGCGGGCGCGCTCGATCCCCCCCTGCCCGCGCACGAACTCGGCGGCGATCCTCATGTGTTCGGCCTCGGGTGAGTCGCCCGCCAGCCGCAGCGCCCAATAGGCCTCGATCGTCGTGGAGAGCTCGCCAGGCCCGCCGTGGAAGTTGGCCCAGGTGCCGTCGGCGCGCTGCTGCGAGCGGATCCAGGCGGCCGAGCGTTCGGTCTGCGCCTGCGTGCGTATGCCCAGGAACTGCCGCAGCAAGACGTCCTCCGCGTCCATCGTCACGTTGGTCTGCAGCTCGCCGCGCCACCACCCGTCTTCATTTTGAAGAGAGAGCAGGCACTGGCGTGCCTGCTCCAATGTGTCGCTTGCCTGCTCGAGAACGCTTGTGGCTGGCGCCGTCTGCGATGACATTGCGCTGACAGACTACGAGGTCTAGTTGGACTTTCCCGGCACGAGCACCTCCGAATGCGGAGCTTGCGCGATCGCGCTTTCGCGAAGCGCGAACTGCGAGATCGTCACGGCGCCCGCGGATACGAAGCGGTACACGTCCAACCCGTGGACGTCGTGGCGGGCCACCAACCGCAGGCCGCGCGCCGGGGGCCTTTCGGCCGAGGCGCGCAGCGGCGCGTAGCCGATCTCGACCACTTCGGAAACCGCCACGCGCCTACCCGGCGCGAGGTTGACCAGCGGCGCCAAGTAGTGCTCGAGCGGGGCCGCGCCCAGCTCGGCGGTGACGATCGCAAGTTCTGGCCGCCCGCCGTTCGACCCTCGGTATGCCGTTCGAGGCCCATGGCTCGAGCGTCGATCGGCCAGCAGCAGCGCGGCGATGCCGCGCCAGTCGCCGCGTTGCAGGCGTGGGCTGAGAAAGACGTCGACGCTCAACGCCAGAAAGCCGAGCGCCACCAAGCCGGCGATCGCCAACCCCGCCGTTCCGGTGCGCCGCGCCGCGATCACGAGCGCGAGCAGCGCGCTGAGGGGAACCATCGCGGCGACGAGGTTGCGCGGCGCCAGGTAGTCGGCGCCGCCGAGCGCCAGCAGGAGTGGCAGCAGCACGCCGCAGGCGCTGACCGCGAGCGCGAGCAGCGCGCCGCGCTCCTCCACGGCGGTCAGCCCCCGCCACAGCCCGAACAGGACGCCGGCGAGGATCGGCAGGGCGATCAGCAGCTCGATGCCGTGACCCAGCGCCGAGCCGGTGTAGCCGGTCAGGTAGTACTGCGGTATCGCTTCCAGGCGGCTGGCAAGCGCCCATTCGCCGATCCACTGCGTGCCGTGCCCCCCCTGCGCGAGCGCCAGCGGGACCAGCGCGACCCCGACCGCCACCGGCAGCGCCACCGCGACCAGCGCGCGGCTGCGCAACCGCCAAAGCAGCCAGAGGATCATCGGCGCCAGCAGGAAGACCGCGAAGTAGTGGCTGAGCAGCGACAGCGAAGCGGCAAGCGCAAACCAGCACAGGTTGCGCGCGCTCGGGTCGCGCAGGGCGCGCAGGAAGCAGAGGAAGGCAAGCGAGGCGGCCAGCACGAACAGGGCGTAGGCGCGCGCCTCTTGCGAGTACCAGACAAGCAGCGGGTTGACGGCGACGACCCCTGCGCAGACGAGCGCCGCGCGTGGCAGCGACGAGTCAGAGCCGCTGTCTTCAAGCTCGCGCCCGATTGCCCACGCGACCGGCACGGTGGCGATCCCCGCCAGCGCCGAGAGCGTCCGCAGCGCCACGGCCCCGCTGCCGAACAGACGAACGATCGGCCACTGCAGCGCGTACCAGAGCGGCGGCGTGTTCTCGCTGTGCAGGTAGCCGTGCCAGGTCGCGGCGAGGCTTGCGTGAAAGACGTGGACCGGGGTGAAAGCCTCGTCGTACCAGAGGCTCTGCAGATCGATGGTGGCAAGGCGCAGCAGCGCCGCGAGCGCGATCAGCGCGAGAAGCGGCCCAGCCACACGCGCGCCTGCGCGCGTGCCATCCCAATCGACGGCGGGCGCTCCGGACACGCTCACCGGCTGCACAACCCCGCTTCTTGCGCCGACCCAAAGCACCCGTAGCGCAGCCGCGCATGATCTTCGCTGTGGGGCGGCAGGTAGTAGCCCCCGCTCACGCGGCGGCGGCCGTGCACGACGCCGCCGGTCATCCGCAGGCAGAGCTGGGTGCGCTGCTGCGGCCCGCCGGGCGAGGTGTTTCCGCAGACGGTGTCGCGCGTGGAGTGTTCCTTGACGTCCTGCTCGACGGCGATCGTGTGGTAGTCGTGCCCGGTGTAGGCGCGCCACGTCGCCAGGTCGGCGACCAGCCGGTGGTTGACGTGGGTTTGGCGGACCACGTCGTGCACGGTGGCGATCGCAAGCAGCGTCCCGAACAGAACGAGAAGCGTGGTCTCGGCCAGGCGCAAGCTGCCCAGCCCACGCCGCTCCTGCTCGCGCGGGCGTGCCCACTCGGGCAGCCACCCCGGGCCCGAAGTCGCTTCGGTCTCGGCGCCCGTCGGCTCGCTCACGACACGGGCGCCCACAGCGGCGCGGTCTGGTGGACGACGAACAGCCCCTGCACGGCAAGCGTGGCAACCAGCAGCCGCCGGTCGCGTCCGACCGCCGCCAGCGGCAGCGACCACAGCGTGTACCAGGCAAGCAGCCAGGTGCTCGTCACTGCGATCGCAAGAAACGTCCAGCCCGAGGCAGAGACCCAGTCAAAGCCGCGCCAGACCCGCCAAAGCAGGTGCAGGACTATCAGCACGAGCAGTCCCTTGAGCAGGTCGTGGTCGACTGGGAACACGCCCGGCTTGCCGAACAGGTGCGCGATCTCGGTCGGAAAGCTGTCGGTGGAGACGAACGCCGAGTCGCGGTTGAGCGCCGCGATCACGTCCACGCCGTGCAGCCCGAACACCAGCAGCGCGACCAGCGCGACGGCGCCGGCCACGACGGCGCCACCGAGCAGGACCGCCGGGCGCCGTCGCGATAGCAGCAGAAACGGCAGCGGCACGATGCCCGTCGCCTTGACGAGCGCCGCTGCGACGATCGCGGCGCCGGCGCCGGCTTCGCGCCGCGTCCCGGGAGCGTCGGGACCCAAGAGAACGAGCGCCACGGCAAGCATCGTCAAGAAGATCATCACCAGATCGTTGTGTGCGCCGCCGAGCGCGTAGATCGCCCACAGGGGATTGGCGCCGACGAGCAGCAGCGCGAAGCGGCGGTCGAGCCCGCGCGCGGCGGCGCAGCGCCAGGTGAGCACGAGCGTACCGGCCGCCGCAAGCAAGGCCATCAGCTTCATCCCCCAGACCGCGCCGACGATCCCAAACAGCGCCAGCGGATAGGAGATCAGCGTGTACAGCGGCCCATAGGCCGTCGCGACCAGCTTCCAATCGTGCCCGACGTAGTGGTAGATCGGGTCCGTGACGATCGCCTGCGGTCCGTGGGTGTAGGGATTGACCCCGTGCACGACCCCCATGCGGGCGTAGGCGACGTAGCTAAAGACGTCGGTGGAGAGCAGGACGGGCCCGGCGAACACGATCAGCGCGAGTGCGGCGACCAGCCCGATCGCAAAGCGATCGGGGAGCCGTCGCGCGAGCGCAAGCAGTCCGACGTAGGCGCCCGCGTAGGAGAGCAGCGCGATCAGAAAGACGCGAAACCCGAGCCGCTCGCCCACCCCGCCGAGCCACCCTGCGATCGAGGGCTGCTTGGGGATCAGCGGCGAATGCCCGGCCGCGCCGTCGAGCACGATCTCCAAGGTGGCCGCAACCAGCACCAGCGCGCACGCGCCCGCAAGCGCCGGCGCCCAGCGGACCGGGGCGGCGCGGGCGGCGCCCGCCGCCGGCGAGCTGCCGTGTGCTACGGCGGCACTCACCTGCGAGACGCGCCGCTCACGTCTGAAAGCGCAGCAGGTCGAGCGCGCCGATCGTCTCGAGCACCTTGCGTACGGCCGCCGTCGGCTGCGAGAGCAGCAGCTCGTAGCCGCCCTCGCGCGCGCGTCCGTCGGCAAGCAGCAGCACGCGCAGCCCGGAGGAGTCGATGAACGACAGCTCTGACAGGTCGATCACGATCCGCTTGGGCCCGCTCTGCTCGAGCTCCGCGAGCCGCTCTTCGACGGCCGCCACCGAGGCGAGGTCG
>DATASE010000071.1:0-2144 GCA_036269375.1 Solirubrobacteraceae bacterium
ACCCGCCTGCCCGGGGGAGAAGTAGCTGCCCTTCAAGATGAACCCGTCCGCCGAGCGGACGTCGACGCTCATGGGGACGACACTCAGAAGTGCCAGCAGCACGGCTGCAGCAGTCATGGGGTCACACGCCGCATATATGACCACCTTTTACTACTAAATCAGCGCGCGTGCAAGCGCGGCTCGGCTAGACGAGCGGCAGGAGGGATCGCACTTCCCGCTAGGGGGTTCTCTGCTTGCTCTTTGTCGGGACCATGCCCCATCGCCCGGGAGCCGATCCGCCGAAGCCTTCGCCCGCCGACGATCGCGACGAGGTGCTCGACAAGCCGGGGCCTGGGAGCGCCCAGCCTGCGTGCGAGCGCCGCGAGGGGCGAGATCGCGCCCGAGAGGATCTCGACCGCCCAGCAGCGATCGATCTCGGCCAGCGCCCGCCTGTTCCCCTCGGGCCCCTGATCGCCGGGTCGCGCCGCCACCACAGTCAAGCTCCCTGAACGCTCGTGCAGCTCCAGGACGTAGCCGCACTTCTGCAAGTCTCGATCGTCGGTGTCAAAGCCGTGGATGAAGTGAACGCCGCGCTCGCCGACGGCAGGCGCGGAAGATGTCGCCGCGGGCTCCTGCTGCCCAGGCGACTCGAGCTGCGCGATGAGCGACTCGATCGGCCCCAGGTAGGTGCTCCACCTGTCTCGCGCCCGCCTTCCTTCTCCGCGCTGCTGAAGACGTGTCTGGAGCTCCGCCCAGATCTCCGCGAACGCGCTGGTGGCCGCGTCTCGCGCCGCGAATACGGGCAGGGGAGCGCGCCGCACGGTCATCTGTTCCACGACGCTGGCGTAAGGGACCTGGCCGTTCAGGAAAACGTCGGGGCGGCCCGCCGGCCAGTCGCAGGCGCGCCTGTGGAGTGCCTTGCGGCGGTCGACCATGCTGAAGAACGACGCCAGCTCCGACGGCGAGTCGCAACGATCGGCCGACTTGATGATTCGCGCCACCATTCGCAGCGAGAGGACGGTCGGAATCGTGGGCACGAGCACCATGTCGGCCGCTGCAAAAATGCCCTCGGTGACGAGCGAGAAGCCCGCCGGGCAGTCCAGGAACACGGCGTCGTAGTCACCGCCGAGCGTGGCGAGGAGGGCCGTCACGACACGCGCCGGCTTGCCGAGTTCACCCAGGAGGCGATCGAGCTTGCGGTAGGCGAAGTCCGCCGGCAGCACGTCCAGGTTGTCGTAGTCGGTTTCCTTGATCGCCGTGGCGAAGGCCTCACCGCTCTTCAGGGACTCCCGGCTGAACCCCGCGACACGCGGCCGTACGCGGAAGGCGAAGCTCGCGGCTGCCTGAGGGTCGAGGTCCCAAAGCAGAACCCGCTGGCCGCCTGCCGCGGCGAGGTACGCCAGGTTCACGGCGGCGGTGGTCTTCCCGACGCCGCCCTTCATGTTGTAGACCGCGATCACGCTCACCGTACTCGCTCCGCCGCATTCGCTCTCTTGAACGCGCGTCGACAGGCCGATCGCGTCTCACGAGCGCGGAAGCGCGCCAGCCCCTCGACGACCTGCGCCCGCAGCCGCTCGCGGCGTTGACGGCTCTGCTCGGCGAGGCGCCCGAGGCCCAGCAGGGCGCTGGCCGGTCCGCCGGCAGCGCCCAACGCGAGCCCGCACTCCAGCAACCGCTCCTCCTGCACATGTGCATCGTTGAAGTCGCCAAGCACGCGCTGCAGCTTCTTCAACGCGGCGAGAATCGGCTCGAAATCGGCGGGGTCGTAGAAGGAGGGCGCGACGTCGACGAGGTAGCGCAGCTTCTTGGCCGCGATGCGCACCGCGTGAAGCTCGGCCGCGGTCGTGCGCTCGTCGATGGTCTCCGCACTCGCGGCAATCCGCCGGCTCAGGCGCCAGGCCCGCCGCGAGACCACTTCCAGGAGAGGGCGCCCGGCGTTGCTGGCTTCCGAGCCGCACAGCACCGGTCGTCTGAGGAACGCCTCCCAGTCCGAGAGCAGCCTGCGATAGCGATCGCTGTCGAGCGCCTCGACGAGCCCGCCGTGCTCCCGCTGCTGCGCCTGGCCCAGGAAGGCCGTCAGAGCTTCCATGTCGCCGGTGGGAACATCACCCTGACGCTCTCTCAGCGCCAGGGTGAGCACGTCGATGTCGCGCGGAGGACCCGTC
>DATASE010000072.1:0-6953 GCA_036269375.1 Solirubrobacteraceae bacterium
TCGGCGATCGTCTCGGCAACCGTGTCGGCCTGTTCGTGGATCTCCTTGAGCATGAAGGTCTCATAACCACCCTTCTCAGCGGTGTCCTCATCCCAGTCGACCTCCTCGACGGACCGTTCGACCGACTCTCCCGTCGCAGTGGTGACCTGCACGCCACCCGGGCGCAACACGACGATCTCGCCGTTTTCGACGTGCTGCACCAGACGCGTCTGTGCCAGGAAGGCCGGCACCGCAGAGGCGATGAACTGCTCGCCCTCGCCGCGACCGACGACGAGCGGGCACTCGCGCCTGGCTCCGACCAGGGTGTCGGGCTGGTGCACGCTCATCGCCACGAACGCGAAGTGCCCGTCCAGTTCTGCAAACGTCGCGCGCACCGCCGCCGCCAGGTCGCCCTGGCAGTGGGAGGCAATCAGGTGAGCGATCACCTCGGCGTCGGTCTCTGAGGTGAAGTCGCTGCCCTCGGCGGCCAGGCGCTGCTTGAGCGCCATGTAGTTCTCGACGATTCCGTTGACGACGACGTGGACCCGGTCGTCGGTGTCGTAATGAGGGTGCGCGTTCTCCTCGCTTACGCGCCCGTGCGTGGCCCAGCGGGTGTGCCCGATGCCGATGGTGGGAGCTCCGTCCGCCTCCGTCGGGCGCTCGGCGAGCGCGACCGCCCCGACGGGCTTCTGTGGCGCAGCCGAGCCCCCTGCGCCGGTTACACCGAGCTTGGCCTCGAGCGCGCCGAGGTTCCCCACCGCGCGCACCGCCTCGATGTGCTCGCCGGCGATCAGCGAGATGCCCGCGCTGTCATAGCCGCGGTACTCGAGCTTGCGCAGACCCGCCAGCAACAGCTCGCGGGCGGGGCGCCCTCCGACGTATCCGACGATGCCGCACACCGCGCCGACGATACCAGCGGGATCGTAGCGCGACGACTGTCTGAGCGAATGTTCTAGAGCAGGCGTTTGAGGCTCATGCAAGCTCGCGCTGCACGAGCTCGACCAGGCGCGAGCAGACCGCGTCGGCCTCCTCGTCGCTGGGGGCCTCGACCATCACCCGCACGAGCGGCTCGGTGCCGCTGGGGCGCACCAGCACGCGACCGCGGCCGGACAGCGCCTCGTCCTCGGCACGCACCGCCTCGCCCACCTCGTGTGCCTGCGCCAGCGCGCCGCGATCGCGCACGCGCACGTTGACCAGGCGCTGCGGCAGCTTTGCCATCGCGTCGCGCTCGGCCAGGTCGCGCTCGCCCAGCGCCTCGAGCGTGAGAAGGGCGCTGGCGATGCCATCGCCGGTGCTGTTGAAGGCCATGTCGATGATGTGCCCGGACTGCTCGCCGCCGAGCGCCCAGCCGCTCTCGCGCAAGCGCTCGAGCACGTAGCGGTCGCCGACCGCGGTGGTCGCCACCTCGATCCCGGCCTGACGCATCGCGGCGTGAAAGCCGTAGTTGGTCATTACGGTTACGACCACGCCGTCGCCCAGCAGGCGTCCGCGCTCGCGCAGGTCGAGCGCGGCGAGGGCGATCAGCTCGTCGCCGTCGACCACGACACCGTGGCGATCGACTGCGAGCACGCGATCGCCGTCGCCGTCGAAGGCGAAGCCGAGCTCGTGGCCGCCGGCGCGGACCGCCTCGCCGAGGCGCTCGACGTGCGTGGAGCCGCAGTCGGCGTTGATGTTGCGACCGTCCGGTTGGGCGGCGATCACCGTGACGCGCGCGCCGAGCCGGCGCATGATCTCGGGGGCGACCTCGTATGTGGCGCCGTTGGCGCAGTCGATTGCGATGTCGCGACCGTCCAGGCGCAGGTCGGCAAACCGGGTCTGCAGCTCGCGCAGATAGTCCTCGTGCGCGCCGCGCAGCTCTCGCACTCTCCCGATCGAGCCGGTCTTGGCGGGGTGGGCGTGTCCGTTGCGGCCTTCAACGGACTCTGTCCCAGATGGGCGCGCACCAGCAGGCGTGACGACTGGGATGGCAGCCTCGCCCAACCCAGCTTCGATCTCCTCCTCGACGGCGTCCGAGAGCTTGAAGCCGTCGGCCGCAAAGAACTTGATGCCGTTGTCGCGGTAGGGGTTGTGCGATGCGGAGATCACGGCGGCAAGGTCAAAGCCGTAGCGCTTGATGAGCAGCGGCGCGGCGGGCGTCGGCAGCACGCCGCCGAGCAGCGCTTCGCCACCGGCGGCGCTGACACCGGCCGCCAGCGCGGATTGCAGCATCTCGCCCGACTCGCGCGTGTCGCGCACGATCAGCACGCGTGCCCGTGCGGCGCCGGTGTGCGCGGTTGCCGCGCGGCCGAGCGCGAGCGCCAACTCGGCGCTGAGCAGATCGCCGGCGACGCCGCGAACGCCGTCGGTCCCGAACAGCCTCGCCTTGGTCTGGGGTGGGGCCGTGTCCTGCCTGGGGATCGTCACTCTCGCCTCCTCGCTCGCATGTGCCCGACGCCCGAGCGCTCGGGCCAAGCGCTGGCCGCAAGTTCTAGCGCGCGCCTTGGAAGCTAGCGCGATCTGAGCGCTAGCGCTTGGAGAACTGCGGACGCTTGCGCGCCTTCTTCAGGCCGGCCTTCTTGCGCTCCTTGGCGCGCGAGTCGCGCGTCAGGAAGCCGCGCCGCTTGAGCTCGCCGCGGAGGTTGGGGTCCGCCTCGAGCAGCGCGCGGGAGATGCCGTGCCGCAATGCGCCGGCCTGCGCGGAGATGCCACCGCCGTGCAGGCGCGCGACCACGTCCATCCGCTCCTGGTAGCCGACTGTCTCGAGCGGTTGGCGGATGTTGCGTTGCAACGTGGCGCGTGGGAAATGCTCGTCGAGCTTGCGACCGTTGACGAGATAGGTCCCGCTGCCGGGCCGCAGGATGACGCGTGCGATAGCGGTCTTGCGCTTACCGGTCGCCTTGTAGCGCGCGCCGGCGGCGAGGTCGATCGCGGCGGTCGAGATCGGCTCAGGCAGTTGCTCGCCCTCGCCCTCGCTCTCCTGCTCAGCCTGCTCTTGAACCTCGTAGTCCTCGATCGCGTAGGGATCGGCCGGCTGCTCGGGAGCGAGCGGATCGACACCTTCGGGGACGATGTCGACTTCCAGGTGGGCTCCGGGCACGCTCGGCTTGACGCGCGGTGTCGCCTCGACTTCGGCCTCCTCTTCCTCCTCTGAAGACTCATCGGCAACACGCTCAGACTTTTCGGCCGACTCCTGCGTCGGCGTCTCGGCGACAGGCGCAGACTCGGGTTGCTCCGCGGCCGGAGCGGTTGACTCCTGCTCGGAGGGCGGATCCTGCTGGACGCCCGCAACTGGCTCCCCGGGCGCAGCCTGCCGCTCAGCGCCGGCCTGCTCCTCGGTCGGAGACTGCTCCTCCGCGCTCGGCTCAGCGGATGCCTCGGCGGTGGGCTCGGGCTGCGCGGGCGCGGCCGACTCGTCGGCGGGCGGCTGGTCGGTCGTCTCGTCGGGCTCGTCGGCCATCACGACTCGATCTCCATCGGTTGCGGTTTCTGGGCCGTGTGGGGGTGCTCGGGCCCAGCGTAGATCTTCAGCTTGGTGATCTGCCGACGCGCCAAGCGGTTGCGCGGCAGCATCCCCTTGACGGCCAACCGGATGATCTCCTCGGGGCGGCGCGCCTGCATCTCCTCGAAGGTGCGCGAACGCAGTCCGCCCGGATAGCCAGAGTGGCGGTAATAGCGCTTGTCGGTGCGCTTTTTGCCGCTCACCGAGATCTTCTCGGCGTTGACGACGATGACGAAGTCACCTGTGTCGATGTGCGGCGTGTAGGCGGGCTTGCGCTTGCCGCGCAGCGCGTCGGCGATCTGCGTCGCCAACCGTCCGAGCGTATGGCCGCTGGCATCGACGAGCAGCCAGTTGCGCTCGCGGTCGGTGGGGGTGGCTACGTAGGTCTTCATGGCGCGAAAAAGGCCGCGCGAATACGTCGCGCGGCGCGAGCGCACATGATAGTCACTCCCACTCGATCGTGCCCGGCGGCTTGCTCGTGATGTCCAGCACGACCCGGTTGACCTCGCGCAGCTCGCCCATCATGCGCGACGCGATCGTCTCGAGCAGGTCATAGGGCAACCGTGCCCAGTCGGCGGTCATGGCGTCGTCGCTGGTGACCGCGCGGATCACGACGACGTAGCCGTAGGTGCGCTCGTCGCCCTGCACGCCAACCGTGCGCACGTCGGGCAGCACGCAGAAGGACTGCCATAGCTCGCGGTACAGACCGGCCTTGCGGATCTCCTCCTGCAGGATGTGGTCGGCCTCGCGCAGAACGTCCAGACGCTCCTTGGTCGCCTCGCCGCCGACCACGCGGATCGCAAGACCAGGGCCGGGAAACGGCTGGCGCCAGACCAGCCGCTCGGGCAGACCGAGCTCGGCCCCGACAGCGCGCACCTCGTCCTTGAACAGCGCGCGCAACGGCTCTACCAGCTCGAAGGCCATGTCCTCGGGCAGCCCGCCGACGTTGTGGTGGGACTTGATCGTCGCCGCGCCCGTGCCGCCGCCCGACTCGATCACGTCTGAGTAGAGCGTCCCCTGGACCAGGAGACGGACCCCGTCCCCACCCGCCCCGGACTGCGCGATCTTCGCGGCCTCCTCCTCGAACACGCGGATGAACTCTGCACCGATCGCCTTGCGCTTGGCCTCGGGCTCGGTGACCCCTTTGAGCTTGTCCAGAAACCGCTCCTCAGCGTCGACGGCGACGAGCGGGACCTTGAAGGTGTCACGGAAGGCGGAGATCACCTGCTCGCCCTCGTCCTTGCGCATCAACCCGTGGTCGACGAACACGCAGGTGAGCTGGTCCCCGACCGCACGGTGGACGAGCAGCGCCGCCACCGAGGAGTCGACACCGCCAGAGAGCCCGCAGATGACGCGTCCCTGGCCGACCTGGGCGCGGATCCGCGCCATCTGCTCCTCGGCGATCGAGGCGGGCGACCAGCTGCGCTCGCAGCCGCAGATCTCCGCCAGGAAGCGGGTGAGGATCTCCTGCCCGTAGGGCGTGTGGACGACCTCGGGGTGAAACTGGATACCGTAGATCGCGCGCGCGGGATCCTCGACCGCGGCGACCGGCGAGGCGGTCGAGGATGCGAGCGCCGCGAATCCGGGGGGCGGCTCGAACACCGTGTCGCGGTGGGACATCCAACAGGTCTGTTCGCGCGGCATCCCCGCAAGCAGCGTGCCCGGCGCCGAGACCGTCAACTCGGAGCGCCCGAACTCCCCCACCTCGGCCTGCTCGACGCGACCGCCCAGCTCGTGCACGAGCAGCTGCATCCAGTAGCAGATGCCGAGCACCGGAACCCCGAGCTCGAGCAGCTCGCGCTGCAGTCGCGGCGCCCCGGGCGCGTACACCGAGGATGGGCCGCCCGAGAGGATCACCCCGCGCGGCGCACGCCGGCGCACCTCCTCGACGCCGACGTGGTAGGGCAATAGCTCTGAGAAGACGCCGCAGTCGCGCACGCGACGGGCGATCAACTGCGAGTACTGACCGCCGTAGTCGAGGACCACCACCTCCTCGCGCGCAACCGGACGCTCCTCGGATGCGTTGGCCGGTCCGCGATCCCGATCGACGACCGGCGGGGAGGCGGGGAGGGTGGTCGCGGCGTCAGTCATTTACCAGCGCTGCAACCTTGCTGCCGTTCGCCCCCATCCCCACCGACTGGTCGCGCTGCAGCTGCTTGCCCTCGGTCTGCAGCGCCGGCGCGATCACGACCTCGGCGCGGTTGAACTCCGCGAGGTCCTTGTGTCCGCACGTGGCCATCGAGGTGCGCAGTCCACCGAACAGGTTGAAGCTGCCGTCGTTCTCTCGCGCCGGTCCGACGAGGATCTCCTCGAGCGTCCCGTTTTGCGTGGTGGCAACGCGTGTGCCGCGCGGCAGCGTCGGATGGAACGTGGCCATCCCCCAGTGAAAGCCGCGACCAGGGGCTTCGAAGGCGCGCGCCAGCGGCGAGCCGATCATCACCGCGTCGGCGCCGAGCGCAATCGCCTTGGAGACGTCGCCGCCATTGCGCATGCCGCCGTCGGCGATCACCTGGCAATACTCCCCCGTCTCCAGCATGTGCGTGGAGCGTGCATAGGCGACGTCGGCGATCGCGGTGGCCTGCGGCACTCCGATCCCGAGCACCCCGCGCGTCGTGCACGCCGCGCCCGGGCCGACCCCGACGAGAACTCCGGCCGCCCCGGTGCGCATCAGGTGAAGTCCGGTCTGGTAGGAGGCGCAGCCGCCGACCACCACCGGCACGTCGAGCGAGGGTATGAACTCCTTCAGGTTCAGCGGCTCGGAGACCGTCGAGACGTGTTCGCCAGACACCACGGTGCCCTGGATCACAAGCACGTCGAGCCCCGCCTCAAGCGCGATCTCGTGATAGTCGAGCACGCGCTGCGGTGTCAGCGATGCGGCGCAGACTACCTTCTGCTCCTTGATCTCGCGGATGCGCTGGGCGATCAGCTCGGGCTTGACCGGCTGGGCGTAGATGTCCTGCATCTCGCGCGTGGCGTCCTGCTTGGGCAGCGCGGCGATCCGCTCGAGCTGCTCCTCGGCGTCCTCGTAGCGGGTGAAGATCCCCTCGAGGTTGAGCACCGCCAGCCCGCCGAGCTTGCCGACGATCGCGGCCGTCTTCGGTGAGACGACGCCGTCCATCGCCGAGGCAAGCAGCGGCAACTCGAACTGGTACGGGCCGAGCTTCCAGGAGATGTCGATGTCGTCAGGATCGCGTGTGCGCCGCGAAGGCACGATTGCGATGTCGTCGAAGCCGTAAGCGCGGCGGCCCGACTTGCCGCGGCCAATCTCTACTTCCATCGGGTGATCCTCACTGTCGCGGCGGACGAGAAAACCCCGCGCGGGGCGGGGCCGTGAAGGGTGCGGCGGGGCGCCGGGAAAGCCTTTTCGCAGACACGATCCAAGCACCTTCGAGAATACCAACGGGAGCGGTCGCACCGGCCCTCGATCGGCTGAGCAGGGTGGGCGGGATCAAAACATCCGCGCTTATGGCCTTGGGTATGCTCGATCGATGAGCAG
>DATASE010000073.1:0-7586 GCA_036269375.1 Solirubrobacteraceae bacterium
GGGCGGACCGAACGCCGCCGCCTCGCGCGCGAGGCGGCCCGGTGCAAGCGCGCCCCTGAGCTGGCGCCGCGTGCGCAAGCGCGCCTGGTCTGTCGGCTTCTATTTGCTCGTGCTGATCGCGATCTTCGTGGCGCTCTTCCCCTTCTATTGGATCCTGCGCACCTCGCTGTCGACCAACGCCGACATCGCCCGCGGGACGGAAGCCACGGGCCTTGCACCCTCGCACCTGAGCACGAGTGCCTACTCGCAGGACTTCAGCCAACAGCACTTCCTCACTCCGCTGATCAACAGCGCGGTCGTTGCGCTCGCCGCGACCGCGATCACCGTCGTGGTGGCAACGATGGCCGGCTACGCGCTCGCGCGGCTGTCGATCCGCGGCGCCGGCGCGATCCTCGGGTTCATCCTGCTGGCCGGCTTCTTCCCCGTGCTGGCGATGGTCGGCCCCTTGTTCTTGCTGTTGCGCGACCTCGGCCTGCTCGACAGCATCTATCCGCTGATCCTCGCATACCTGGTCTACACGTTGCCGATCGCGACCTGGCTGCTGCGCAACTTCTTCGCCCAGATCCCAAGAGAGTTGGAGGAGGCGGCGCTAGTAGACGGCGCCACGCGATTGCAGGCGCTGCGCAAGGTCGTCGTGCCGGTGGCGCTGCCGGGCGTGTTCACCGCCGCGATCCTCTCCTTCATCCTGGCCTGGAACGACTTCACCTTCGCCGTCTCCTTCTTGGAGACCCCCGGCAACTTCACGGCTCCGCTGGCGATCGTCAACCTCGGCCAGAGCCAGTTCCAGGTCTTCTACAACCGGATCGACGCGGCGGTCGTGATCATCACGATCCCGATCGCGCTGCTAGTGCTGTTCGCCCAGCGACGGATCGTCGCCGGCTTGACCGCGGGCTCGTTCCGGTGAGGGGGGCGGAGCAGACACCCGAGCCCGGGCCCGCCGGCCGTACGACGCAGGGGGCGGTCTAGATGGCGACGATTGACGTCGAAGGGGTCACGAAGGTCTACCCCGGCGGCGCCGAGGCGGTCAGCGAACTGGACGTCCACGTCGCCGATGGCGAGTTCCTGATCCTCGTCGGCCCGTCCGGGTGCGGCAAGACGACGGCGCTGCGAATGATCGCCGGACTGGAGGAGATCACCGACGGCACTGTCAGGATCGGCGATCGCGTCGTCAACGAGCTCTCGCCGCGCGAGCGCGACGTCGCGATGGTGTTCCAGAACTATGCGCTGTACCCGCACATGACCGTCGCCGAGAACATCGGCTTCGCGCTCAGCCTGCAAAAGATCGACAAGCAGGAGATCCGCCGGCGGGTCGGCGAGGCGGCGGAGATTCTCGGCCTCGGCGAGCATCTGCAACGCAAGCCGGCGCAGCTGTCCGGCGGCCAGCGCCAGCGCGTGGCGATGGGCCGGGCGATCGTACGTGAGCCGGCAGCCTTCCTGATGGACGAGCCGCTGTCGAATCTCGACGCCAAGCTGCGCGTGCAGATGCGCAGTGAGATCGCCCGCATTCAGCGGCGCGTCGGCGTCGCCACCGTATACGTCACCCACGATCAGATCGAGGCGATGACGATGGGGGACCGTGTCGCCGTGATGCGCTCCGGGCGCCTACAGCAATGCGACGCGCCGCAGACCCTCTACGACGCCCCCACCAACCTGTTCGTCGCCGCGTTCATCGGCTCTCCGGCGATGAACCTCTACCAGGCCGAGGTCGACACCGCAGGCGAGCGACTGCGCCTCGGCGAACAGGCGCTCGAGCTGCCCGAGACCCTGCGGACCGAGTTGGTGATCGGTCCTTACCGCGGACGCAGCGTGGTGGTCGGCATTCGCCCCGAGGACCTGGCCGACGCCGCCCTGGTCGGCGAGGACTCAGCGGACGGACGCTTGCGTGGCGAGGTCGACCTGGTCGAGGCGCTTGGCGCCGAGAAGCTGGTGCACTTTCGCATCGACGCGAGACGACTGGACGCTCACGACGAGCGCCTGAGCACAGATGAGGACGTCGAGCTCGGGTCCGGCGAGATCGGAGCGGCCGCGAGCACCGCCGGCGTCGCCCGGGTCCCTCCGGCGAGCGCGATCGAAGCGGGCACGCAGGCGACGTTCGCGGTTGCCGTCGAGCGCCTGCACCTGTTCGACCCGGACAGCGGCGAGGCCGTGCGGCCCGGCGCCGGACGCCCTCAGGCCGGGCTCCGACCTGAGCAGGCTGAGCAGGTCTTCAAGGACACCGCGTAGGCAGGCGTCCCACCGTCGGCTCGACTGCCCCCAGGTCGGGCCCGCAGAGCGCCCGTCAGGCGTTCTTCAGGCCGCCGAGGATCATGTGCACCCCAGGCAGGTCCGCCGGCGAGGGCGCCTGGTAGCTCCAGCGCACGACCCCGTCGGGTCCGACGATCACGAGCGCTCGCTGCGGGAAGCCACCTGGATGAAGCACGCCGAACGCGGCGCAGGCCGACCCCTTTGGCTCGAAGTCCGAGAGCTGCGGGATGCTCACGCCGAGCTTCTCGCGAAACGCTTTCTGTGCCCAGGTGGAGTCGCACGAGACCCCGTAGATGACGGCCCCGTCGGCCGTGATCTCGCCGAGCGATCCCTCGTAGACCTGCAGCTGGTCGGTGCAGACCGGGCTGAAGGCGAATGGGTAGAAGACAAGCACCGTCGTCTTGCCCAGCAGGTCCGCCTCGGTGAAGTCCTCGCCTGCTTCGGTGGCGAGCTTGAACGGCGACACCTTGGTGCCGGGCTTCAGCACGCTGGTGTCGGCCTCGGTAGCGCTCATACTCTGATGCTCGGGCTCGAGCGCAGCCCGGAGGCTACTTGCGGAGCCCGAGCTCCTTAATGAGGGCTCGGTAGCCCTCCAGGTCGGTGCGCTGCAGGTAGTCCAGGAAGCGACGACGGCGACCGACCAGCATCAGCAGCCCCCGTCGCGAGTGGTGGTCCTTGCTCTGCTCGCGCAGGTGCTCGGTCAGGTGATTGATGCGCTCGGTCAACAGTGCGACCTGCACCTTGGTGGCCCCGGTGTCCTGCTCGCCCGTGCCGTACTTGGCCGCGAGCTCGCGCTTTCGCTCTGCTGTCATCGTCATAGCGGCCGCACAGGCTAGCAGCCCTGCACGATCTCGCGCGTGTGCGCCACGTCGCGGTGCATCTGCTGCACGAGTTCGTCGGCGCTTGCGAACCGACGCTCGCCGCGCAGCCGCTCGGTGAAGTCGAGCCGCAGCTCGCTGCCGTACACGTCGCCGTCGAAGTCGAGCAGATAGGCCTCGACGAGCTCGCCACGGCCTGTCACGAACGTTGGCCGCACGCCGACGTTGACCGCTGCTGCCAGACGCCGTCCGGCGACGTGGGCAGTGCACGCATAGACCCCATGGCCGGGACAGACCAGCGCGTCGTCGGGAACCAGGTTGGCGGTCGGAAAGCCTAGCTCGCGCCCACGTTTGTCGCCGTTTACGACTTCGCCGCGCATCTGAAACGGCGCCCCGAGGAAGCGAGCAGCCGGGGCGACCTCGCCGGCGAGCACCAGACCGCGGATATGGCTCGAGGAGACTATTTCCCCGTCGACCTCCAGCAGCGGCGTGACCCGCGTTTGAAAGCGAGGGTCCGCCGCGAGCATCCGCGTGTCACCCTGCGCGCGCTGGCCGAAGCGAAAGTTCTCCCCCACCGAGACGTGCGATGCGCGCAGCGTGTCGACAAGTACGTCGTCGATGAAGTCCTGCGCGCTGCGCGCCGAGAACGCGGCGTCGAAGGCGATCACGATCAGCTCCTGCACGCCGAGCTGCTCGATCAGCTCGGCCTTTACGTTCAGCGGCGTGAGCAGCTTCGGGGTGTGCTGCGGCGCGACCACCACGGTCGGGTGCGGGTCGAAGGTGAGCACGCTGTCAGACCCGGAGATCACCTGCCGGTGCCCGAGGTGCACGCCGTCGAAGGTGCCGACCGCCACGCGCCGCTCGCGCGGCTGCACATCGGCCAGTGCGGTGATCTTCACGCTCGACAGACTATGGGTTCGCCGGTAGACGGTGTCTGCCGTCGTGCGGTCCGCCCCCTACGCGCGATAGCGCTCGACGGCGCCCAGCGCGGCGTCGAGCGCGAGCAGGGGCGGCGAGCTCCAAGCTTCCCCGCGGGCGGGCGGGGGCACCGCGTCGGCGACCGAGAAGGGCCCGATCGCCGTGCGCCGCAGCTCTTCGCAGTAGGCATCGCCGAGATCGGCGATCAGCGAGCGAACGTAGGTGCCCGAGGAGCATTCGATCGCAAAGGCGGCCCGCTGGGTGCCGTCGCCGCCTGGATCGGGGGCCTCGCGCCAGAGCTGCTCAAAGCGAGTGACGATCACGACCCGCTCTGGCATCTCCACGACCTCGCCACGCCGAGCGCGCCGGTAGGCGCGCTCCCCTCCAATCTTCACGGCCGAGTAGATCGGCGGTCGCTGACGGATCTCCCCCACCGGGAGCGCGATCGGATCGGCGGGCAGGCGCCCGGTACATTCGATCTCCCCTTCCGGGTCGCCGGTGCTCGAGCGTGCGCCGAGCCGGGCGACGGTCTCATAGCTCTTGGGCAGCCCCATGAACGTCTGCTGGCTCTTGGTGGCGCGCCCGAGCAGCACGATCAACAGCCCGGTCGCGAACGGGTCGAGCGTGCCCGCGTGCCCTGTCTTCGGTCTGCCAAGCGAGGAGCGGCGTCCCGCCTTGTGCGTATCGCCGGGTCCTCGATCGCTCAGCGCACGTCGCACCCGGGCGACCACGTCGTGTGAGCTCATCCCCGCGGGCTTGTCGATCAAAAGGACGCCGCCGAGCCCCTCTTGGCTGCTACTAGGCGCCGCCGTCTCAGGCAAGCGTCGCGAGCGCGGCGCCGTTGGGCGAGTCGAGCTGCGCCGCCAGCTCGACTCGCAGCAGCGCGATCAGCTCGGGCACCGGCAGGGTGCTCGAGAACCCGGCAGCGCGCCGGTGCCCGCCGCCCCCCTGCGTGCGGGCGATCGCCGAGACGTCGACCTCCTCGCCGGTGGCGCGCAGCGAGACCTTGCGCCGACCGCGGTTCTCGGAGCCGAGCAGCTCGCGCACGAGCACTGCGACCTTCGTGCCCTCGATCGCGCGCAGGTGATCGACGACCCCCTCGGAGAAGCTTTCCTCCGCCCCCGCGCGCTCGAAGTCCTCGGCGTCCAGCGCGACGAGCGTGAGCGCCCCGCGATCGAAGCGCTGGATCCGCCCGAGCGCCACCCCGAGCAGTTGCAGCTTGGCCGCCGGAAGGTCCTCGTAAAGTCGCGTGTTCACGCGCGCCACGTCGACACCGCCGCCGACCAGCTCGGCGGCCATCTGGTGTGCGCGCGGCCCGGTGCTCTCGTACATGAAGCGCCCGGTGTCGGTGACCAGCGCTATGTAGAGGGCCTCCGCCATTGCGGAGGTCGGGGCGACGTTCAACCCGTGCATCAGCTCCCAGACGATCTCGGCCGTGCAGGAGGCGTCTGGGTCGACCAGGTTGACCGTGCCGAAGTTGGTGTTGTCGTGGTGGTGATCGATGTTCAGCAGGTGCCTACCGTGCTGCAGCACCGCGGCGGGGTTGCGGTCGATGTTGCCGCAGTCGAGCATCACGACGGTACGCTCGGCGATGTCGCTGGGAGCCGAGTGGATCGCGTGCTCGAGCGCCGGGCAGCGGTACTCGCGTGGCAACGGCAGGTCGCTCGAGTCGATGAACATCTGAGATTCGCGGCCGAGGGCCGTGAGCAGCCCGTGCATCGCGATCAGCGAGCCGAGCGCGTCGCCGTCTGGGTTCTCGTGCGTGGCGACGACGAACCGCGAGTCGGCCCGTATCCGCTCGAGCACCTGCGCCTGCGCGCCGGCTGGGTCGCGCTCGCTCATTCGCCGAGGACCTCGTCGATCAGGGCGTCGATCCGCATCGCGCGCTCGCCGGTGTCGTCGTAGGAGAACTCGAGCTCGGGCGTGCGCTTCAGCCGCAGCTCGGAGGCGATGCGCCCCTGCAGGAAGCCGTGGGCGTGACGCAACCCGGCAAGCGTGTCCTCGCGCGCCTGCACGGGACCGAGAACGCTCACGTAAACACGTGCGTGCCTGAGGTCCGAGCTTGTCTTGACGTCGGTAACGGTCACGAATCCCACCCGTGGGTCCTTGAGTTCTGCAGAGAGCGCCTCCCCGATCACCTGTCTGATCGCCTCGTCCACCCGCCGCATTCGGCCGCCGCTCATCCTACTGCCCGCCGGGGAGCGCGAAAGCCCGGCATACCCGCTTGCATGAGCATCCACCCATGCGCGTCTTGTCGCCCAGGGCCTCTGGGCTGGGCTGGGGCAAGCAAGACAAGGACGCAGTGAGCGTAGTGTGCAAGCGGCACATGAGCGAGCGAGGACGCGCAGGATTGCGCCGCCCCAGCTCAGCCCAGCTGGCGCTCCTCGAGGCGCGTCTCGTAGGTCTCAAGGACGTCTCCCTCCTTGAGGTCCTGGAAGTTGACGAGGACGATTCCGCACTCGTAGCCGGCGCTCACCTCGCGCGCGTCCTCGTTGAAGCGCCGCAGCGAGCCGATCGTCGTGTCATAGATCACCGTGCCGTCGCGGACGACCCGCACGCGCGCGCCACGCGTTACCTTGCCCTCGGTGACGTGGCAGCCGGCGATCACGCCGATCCGCGAGGCGCGGAACAGCTGGCGCACCTCGGCCTGGCCCAGCGGCGTCTCCACCTCGGTCGGCTCGAGCATCCCCTGCATCGCCGCGCGCAGCTCTTCGATCGCGCGGTAGATGACCGAGTAGGAGCGGATCTCGACACCCTCGCGGTCGGCGACCTGGCGAGCGTCGCCCACCGGGCGCACGTTGAACGCGAGGATCAACCCCTGCGAGGCGGCCGCGAGCATCACGTCGGACTCGTTGATGCCGCCGACCCCGCGGTGGATTATGTTCACCGAGACCTCGTCCTGGGGCAGCTTGGCGATCTCGTCCTCGATCGCCTCCAGCGACCCGGCGACGTCGGCCTTGATCACCAGCGAGAGCTCCTTGACGGTGCCTTCCTGGGCGAGCTTGAAGACGTCCTCGAGCGAGACCTTGCGCCCCGAGCGTCGGGCCAGCGCCTCGGTCTTCAGCCGGTTGGCGCGTTCGCCGGCGAGCTGGCGCGCGCGCCGCTCGTTCTCAACGACACGTACGAACTCGCCGGCCTCGGGCACCCCGTCGAAGCCGAGCACCTCGACCGGCTCGCCGGGCTCGGCGCGCTTGCAGCGCGCGCCGGTGAAGTCGTGCATCGCCCGCACGCGGCCGAAATGCGCGCCGGCCACCAGCGAGTCGCCGACCTGCAGCGTGCCGCGCTGGATCAGGATGCTCACGACCGGTCCGCGGCCGGGGTCGAGCTTTGACTCGATCACAGTCCCGGAGGCGGGCGCGTCGCGGTTGGCCTTGAGCTCCTCGAGGTCTGTCACCAGCTGGATCGTGTCGAGCAGCGAGTCGAGCCCCTGCTTGGTCTTGGCCGAGACGTCGACGAACTCGGTCTCGCCCCCCCACTCCGATGGCTGCAGCCCCTGTTGTGTCAGTTCGGTACGAACCCGCTCTGGCTGGGCGCCCTCCTTGTCGACCTTGTTGACGGCGACCACGATCGGCACCTCGGCGGCCTTGGCGTGGTCGATCGCCTCCT
>DATASE010000074.1:0-22773 GCA_036269375.1 Solirubrobacteraceae bacterium
GGACCCACCCAGGTCCAGACGATCTGCGACACCTCGGTGTCGATCCTCTCGCCACCATCCACGATCGGCGCGGCAAGCTTGGCTTCGATGAGCCGCGTCTTCCATCCCGGGACGTTTTCGTAGTCCACGCCGAAGAAACCGTGCGGGAATAGGACGTCGACCTTAGTCACGTGAGCGCCTTCCTGCTCACCGGGAACGCGCACGTCGAGCGTTGCGAACGCGCCCGCCGGGATCGTGTTTGGGTGCAAGCTAATGTGTGCGTCGGCACCGGCCGGCGCGAGCAGTGCTGCCACTGTGAGCACGGTCGGTAGGACGTTCCTGGCTCTCATCTGTGCCTCCTGGCAGGTTTGGTTTGGGGCCGTGCGATTTGCCACACGCTCATCGAATTGGCACCTCGATCGCACTCGTGTGCTCTTCGAACTCGGAGACGCGATCGACGATTTCAATCGACCAGGTGCCGGCGGGGCTGAGCACGGCCGAATCCAGCACGTAGTGCCCCGGTCCGGCGACGTTAGCCTTCAGCGTAAGGGGGCCGATGCCCTTGGCAGGGAGTCGAGCGGTGACTGTGAGTTCCCTAGTGGCCGTGAACTGAGCGCCGGTCTTTGCGTCAATCAGGTACAGATGGATCGTGTTCGGGCCGGCGTTGGCCGGTTCGACGGTGATCTCCAGGTCGGCTTCCCCGATGTGCGTGCTCGTCGAGTAGGGCCCCGACGCCGCGTCAATCGGCGGGGCGTAGGCGACCAGCACAGCGGTCACCGTGAAGACGACGAGCATTAGCGCCGACTCGACGCGCAGTACACGGCGAGTCAGCACACCCGTAGCTCCGGGCGAGCGACCGCCAGCGACGATGGTGCGCAGCACCGGGACGATTCGCTCGCGATTGATCCAGCCGAGCCCGGCCAGCGCGAGCAGCAGGAGCGTCTTTGCGATAACCAGCGAGCCGTATGCCGTGCTTGCCAGCCCGTGCAGGCTGCGCACGTCTATGTACGCCTGGATCGTGCCCGTGAGAGCGATCGCGAGCACACAGGCGAGCGCCACCGGTGAGAATCGAGCCAGCGCGGCGAGCAAGAGCTGCGTGCGCTCGCCGCCTTCCAGCTGTTTGGTGGCGGCCGGCAGCG
This sequence comes from Solirubrobacteraceae bacterium, assembly GCA_036269375.1. Taxonomy (GTDB): domain Bacteria; phylum Actinomycetota; class Thermoleophilia; order Solirubrobacterales; family Solirubrobacteraceae; genus Palsa-744. The sequence continues at coordinate 1,119 of DATASE010000074.1, forward strand.
CCAGCAGCAGGCATACGACGCCACCCACCCACACGCTCGCGGCCAGTACGTGGAGCGCGTCGGCGGGGAGGAACACGCCCACCGGGCTCTCGACGCTCGCATGACCGGCAAGTGCGGGCGCAATCCCCAGGTACAGACAACCCGCGGCCAGCAGAAGGACGGTTGCGATCGGCGGCTGGCGCACCCGTCCCACCTCGGAGTCCGTGCCGAGCGCCGGGATCGCATCCGCCCGCAGCACCCGGCCGAGGGCAAACACGAGAGCGAGCAGCACCCAGTCGACCGCGCGCGCGCTCCACACTTCGCCGAACCGGCTCCTCAGTGTGGTTTCGAGGACGCTGCCCTGCACAGAGCTCCACAGCGACACGCCGGCGGCGCTGGCTCCCTGTAGCAGCACGCCGAGCGCGCTGGTGGCAAAGCCGAGCGCGGCAGCCGCGTATAGCAATCGACGCAGCCGCGACGCGAACGCATGCGAAGCCGCGTGCCAGCGCTGCTCGGACGAGGCGCACGCGACAAGCACACCCGGCCAGATCGCAACCGCGAACAGCAGGCCGCCGATCGTCACGGCGATGGCAAGGTAGTTCAGCGCGCGAACGGCGCCAAAGACCACGCTGGTGACTTTGCCGGTCCGGTTTCTTTCGACCAGGCTGGCCACGGTGTAGCGGGGTGCGACGCCCGCGTGACCGATGTTGAAGACCAGGCCCCCGTAGACGATGTGTGTGTCCGCCGAGATCACGCGATAGGTGGCGGTGTACGTGCCATCGGGGAGGTGCGGCTTCAGGCCCACCCCCATCCAGCGCTCGTCGCCGTCCGGATGCGATACGTCGAGGTCGTCGACCTCGCTGCCCTGCGCGTCGTACACGCGCACCGCGCCGAGTGTCCCGCCGACGTTCTGGTCGAACTCGAAGATCACCTCGCGCGGCTGCGTGGACACGGTCGAGCCGACCGCCGGCGAGGTGCCCAGAAGCTGGGCGTGCGCCCAGCAGGCCGATGCTGGGGACAGCATCACGCCGGCCCCCCCGACAACCAGCGCGAGCACGCAGCGAAGGCGCCGCCGGCGCCCTCCGTGCGTGCGGGCCGGCCCACGGCAAACCGTATCTCGCGCGCTCACCACGCCTCATTGCCAGGTCGAGCCTCACCGCCTGCCGGCTCGTTGCCCACGTCGCTTTGCACATCGCTCCCCGGCGCCTGTGGGCGACGACGACGTACCGTGAGCACTATCAACGCGCCGAGCGCGACGATCGCGACAAGCACGACGACCGCCGCCGTGGGGGCTTTGGAGCTCTGTGGCACCCAGTAGAGTTCTCCATCGATCGCGCCGGGCTGAGAGCCCACGCGGATCGGAATGCTCCAGGCGAAGATCTTGGTTCGGCTGCCCTCGTCGGTCACCTGCGGCGGCTTGACCGGGCTCATCCAGTGGATGCGGTGGTCGTGCCATTCGAGCTGACCGGTGCGATCGAGCGCCACCCACTTCGGCTGTGCGCCTGGGCTTGCCGACGGCGGCACGGTTACGTTTGCGTAAAAGTTCGTGTTCAGGTAGACAGCGGGGGAGTGAACGTTCTGTTCGGTAGCGCCATCGGCTCCGATCCGTGCATACGGCTCTCCTGAGTAACCGTAGATCGTGACCGTCTCTCCGGTGTGGTTGCGCAACAACAGCCGATCGGCGAACTCGAGCACTTCGACGTTCAAGCCGGGCGCGTCTGGCGTGATTTTTGTGACGTATGTGCGGTAGTGGTAGCTGCTGCCTTCATCGTTGATCGGATTGCCACTCTCACTCTGCGCGCCGCGGGTGGTAACCGCCGAAGCGGACGCCATGACGCTCATCGAAGAGAACGCTACGGCCGCCACCAGAGCGCAAGACAGGCCACGATGAAACATTGCTCGCTCCTTGCTTTGACGAAATCGACTGAGCACGCGCACACGCTCTAGCGGAGCGTTGAGAATGCACGTGCGTATCCGACGAGCAGCCGTCAGCCTGGCAGAAAGGAAAGGTGAAGGGGCGCCCTAGCGAGCGACTACCGGGTGAAACTGGGGCGGCGGTCTTACCGCCAGCGAGCACGCCAACAGCAGTCCGCCGCGCACGACACGCAGCATCCACGGAAGTGACGCCCGCACCGGGGCAAGGCCACGGCGTGGCTGCTCTGCTCCACGCTCGATGAGTGCCGCGAGCGTCCGCTCGCCCGGGTAGCGACGCAGCCACAATGGCAGGGCAAGCGCCAGCATCGGCAGCAAACACATCGCATTGGGGTCGACGGCCACCAGCACGCCGGCTGTGAGCACAGCAAGGGCGATCACCGCGACTGTCGAGTCACTTCGCCGTCTTCCCGTTGCGAGGTCTCTATCTTCGCGTGCGAACACGACGCGACGGATGCTACCTTAAAAGCGACGGCGAGCAGCTTACGTCTACGTGCCGACCGCGGAGAGCAGCCACAGCCCGAAGCTCGTGAACGCCACCATCACGGCGAGCATCCAGTACTGGGATCGAACGGCTTCCTGGGCGTTGCGGTACATACCGAGAGCGCGATCGTGCGCCAGCGCCAAGCCGCTGACGTGACCTGTCAAGAGGGCCGCCACCTGCACGTACCAGATCGCTGCGTAGGAGACGACCGTGTAGTCGATCTGGTAGCTGCTGGTGCCGAGCAGATTGGCGCCGCTGCCCAGCGGATCCGACGCCAGATAGCCCATCGCCTGGCCCTGCCAGATCAGCAGCGAGAAGTAGTGCGCGAGCACGTAGGCAAACCCGATCGGGGCGAGCGTGTGCGCAAAGGTTCGCGACAGGTCGTCCACCTCGTAGCGATCGCTGACGCTGCGCACCCCGATAATCCCCATCCGGTAGATACCGGCGACCAGCGCCACGCACGCCATCAACCCGGCAGAGTAGGCGAGCTCGAGCGCCGGTGTCTGCGAGAACCCGAGAGTCGAGAACAGTTCTTGCAGGTGCGGCTCGCCGGTGCGCCACAGGCCGCCGTTGCTCAACCCGTCGAAGGTGGTGGTGCCGATCACCGTGCACACCAACGCCACCGTGCCCGCCACCACAGGCATGTCGGCTAGACCGCTCAACGGCCGCCGCAGGCAGATCGCCCCGTCGTCCTCGCGGCAGAGCGCCGACATGCGCGACAGCAGGCCGAAATAGACGCCAAACCCGTCTGCCCGCTCGGCCCACTGCCGAACGCCGAACAGGCTCATGCCGGCGAGCGTCACGAGGAAATAGCCAAGCGAGAGCGCCGCCAGAGTTGAGGGCTGGTCGCGACCGACGTACACCAGCTCGAGCCACGCGAATCCGATCAGAGTTGCGACGGCGGGCCACGCGCCCAACCAGGAGGGATAGTCGAGCACAGGCCGCTCAAAGCGCTCTGCCGCCACGTGCCGGACCACCCAGCGGATGGCGCGCGCGCACGACCGCCACGGGCTCAGGACGGCGAAAACATCGCCGAACACGACACTTGCCACCGGCAGGCCAACCCAAAAGACGACATATATGAAGGTCACGGAAAAGTTGGCAGTTGCCACCTGCGCGCCCGAGAAGCCGCTGTAGAGCACCAGCACAAACAAGCCGACTCCGAGCACGCCCCCGAACCAGGGCAGCACAGCTGGGAGCCTGAACAGGCTCCGACGATGCTCGCTTTGCAACTGCGGGGTGCGCCACAACGCCGACAGCGCGACAAACGAGACAACCAGCACAACGGCGGCGGTCCAGCTGAACAGCCACACTGGGATGGGCAGATCGGCACGACCGACGATCCCGTGCGCCTGTGCGGGGGCCGGCCACGCGACCGTCATCAGCGCCACGCCGAGTAGTAGGACCAGCAGGCGTCGGCGCGAGAAGCTCATGCGGCCGGCCAGTGTATGCAACGGAGATCGTGCCGGCGGAATACCCTGCAGTCGCGTACTCCCTGCGGCCGTCGGCACGCAAACCAAGCCGCGCCCCCACCTGTCCGAGGATGGAGATCGCCGCTCCATCAGCAGGGAGTGCTCGAGCGCTTAGCTGGAGGCCAGCAGCGGCACGTCGTGGAGGACTTCCTGCGGTGTGAAGTTAGCCGCATAGAGCGTGGTGATCTTGCCGCTCGCGCTCACGCCGTAAACGAGTCCGCTGTGATTGACCAGCTGCGGCTGCTGCGCATCTCTTTCAGAGCCAACCCCCCATGCTTTCCACACGCGACCAAGTTCACCGGCAGAGCCGACCAGGTACAGCATTCGCCCAGCCACGCCATGCCGCTGCAGAAATACTTCAACGGCTTTCCGCGTGTCGCCCCGAGGGTCCACCGACACGGCTACCACCTGCACTCTCGACGCCTTCGCACGACCCATCAGATTCAGAGCGACCCCCAGATTTGACGCGATGATCGGACAGACGTCCGGGCATTTCGTGTAGAGAAACGTGACCAACACGGCCTTGCCGCGGAATTGGTGGATGTTGACCGGTGCACCGTTGTAGTCGTGCAACAGGAGTGGGGGCTCAAGCGCCGCGGGGGACGCGAGCGAGCCGAGGTACTTCGAGGAGGCTACGCCGTGGATCGCTCCGGCGCTCGGGCGGGAACTGCCGCCGTTCGTCGTGAGCAGCGCCACGCCACCGGCGATCACCACGATCACGACAAGCGCCAGCAGCACTTGGATGTTCAGGCCGCCCCTTGGGGCCCGACTCGAAGGATCGGCCGAAGCGGGAGGCTCCACGGACATCGTGGCTGACACTAGCAGTGCCTGCTGCTCGAGGCGTAAGCTGGGACTGGGGGTGCGGGAGTCCCGCACGCTCGCTGCGGCAAAGCGCTGTCCTACACGGCGCGGTTTTGGTCGCCATTCGAAGTGAGGTGTTGGCACTCGCTCGATCCCGCAATTTGGCCGTCGCGCTCGGTGGGCTGCTTGCGACGTATCTGAGCTGGCAGTTGTTTCATTGGCTGCCAGGACGCCAGCAGCTCGGCCAGCTGTTTTTGCCGCTGTTCGACGCGATCGCAATCCTCGCCGCCTGGAGCGCCTCGCGGCGCTGCGCACCGGTGCCGGCGCTGCGCAGCCTCTGGGCGCTTATCGCTGCCGCGATGGCGGCCGAGCTGATCGCCGATCTGATCCTCTCGGGATACGACGTCACCTACAGCCGGCCGCCCTTCCCGACGCCGGCGGACGGATTCTTCCTCACCTTCTACCCGTTGTTGCTCGCAGCGCTGTTGTCGATCCCCGTCGCTCGGATGAGGCGGTCCTCGCGACTGCGGGTGTCCTTGGACGGTTGGACGATCGTGCTCGGTGGCGGAGCGGTCGTGTGGTATTTCGTGCTGGGACCGACCGTGCTCGCCAACGGCGGGGACCCGCTGGCGAAGGCCGTTTCCACGGCCTACCCGCTCTGCGACCTGGTGTTGCTGGGCGCGGCGGCGGTCGTACTGCTGCGCCGTAGTCATGCTTTGCTGCGTCTGCCGCTGCTTTGGATCGCCGCCGCGATGCTGCTGACGGTGATCGCCGATACCGCCTACGGATATGGCGTGCTGCACGACACCTATACCGCGGGCGATCCCCTCGACACGTTTTACGTGCTGGGGTACTGCGCGCTGACGCTGGCCGCGCTCACGCAACGGCGGGTGCATGTGCAGGACCTCGTGGCCCCCGGCACCGACTCCGACACGGACACGGACAACGCTTTCCTTGCCAGGTCCACGGGCTACAGGGCCGGGGCGACGGGTTATAGGGCCGCCCCCCTGCTGCCCTACGTGGGCCTGATCGCCGGCTTTGGCGTGCTGCTGAGCGTCACGATCAGCCGCCCCTTCTTCCCCGATTTCAGCCTGGTCCTGATCGTGATCGGTCTCGCAGCGCTGGTGGGCGCGCGCCAGGTCCTGGCTCAGCGCGAGCTGAGCAGCGTGCAGGCCAGCCTGCGGGAGAGCGAGCGGCGCTACCGAGCGATCTTCGACAACGCCGCGGTCGGCATCACCTACACCGACCTCGACGGGCCGACGATTCTCGACGCCAACAGCACATTCGCCAAGATGGTCGGCCACACCCCCGAGGAGCTGCGCGGCGGGGACTACTCGGCCGTCGCCCAGGACGATTACAAGGGAGCCGATCGCGCGCTCGCCGAAGCGATTCGAAGCGGCCGGGTCGACCACCTCCAACAGGAGCTCGGCTACCTTAGCGCCGACGGCAGCCCACGTCAGGCGATGCTCAGCGTGTCCACGATGCACGACGAGCCGGGCAGCCCCAGCCACGTGGTCGGGATCTTCGAGGACGTCACCCGTCGCCGCAACGCCGAACGCGCCAAGGAGGAGTTCGTCTCGATCGTCGGCCACGAGCTGCGCACGCCGCTGACCTCGATCCGCGGCTCGCTCGGCCTGCTCCAGGGCGGTCTGCTCGGCGAGCTGCCCCCCGACGCGGCGAACATGGTCGCGCTCGCCGTCGCCAACACCGATCGACTGGTGCGACTGGTCAACGACATCCTCGACGTCGAACGGATGGACTCGGGCCACCTGTCACTGGAGCGCGCGCCGTTGGACGCCCGTGCGCTGACAGGCCAGTCCGTGCAGGCGATTCGGGGTACAGCGGAAGAGGCTGGCGTTGAGTTGAACACAGAGGTCGAGCAGCTGACGGTGAACGCCGACGCCGACCGGATCGTGCAGACGCTCGTCAACCTCCTGGGCAACGCAATCAAGTTCTCGCCACGGGGGAGCGTCGTGACGGTCGCCGCCGCCCCGGTCGGCGGCTGCGCTCGGTTCTCGGTCATCGACCAAGGTCGTGGCATCCCTCCCGACCGGCTCGACTCGATCTTCGAGCGCTTCAACCAGGTCGATGCGTCCGACGCCCGCGAGAAGGGCGGCAGCGGTCTCGGACTGGCGATCGCCCGCGGCATCGTCGAACGCCACGGCGGCCACCTCTGGGCCGAAAGCACGCCGGGCGAGGGCAGCACCTTCAGCTTCACCCTGTCGCTCGGCGACCCGGCCCCTGCACGCCGGCAGGTCGCGCCACCGCCCGATCGAGCTCCTTTCGAAGCAGTCAAAGAGCACGAGCAGGTCCTCCGATGAGACGGCGTCTGCTGCTCGTGGAGGACGACGAGTGCGTCCGCACGATCGCCCGTATGAGCCTTGAGCGGGTCGGTGGCTGGAGTGTCCTGGAGTCTCCCTGCGGCGAGGACGCCCTGCAACTGCTCGCGGCCGGCGAGGGCTTCGATGCGATCGTGATGGATGTGATGATGCCCGGTCTCGACGGTCCCGCCACGCTGCGCCGAGCGCGGGAGGACGGGCTGCTCGCGAGCACTCCGGTCGTCTTTCTCACGGCAAAGGCGCAACGGGCCGAGCAGGAAAGGCTGATGACGCTCGGCGCAGCGGGTGTGATCGCAAAGCCCTTCGACCCGCTCCAGATGCCGGGAGAGCTGCAGGCGGTTATCGAATGAGATTGAAAATCAGCTCTTCGCCACAGCACCGACGCAAGAGCACCTCCTCGAGCCAGCCAATCGTCGCCGACGTCCACGGCCGCTGGTGACGATCGCCTACCTGGATCATCCCGAGCCGCCGCGCGAATCGTAGCGAAACCGTGAAACCGGCCGCCATCTAATCTAGCCACTCTAGGTCTGACCAGGGGTTGACCACTACGCTGACGTCGTCATCGACGTTTCGGAGCAGCTCTCCCCCGTTGATCTCCAGGACGTCTAGGACCTGCCACTCGGGATTGCGCAGGAGAGCGTCCCGCATGATCTCCGGCCGTGTGAAGACCGGGAGCAAGATCCGCTCGACGGTCTTGCCCTCGTCGTCGCTGTCGTCCACAGTGAAATGAAGGAGGTCGGCCTCGGTCCCGGCGCCGGGACCGGACATATCGCCGGCCGGATGTCCTAGAGCGTAGATACCGGCCTCCGCCAGGCGTTCGTGTACGGATGATGGGTCGTTCTTCCTGATTGCAGCCTCGAGCCGTAGGAGTAACGCCGGTGACTGAATGGGGCCGGCGTCGGCTCTCGTGAGCCATTCGAGCTCGGTAGACGGAATCGGATATCGGTTGGGCAGCGCCGCAAGTGCAGCGCGCCAGACGTCCTCGCTCTCGTCTCGGAGGAGCCCGACGACGAGGGCGCCGATCACGCTCTCGGTGTCGCCGTCGCGCGTTGCCAATACGACGCCGGCCATGAGCGCAGCGGTAGCACGGATGTCTGGGTCCTCATCGCCGGCGATCGGTCGAAGGAGCGAGGCGACCTCGTCGTCTGCCGCCATCGCCAGAGACTCCGCGGCCGGCTGCTCCAACTCAGCTCGACCTGCTGCCACCCTTTCGAGTAGCGCCTCGCGCGCTCGGGGATCCGTGCTGCGACCGAGCGCCCATGCCGCTGGCCCCTTCACCGCCTGGAGATCGTCCTCAAGCAGGCGGACGAGCGCGTCGATGCTTGCGCTGTCGAGTGGTTGGATCTCGCCCAGCGCCCCGATCGCGGCGCTGCGTACGTCCGGGTCCTCCAGTCGGTCTGTAGCACGAGCCGTGAGCACCTGAATCGCCCTGACGTCTTTGATCGACCCGAGCGCCTGAGAACTGGCGACCCGCACTCCAGGGGCTTCCCAGTCTTCGAGTGCGTCGATGAGTGGATCGACTGCCTCCGCGCTGGCGATCTGTCCCAGCGCTGCCGCTGCCTTTCGCCGGGCACCTGGGGGCGACTCTCGCAGTACGCGGACGAGCGAGGGGACAGCGCGCTCGTCGCCGACACTCCCCAGCAGGCGTGCGGCCTCGCCGATCCCGAGATTCTGTGGGTTGGCGAGCAGCGGCTGCACCAGGTCGAGCGCGTCCTCCGGCCGCAGTTCGTCAACCACGCGAATCGCAGCCGCGACGAGTGGGCCGTCGCCACCCTGTAGCACCCGTCGGGCAAACTCGAGCGCCCGCTGGTCGTGTGCCGCCCCAGCGACGGCCAGGAGATGCTGCCCCACGTTCTGGTCGGTGTCCTCCCGGCGAAGGAGCTCCATCATCGCCTCCACTTGGTCCGGCGACGGCCGCCACACCGTCTGCTGGATCAGCCACCACATCGCCCACGCCGCCGCGAAGCCGGTGACGCTCGGACCGTCGAGCAGAGCAAACAGAGCTTCATCGAGTTCCGGCGGTAGCTGCCAGATCCTTCCCTCGTACGTGAGCTCCATGAGCGCGAGGCACGAGCTGAGGACCTCGTACTCGTCGTGAGACCGTAGATCGGCTACGCGCTCGCGTACCCAGGTCGCGAACTGCTCTGTCCGCTCTTCGGTTGGCGCCGACGCCGCGGCTACCCGGGCGCAAACCCCCGCGACCTTTGCAACTTCCTCGGCTCGGCGCCCCTTGATCTCGGTGCAGAGCGCCTGAAGCAGTTTTCGCGACCAAGAGGACGTAGCCAACTCGAGCGCTGTCCGGTCGAGAGACGAGGGACCTTGCGTTCCTTCCCCGTCACGGTGATCGATGCTGGCGCAGAACTCCGCCAGGATTGCTGACGCGGCCTCGTCGACCACCGCCGGCTGGCCGGCCATGCACAGCGCCGCCAATATGGCTCTCGTCCTCACCTCGGTGCGGTCGCGCCCACTCCAGGGCGGGAGGATCGCTTCGAAGAGATCGGTCGGCTGGTCGCTCCACTCGACCGCGAAACGCAGCGCCCCCACCCACGGCTCCGACAGGGGCAGCTCGCCGACGCGCGCTCCAGCACTGCTTAGGATCGCGTCGTCGACGATGCGGTCGACGCGTTCAGGACCACCGCTGTTGCGACCCCCCGGAAACTGCCCTGCGGCGATCGCCCGGCCGGCAAGGAATTCGACGAATGTCTGATGCGGGAACTCGTACACTGGGATCTTCTGACCGCTAGTCGTCCGGCGGGAGCCTCTGACCTCGAGGATCGAGGCGTTCTGCGCCATCAGCCGCAGGAACGCGCCTGGCGCGTGTCCGGCGATCGGAGCGAAGTCGGCAGCGTTCAGATCCTCCGATATCGCCTCACGCAGCGTCGCGAGATGGAGCTCGTCCAAGCTGTGACCCCCGCACATCGAATGTGCGATGTAGTGGAGCTGCGGTCGCCACTCGCCTTCTGGTACGGCACTGGGCTTAGTCGTGCAGAGTAGCTCGACCAAGCTGCTGTAGAGCTCGGTTCGGCTCGCAGGGAATGCGCCGTTCCGCTGCCACAGCGCCGCCATGTAGGTCATTAGCTGGGGCGTGGCAGTGAGTTGCTCGTGCTCGACAAATCCAGCGAAGAGCTTCTGCGCCTCTGCGTCGCGCTCGCGCGGATCCGCAAAGAGCTGCGTCCAGTTCGAAGCGAACTCATGCTTATCCTTTAGCGTCAGATCCGCCAGCTTCACGTGCTCGAAAGTAGGAATGCGCGCTGGGACCTCGCTGTATCCGCTGATCCTGCTCGTAACCACGATTCGGGCATGTTGAAACCCCGCGCCGAGATTGGCGATCCATTCAGACAGATCGTTTCGCAGCTTCTCGGTGTCGACGCCGTCGGAATAGCCGCCCACCTCGTCGAGCCCGTCGAGGAACAGAACCGCGGTCCCTCGACGCCAGGCATCCCCGAGACGATCGCTCAACGACGCCTGGTCTGGTTGGCTGAGCTCCTTGATCCCTCTGATCGTGAGGATGAGATCGCGAAGCGTTTCGGGACAGGCCGTAACGTTGCGCAGGTCGACGACTATCGGCAGCGGCTCCTCGTCCGGCAACAGGGTCTCCTCACCCTTGAGGAGTCGCCTGTTGTGATCGCGTCGGCGCAGAAGTGCCGTGGCGGCCCAACTCACCAGCGTCGACTTACCCGCTCCTGCCTTCCCCAGCAAGACTATGTGCCGCCAGTTGCACACCGCCTTTCCGAACGAGATGTGCTCCGTTCGCATGCGCCCGACATCGATGGTCGTGGGCGACGATGAGGCGTCGGCGGTGGAGGTGGGAGTGAGCCCAAACCGGGACGTCAGGATCGCGCCGGCTGACGCCGGGCCCGTAGCGACCGTGAAGTCCTCGTGCCCCGTCCTCATACCGCGCGACGCATCGACACGGTCGCGGCTGGGTAGCTCGCGCGCGACCCGGGCCGTCACGTACAGCGCGTCGATAGGAATAGTGTCGCTCCCGGTCGGGAGCGACGCATGTCCGAAGAACCGCTGGAGGTCCAAGCGATCGCTTATGCCGAGCAGCCACCGGCGGTAGTAATCCTCGAGCGCGTCGGCTGGCGCCCTGCTCGATCTGCCGACGCCGCTCCTGTCCTGCGACGGCTGTCGTGGCGGCTCCGCGCCGCGACGCGGCCGATCGCCGAGCGACAGCCACGAGGTGCTGCGATCGTCGGGCAAGAAGTACCTCGTGTCGGGGACAAACTGCCATCCACCCCCCACCTTCTGTGCGGTCCGTGGCCACAGGCGGACGCTTGCGCGCTCGCTTGGCGTAACCCGTATGCGACCCGCCGAGTAACCGTGAAAGCGTTCCTCCGGGTGCAACCCCGGACCGCGCTGCGCTAGGCCGAAAAGCGATCGGCCGAGGATCTCGACGCGCGGCTTGGCGAAGTTTTGGCTCCCGAAGTGCGTCTGTCCGCCGTGCTCGTGACCAAACAGGTGAACGTCGAATCGTCCAGGTGGGGCGATCTCCGCAGAGAAGTCATCGCGGTCCAGGCAGAGCCAATCCGGCGGATGGTGCGTTAGGAGGAACGTTACGTCATGCCTACCGACCCACGCCGAGGGATCGCCTTCGCACACGCACAGAAGTTGCTCGACGCCCAGCGCGAGATGCCCCTTCCAGTCTCCGCCGTCCAACTGCAGGAAGGTTGAGTTCAACCCGACCACTCCGACAGACAAGCCCGAGCCCGTCTCGAGGCTAAGAGAGAAATCACCAGGAAGCTTTCCCTCCCGCACGCCGCGCGGCCGCGCGTTTCTCGACCACGCGGTCCAGGCCTCAAAGCATCCCCCCACGCCGACGCGAAGGTCGTGCTCGTGTTCGCTCCAGAAGTCGTCACGAAGGCCCCGATCGTGCTCGAACGCCTTCGCCGCGTAGACGATGGGCGATCTTTCCCTGGGCCTCTCCAGGTCATGGTTGCCCGGGATCGCGAGGAACACCGGCGGTGTTCCGCCGTTTAGCTCTGCCACTTTCTCGATCAGATGCTGACGGAAGCTCTCGAAGATCTCGTATTGCTCGGCTTCGCCGGAGAACACCAGATCGCCCGTGAAGAAGATCGCATCCCAACGGCCACCGCTCCACTCGTGGATGCGTGGAATGCTCTGGAAGAACACGTCCCCAATAGTGGGCCACAGGACATCGGGACCGCCTACATGTCGGTCGGTCAGATGCAGCCAGCCGAATCCCGATACGTCGAACATGTGCCCCTCGGGATCATCGCAGATACTGGGCGTGCTGATGCGTATCGAGGGTGGGCAAGCCCAACGGCCGTACGCCGTCTTTACATCCGTACGATCTCGATGGACTGTGCGAAGTCGGAGAAGTCGCCGTCCTGGGTCCACACCTCGGCGTCGTAGACGAGAGCGGTGGCGGCGATCCAGGTGTCGTGGATCCGTGGCTTGCGTCCTTCGATGAGGACGTTTGCGGCGAGCTGCGCGTAGGCGGAAGCGGTGCGCTCGTCGATCGGCAGCGCCGTGCTGAGAGAGCGGACGTCGGTCAGGGTTCGCAGCCGCTGTCCGCGGGTTTGCGCGTCTCGCGCCACGAGCACCCCTACCTCGAGCTCGGGAAGTCGTCGGCCCGCGTCTGTTGCTCCGTCCGCCGGACCCTCTCACCGGCTGATTCTGGCGCTCCACCGGAAGCTCGCTTTGACAGTGCTCATGCGACTTTTCGAGGAAATGGCCAGACCCAGATTCGAACTGGGGACACCACGATTTTCAGTCGTGTGCTCTACCAACTGAGCTATCTGGCCGCACCGGCCCCACCAAGATGAGCTCTCGATCCTAGCGTGCGTGGCGCCTGCGGCATCGGCCGAGCGACCCCCGCCTGACGACCGCGCGCAAGCGAGAGCGCGGCGGCGAGCTGCCGACCCGGCCATCACCCTTCCCACGCCTGCAGGTAGGGCAGCGGGTCGATCGGGTAGCCGCTGCCGACGCGCCAACCTCCGACCCAGACCTCGAAGTGCAGGTGCGGGCCGGTGGCGTCGCCGGTCTGGCCGACGCGGCAGAGCGACTGACCGGCGCGCAGCGTCTGTTCGGCGGCGACCGCCAGCGAGCCGGCCTGGCAGTGGGCGTAGAAGAAGGACAGGCCGTCGCTCGCCTGCTCGGCGACATACCAGCCCGCGCCGCGGGCCTGATAGCCGGTCGTGACGACCGTGCCGGGCAGCGGCGCCACGACGCTCTGACCTTCGCTTGCAAGCACGTCTTGGCCCTGGTGGACGTGCCCGACGCGACCGGCGCCGAAACGGCTTTCCGGGCCGCCGAAGGTGTGCGAGCCGAGGACGGGAAAGAGCGCGCTTTCGTTCACCGTCTGGGCTGGGGTCGGAGCGCCCGCCGGCGTGGCGCTCGGCGCTTGCGGGCCGGGCGGGGTGACCGCCGGCCTGGGCGAGCGCGGGCGTGCGGGCTGGCGACGCCTCCTCGGCGCCCGCGGCTGTGCGGATCGTTTGACGGCGGGCGCGCTCGCGCGCTTGCCCGTCACCGCCGCTCTGTAGAGGGTGCCCCCGGTCCCGCTCGTCGGCGGGCCGCTCACCGGCGCCGCGACACCGCCCGCGGATTCAAGCGCATCCGCTGGGTTCGGCAAGAACGCACCGATCGGGGCGGCGCAGGCCATCACGCCGGCGAGCACATGCGCGGCAGTCCGCAGGGGGCGACGCATGTGCTCTTGATCGACGCGATCGGGTCGCGCTGCAACCCGTGAACGAGCGCTTGCGCGGTTGCCGCCGGCGCAAGACTCCTACCTGTCGGACCGCCGGGCCGTCGTCGTGGCGCCGAGCGCGGGCGCCCCCAGTCTTACTTGGCGGCCGTGAACTCCTCGACCAGGGCTGCGTACGTCCGCCGCAGTCCCTCCCCGACCGGGACCTGGGCGTGCCAACCGAGCTCGCGCTGGGCGCGTGAGCAATCCAGGCAGGAGCGCTTGAGCTCGCCGGGGCGAAGCTCGTGCAGCTCAGGCTCGAGATCAGAGCCTGCCGCCTCGCGCAGCGTCTCCCACAGCGTTCGCACGTCGGTCTCGACCCCGGTGGCGACGTTGAACGTGCCGCGGCTGCCGTTTGCTGCCAGCAGCGCCGCCACCACGTCGCCAACGTAGACGTAGTCGCGCGTCGGGCTACCGTGGCCGAACATCTTCGGCGCGCGGCCGCTGTGCAGGTGCTCGGAGAAGATCGCAACCACGCCCGCCTCGCCGTGCGGGGACTGGCGCGGGCCGTAAACGTTGCCGAGCCGACACACCGCGTGCGGGACTTCCGAGGACAGCGACCAGGTTTTCACATAGGCCTCGCCCGCGAGCTTTGAGGCACCGTATGGCGAGAGCGGGGCGGGGAGCGTCTCCTCGCCGGTCGGCATCGCGACGTCGTCGCCGTACAGCGCACCACCCGTTGAAGTGAACGACAGCGGCGCGCCCGCGTTGCTGGCCAGGTCGACCACGTTGAGCGTGCCCTGGACGTTCACTGCGCAATCGCGCAGGGGGTCGGCAACGGACGCGGTCACGGACGCCTGCGCGGCGAGGTGGTAGACGGCACTCGGTTTGGCCTGCTCAAAGACGCGCTCGAGCGCGGCGCGGTCGACGATGTCGACCTCGACCAGACGTGCGTCCTTCGGCACGTTGGCCGTGCGCCCGGAGGAGAGGTCGTCGAGGACCGTCACGTCCTCGCCGCGCGCCAGTAGCGCGTCGACCACATGCGATCCGATGAAGCCGGCGCCCCCGGTTACGATCGTCGAAGCCATCGAGCGCAGAGCCTATCGGTGCGCGCCTTCGCGGTCCCCGCGGTCGTCGGTGAGGGCCCGACAGCGAGTCTCCTGGCCGGGCTTGCGGCTCTCATCCGCGGGCGAGCAGGTATCGACTCATCGTCGCCATCACCCGCGCGGTGATCGCGTCGGCGCGGCGGGCGACGTCTGGCTCGATCTCGCCACCGTCGCAGAGCGCTTCGATCTGGCGCATCGCCGGAGCGACCACTTCGTCCTGCAGCTGCGCCGGCGCGATCCCGTCCTCGATCGCCTGGGCGATCGCGCCCTCGGCCAGCTCTGCGTCGCCGAGGCGCATCGCGTCGGTGTAGGTCTCCAGCGCACCGGCCACCAGCGATTGAGGGTTGGACCGCTCGCGCGCCCTGGCGTCCACGCCGGAGACGTCGAGCACCTCCATAAACGCGTGCAGCAGAACCGGGTCAAAGTGCTTGCCCGCCTCGGCCAGCATCATCTCGCGCGCCTGCTCGACCGTGAAGGCGTCGCGGTAGACGCGGTGAGTGGTGAGCGCGTCGAACACGTCGGCAATCGCCACGATCCGGCCCTCGATCGGGATCTTCTCGGCGGCCATCCCGCGTGGGTAGCCGCCGCCGTCCCAGCGCTCGTGGTGGGAGAGCGCGATCGTCGCGCCCAGCTCGAGGATCGAGGAGGAGGAGCCGCGCAGCAGCCGGTGCCCCTCCTCGGCGTGGGTCTCGACGATCGTCCGCTCCTCCGGCGTCAGTGAGCCGGGCTTGAGCAGGATCGAGTCGGGAATCGCGACCTTGCCGACGTCGTGCAGCGGCGCGGCGTGGGCGATTCGGCGGCAGAACTCGCTCGGCATGCCGATCGCCTCGGCAAGCAGCGTGGAGAAGCGGCCGATCCGCTCGATGTGAGCTCCGGTGTCCTCGTCGCGAAACTCGACCGCCATCGAGAGCCGGCGCACCGTCTCGGTCTGCGCGATCTCGAGCTCTGAGAGGGCGCGTTGCAGATCGCTGTCGCGCTGGTCGAGCTCGAGCTGCAACGCCCTGCGGCGGTGCTCGCCGAGCCGCCAGCCGACCGCGCCGGCGACGGCGGCGAGCAGAGCCGCGCCCAGCGCCGTGAAGGCGGGGACGCCGAGCGTCAGTCCAGCGACCGCCGCGAGAGCGGCGACGACCGCAAGCATCGTGCGCCACGGCGGCCGCCGGCGCGGGCCGCGAGTTGCCGGCTCACCCTCGACCGCGCTCGGTGCGGTGCGGCCCGGCAGCGCGTGAGCAACCGTAGCCCCGCGCGGGGCGGTCCGTTGAAAGCCCACCTTTGTGATCCCACGCACGAAAATGTTCTCCGTTCTACCGCTGTTCGTCTCTTCGGCCAAATGTCTCTGACCCTTGAGTTACCACGATCCCAGCTGAACGAATCGCAGCAAATGTCACAATATCCGCGGGGGCGGCGGGATCTGGGGTCATTCGCCTCGGCGGCGAGGCAGTGAGGGCTCAACCCCGGAGCGGGGGAAGCTTCGCTCCAACCCTCACAACGGAGTTGTTCCGACGCCTTATTTGGGATTTCACAGCGCGACGGCCACGTACTTCGTCTCCAGATACTCGTCGATTCCCTCGAATCCGCCCTCGCGACCGAAACCGGACTGCTTCACACCCCCGAACGGGGCCGCGGGGTTGGAGACGACGCCCTGACCCAAGCCGATCATTCCCACCTCCAAGCGCTCGCATACCCGCAGGGCGCGCTGCAGATCGCGCGTGTACACGTAGGCGACCAGGCCGTACTCGGTTGCGTTGGCTGCGGCGATCGCCTCCTGCTCGGCGCCGAAGCTGGCGATCGGCGCCACCGGGCCGAAGATCTCCTCGCGCAGGACGCGCGCGGTTGGCGGCACGCCGGCGATCACCGTCGGCGGGTAGAAGTAGCCGGGCCGCGCGTCCCGCTCCGGGTCAGCGGGGTCCTCGCCGCCCGTGAGCAGGCGACCTCCCTGCTCGAGCGCGTCGGCCACCAGCTCGCGCACCACCGAGCGCTGGCGATCGTCGATCAACGGGCCCACCTGCACCCCCCGCTCGGTCCCACGGCCCAGCTTCAGGACCGACATCCGCTCGGCCATCCGTCGCGCGAACTCGTCGGCTAGCGACTCGTGCACGTGGAAACGGTTGGCGGCCGTGCACGCCTCGCCCACGTTGCGCAGCTTCGCCGTAAGCGCGCCCTCCACGGCGGCGTCGAGGTCGGCGTCCTCGAACACCACGAATGGCGCGTTTCCGCCCAGCTCCATCGACACGCGCAGGACCTGATCGGCCGACTGGGCGATCAAGCTGCGCCCGACCTCTGTCGATCCGGTGAACGACAGCTTGCGCGTGCGCGGGTCCTTCAGCAACGGCTCGACCACCGCCCCTGAGCGGCGCGCCGTGATCACGTTCAGCACGCCACCTGGCAGGCCCGCCTGCTCCAGCACGCTCGCCAGCGCCAGCATCGACAGCGGCGTCTGCTGCGCCGGCTTTACGACCATCGTGCAGCCGGCTGCGATCGCGGGGGCGATCTTGCGCGCGCCCATCGCGGTCGGGAAGTTCCACGGGGTGACGAACAGGCATGGGCCGACGGGCTGGCGCAGCGTCAGGATCCGCCCCGTGCCGGTCGTGTTGACCATGTAGCGGCCGTGGATGCGGACCGCCTCCTCGGAGAACCAACGCAAGAACTCGGCGGCGTAGACGATCTCCGCACGCGATTCGGAGACCGGCTTTCCCATCTCGAGGGTCATCAGGAGCGCGAGCCCGTCGGCCCGCTCGATCAGCAGCTCGTAGGCGCGCCGCAGGATCTCCCCGCGCTCGCGGGGTGCGCGCTCGCGCCACGCGTCCTGCGCCCCGGCCGCCGCCGCCAGCGCGTCGAGCGCGTCCTGCGGAGTGGCGTCGGGCACCTCGGCGAACACCTCGCCGGTGGCGGGGTCCTCGATTCCCAGCGTGCCACCGCCGGCTGCCTGCCGCCACTGACCGCCGACGTACAGCGCAGCCGGCGCCAACTGCACCGCAGACCGTTCGCTCTCCCCCAGGGCGCTCGGACCGGCGGGGTTGTGGGTATCCATGGAGCTGGACATGAACGTCTCCTCTCGCCTTGCGCGATTCATGGTCGATCCGCGATGATCCGATTGGACTGCTGTGCAGTTTGCCATCAGACGCCTTACCCGCTTAGGGCTTGCGAGCATCGCACTGGGCGCTGCCTTTGCCCTCGCGCCGGGCGGTCCGCCCGCCGGCGCTGCGGTCAGCACCCTCGTGATCGCAGGCGCAGGCGACGGGCACGGCGTCGGCATGAGCCAGGACGGCGCGCTCGGCTACGCGGAGCACGGCTGGTCCTACCGGGCGATCCTCGCCCACTACTACCAGCACACCGCGATCGGCACCGTGCCGCGCGGCACGATCGTCAAGGTGCTGATCGGCAACCGCGTAAAGCGAATGAAGCTCGAAACCTACCTGCGCGGCGTCGTTGCGGCCGAGGTCTCCGCGAGCTGGCCGATGGCGGCGCTCGAGGCGCAGGCGGTCGCCAGCCGCACCTACGCGATCACCGCCCATGCAGGCGGACCGCGCTTTGACGTCTACTCGGACACGCGCTCGCAGACGTATCTCGGCAAATCCGCCGAAACGCCGAGCACCAACGCTGCCGTGGCTGCCACTGCCGGGCAGATCGTCACCTATGCGGGACAGCCGGCGATCACCTACTTCTACGCCGACTCTGGGGGGCACACCGAAAGCGTGCAGTACGGCTTCCCGGGATCGACCCCCGAGCCGTGGCTCGTCGGCGTAGCCGACCCCTACGACAGAGGGGCGTCGAGCCAGTGGAGCGTGAGCATGAGCTTCGCCGCCGCCGCCCAGCGCCTGAGCGGGCTGATCAGTGGCAGTTTTCGCGGCATCGAGGTGACCCGTCGTGGCAGCTCGCCGCGGATCGTATCCGCCTACGTACTCGGATCCAAGGGCACGACCCCCGTGAGCGGCGCGGAACTGGCGGAACGGCTCGGGCTCGACTCGACCTGGGCCTACTTCAGCGTGCGCGGGGCGCAGCCGTCGCAGCCGTCGCCGAGCGGCACCGGAGGCGTAGCCGCCGGGTAGGCTGGCGCGGATGCCCGCGCCGCTGCTGATCGCCGACGTGCCGTGGCTGCTGTACCGCTCCTTCCACGGGCTGCCGAAATCGATCAAGGGAGCGGACGGCAGGCCGGTGAACGCCCTGCTGGGGACGGTCAACGCGCTGCTGGCAGCTATCGAGGCCAGCGCGCCGCGAGCTGTGGTCGCCTGCTTCGGCGCCGAGGACGCCGCCTATCGCAAGGCGCTGTATCCGCCATACCACGCCCAGCGCGAGCCGATGCCTGCCGAGCTGGCCCACCAGTGGGTGCGCGCGCCGGGGCTGCTTGAGAGCCTCGGCTGGAGCATCGCCGACGCCGGTGAGCTTGAGGCCGACGACGCGATCGGCGCGCACGCGCGCGCCGAGTCCAGCGCGGGCGGGCGGGCGTTGATTCTGAGCGGAGACCGCGACATGTACCAGGCGGTCGACGAGCGGGTGGCGGTGCTCGAGATGAGCAAGAGCGGCGCCGTCGAGCTCGGGCCCACCGAGGTGGTCGAGCGCTACGGGGTGACCCCGGCGCAGGTCCCCGACTTCATCGCCCTGCGCGGCGATCCCTCCGACGGTCTGCCGGGCGCGCCGGGCATAGGCGCCAAGACCGCCGCCGAGCTCTTGCGCGCGCACGGCACGCTGGACGCGCTGCTGGCGGTTGCGGCCCGACAGTGCGAGGAGAGCGGCTTCGGCACCCTAAAGGGCACAAGCGAGCTGCGCCGCCGCACCGCCGAGACGCTGCACGAGCACGACGAGCTGCTGCGGACCTTCAAGCGCGTGGCGACGCTCGAGCCGATAGACGTGCAACGTCCCGCCGACGCCGGGACGGACTTCGCCGGCGGCGCCGTCGCAGCACGAGAGCTTGGCATGAAGCGACTGGCCGAGCGACTCGACGCCAGCGCTATGGGGTGAACTTGATCGTGATCACGTCCCCATCGCGCATCGCGTAATCGCGCCCCTCCAGGCGCAGCGTGCCGCGCTCGCGGGCGCCGGCGTACCCCCCGGCGTCGACCAGCTCGCGCCAGCCGACGACCTCGGCGCGCACGAAGCCCTTCTGGATGTCGGTGTGGATCTGCCCGGCCGCGTGCCAGGCGGTAAGCCCCTCGCGCAGATGCCAGGACTGCGCGGGCTTGGCCTCGCCGACGGTGAAGAAGGCGATCAGCCGCAGCAGCGAAAACGCGCCGTGGACGATGCGCTGTAGCGAGGATTCGCTGACGCCGAGCTCCGATCTCATCAGCGCCGCCTCTTCCTCCTCGAGCTCGGCCAGCTCGGACTCGATCCGCGAGGAGACGGCGACGACGCCGGCCCCCTCTGCCGCCGCGTGCTCGGCCACCGCGGCCGGCACCTCCTCGGAGCCCTCGTCGACGTTGGCCACGAACAGCACCGGCTTGGCGGTCAGCGCGCCGAGGTCGCGTAGCGCGTGCGGCGCTTCCTCCGGCGGCGGCACGCCGCGCGCGGGGCGGCCTGCCTGCAGCCGGTCGATCACCTCGCGCAGCCATGTCTCCTCCGCGACGGCGGCTCTGTCCCCGCCGCGCGCCTGCTTGGCGACGCGGTCGACCCGTCGCTCGGCCTGCTCGAGGTCGGCCAGCACCAGCTCGGTCTCGATCGTCTCGACGTCGGCGAGCGGGTCGACCCGACCCTCGGGGTGCACGACGCCTTCGTCGCCGTGCGCTCGCACCACGTGCACGATCGCGTCAGTCTCGCGGATGTTCGCCAGGAACCTGTTGCCGAGCCCCTCGCCTTTGTGCGCGCCCGCGACCAGGCCGGCGATGTCGTGGAAGTCGATCGTGTCCCAGACGATCTCCGAGGCCCCGACCGTCTGTGCCACCTGCACCAGGCGCTCGTCGTGGACCGGGACGACCGCGACGTTCGGCTCGATCGTCGTGAAGGGGTAGTTCGCCGCCTCGGCGCCCGCCTTGGTGAGCGCGTTGAAAAGCGAGGACTTGCCGGCGTTGGGCAACCCGACGATGCCGATGCGGGTGCTCACGAGGCCGTCGCGATCGGGTTAGCGGCGAGGCCGCTCACGACACCACCGCGGCGGTTGCGGTGCAGGCCGGCGGGGGGCTCACGAGGCGACCGCCGCGACGGCGCCGCCGAGCGCCGCTCCCGCGAGCACGTCGGAGGGGTAGTGAACGCCGAGATACAGGCGGGAGGCCGCCATCGCCTTGGCCAGCGCGTAAAGCGGCAGCGCCGGCAGCCCTGCGCGACTGTAGGCGAGCGCCGCGGCAAACGAGGTCGATGCGTGCGCGCTTGGGAAGCTGTAGCGGGTGGGCGTCGTAGTCAGTGGCGGCAGCCCGGGCAGGTCAGGCCGAACCCGTCGAACGACGAGCTTGAGCGCGCTGTTCAGACCGTATGTCGTCGCCACCAGCCCGGTCGCGCGCCTGAAGCGGTCGCGCCGTTCTCTGGAGCCGGCGAGCGAACCGGCGACGCCCAGCGCAAGCCAGATGGCGGCGTGCTCGCCGAGCCGCGAGAAGCGACGCACCGCCCGCTCGCGCCCCGGCGTATGGCCGCACGTGCGCGCGAGCCGCAGCAGCCGCTCGTCGAGCGACATCGCTCAGACGCCGAAACCGACGCGCTGATCGCCTTCGTCCAAGCGGACGTAGACGACCTGGCCGAGGTAGATCCGCACCGGGCCGTCCTCGGTTTCCAGCTCGTGCCAGCCGCCGTCGCCGAGCGCACGGTACAGGGTCTCCAGCTGCTCGTCGGTGACGCGCAAGCCGAGCACCTGGCCGCCCTGGAAACCGACGCTGACGCGCCTGTGGTGGACGGCCATCAGTAGCCTTCCGTCGGGGTGGTGACGCTCATCAGTGCGCTCCCAGTCCCGCTGCCGGCTCGACGATCTCGGTCAGCAC
>DATASE010000075.1:0-19494 GCA_036269375.1 Solirubrobacteraceae bacterium
AGGCGCTCGCCCTCCCTGATCTTCCTGACAGCCTGCTCAGGGGTATGCCTGCGTCGCTTCATGATCGTGTCCATCCTTCCATCCCATCACGGGAAACACGACCACGCACTCAGCCTGGCTCACTTCATTGGGACCCCGTCAGAGGAGCCAAGATACACGTCGTCCCGCTGATAGGAGACTCGCTTCGCAGCGCCGGTCATCAGACATACCTGAACGCGATGGCACTCGGCCGCCCGGTTGTCGTGACTGACTCGGTGGGGGTTCGGGACTACATCGATCATGGAGTCAACGGGTTCGTGGTTCCGCCAGAGGACCCCGACGGGTTGGCGGCCACCGTGAACGCATTGCTGGCCGACTCGGCCATGGCCGAGCGAGTGGGCGTGGCGGCCAAGCGGGACGTGGAGCAGGGTTTCACTGGGCGCCACTACACGCAGCGTATTCGTCAGCTCGCCTCCGCTATCGTCGAGGATGGCTGTTAGCTCATAGCACGTGAGGATCGAAGGCCGATGGTGTCAGGCGCCTTCGCGTTCGCCGCACAATCTCTTGGCGCAGCACGTTATGACGTCTAACTCCGCGTTCGCACATCCAGTCGGCGACCAGAGCGGCCGTGTCACGCCGGCCCCCGCGGATCAGGCGCAGCCACATACGGCTCAGCATCCAGTCGATCGGACCGCATGCGTTGCTGGCGATGAGGGGACGGAATTCCTCTACAAATGTCTCGATATCGCTCAGTTCTCGTGGGTCGCGTTTAAGGCTGATCCTGTCGCTACCCGCAGTGTCATAGCGCCCCCAGGGCTCGTCGACAAGCACCAGTGAATGGGAGAGTCGCAGGCGGAGCCATAGAACGAAGTCGAAGTTTGAGTAGCGACGCATCTGGAGCCACTCCTCGGCGATGCTACGACGCACCACTCCCACCGAATCGTCAGTCTGTAGCGATCGCGCGGCGTACTCGTCCGGACCGACCACCCGGACGCCGTCGTTGACCCGGACCCTCAGCCCCTCCGGAAACAGGTATAGGCCCGCGACAGCGTTTACCTGAGGGTATTGGTGTAGGTAATGCGAGGCACGCTCGAGTGCCCAGGGGAAAAACTCGTTATCGCTGTCCAACTGGGCGACGATCTGGCCATGCGCGTGCTCGAACCCGAGGAAACGTGCCGCAGTGCAGCCGCGATTCTGGGGGCTGCTCACGTATACGAAGCGGTCGTCGAACTCGTCGACGGTGGGTTTTATCGGTTGGGTGGAGCCGTCGTCTACCACCAGACACTCAAAGTCCTCGAGGGTCTGTGCCTGCAACGAAGCAAGAGCGCGCCGAAGCTCGTCCACGCGGTTGTAGACCGGTACGATGACGGTGAAAAGGGGAGATGCTGAACTCATCGCTTTAGATCGTTGAGTAACGTGAGATATCGATGTTGACGGGTGCGCGAGCGGCTTGCTCGGCGTGCTTTCGCGAATCTTCTCGCGTCTGTGCTGCGCCCAGAACGCTCGAGTGGGTGAGGGCGATTAGCGCCACGGCGGACAGGACGAGTCCGCTGGGGCTAAAGAGTGTAACTAGGGTCACCGAGGAAGCCAATGTCGCCACGATCCAAAGCAGGCCCCCGTAACGTAGCCAACTGTATGTGCCGCCACGTTGTGACCCGCGACGCAGGAGGAACAGCAGCACGATCACCACGGGAGCGTACACCAGCACTGCACCGACGATGCCCATCGTCATGACCGCGTTGAGCACGCCCAGGTCGGTGTTCTGGATCGATCCGCTTGGCAACCCGAAGTAGAAGTGCGTTGTCGGCGAGACAAATCCGAGCCCCGTCGTCCAGCCTTCGCCCAGGTAGGCGATCATCCGGTTGGTGACGGCTTCGCGGATTGCTACCGTGCCTCCGCCCGTTTGCAGGGTGACGAATACCGATGAAAGGCGGTTGCCGACCGTTGCGTTGGAGAGTATTCCCGGTATCGCCAGCGTCGTGGCCGCAGCGACCGCGACAGTTGGACCGACGGCGAACTTCAACCGCCTGCGCAGGGTCTTGATCGATTGAGCATCGCCGCTGACCATCAGCCAGGTTCCGACGAGAACAAGCGCTACGACAAGACCGATCCAGCGAGCGCGCGTCAGTTGGACGAGCGTGCTGGTGGTCAGCACCAGCGCGATCGGAAGCGCGACCAGTCGCACCCTACCTCTGCCGAGCAGGCACGCAGCGATGCTGACGGCAAGGCCGGCGGTGACAAGGTCGGTCATGTTTGCATAGACGCGTGTCAACCCCGAGTCGGCAAGGGTGAACTGCAGGTGAATCACCGATCCTGGGTCGCCAAGGCCTGTACCAATCATGGTCTGTCCGACTGCAAAGACGCACACACCAACAGCAAGCACCCCAAGCAGCCGCCCGATGTCGCGATCGCTGAGCCGTACGTGTGGGAGGACGATCAGCAGCAGGGCAAAGAAAGCGAAACCGCGCCCGAATGATGCCGCACGCGTCAATGGGCCCTCCTCGCTCAGCGTTCGCACGATCGTAAACGTCCACCAGAGCAGCAGGACGGCGCCTGCACCGGAGATCGCCCGGGCGGCCGGCGTTGGACGGTAATGGTCTCTGTCGGCGAGGATCCACGCCCCGCTGACGAGGATCATGCCGATCACGGCGATGTCGGCGATCGTGGCTTTCGAAGCCACATACGGCGCGGTGTCGAAAAACGGCACGCCGTTCATCGCAGCGAGCACCATCACGCCGATGAAGTACCCGCGCTGCTGGATGGCAAGCAGGCACAGAGCACCGGCTACCGCGGCGATCAGCAGCCACTTGGTGTGACCGCGGGCGACCAGCCAGCCACAGCCGACGAGCACGCCGAGCAGCGCGAGTCCCAGCAGCGCGAGCCTGATCGACTGCACGGACGAGTGGCGGGGCACCGAAGCGAACGTTCGCTGCGTCAGCGAGAGCGATCCAGTCATGCGCGCGACGGCGGGCTCGTGGATTCCTCGACACTCCCCCAACCGGCAGACTCACCGCGGATGCGGCGGGCAAGGCGATGCCATGCCGAGGAGCTCATCAGCCGCAGCGCGAAGGGAAGTCCCTGCACGAGGTAGCGGCGCACCAGTCGGGCCGGTTCCTGAAAGAGGCGGTAGGCCCACTCCATCCCGGCACGACAGACCCAGGCGGGCGCGGGCGAGACGTCTTTTGTCACGTAGCTCAGGCTGATCCCCACGCCGACGAAGGACGTTCCCGGTAGCGACTCGCGCAAACCCCGTATCAGCAGATCCTGCTTTGGGAACCCCAACGCGACGAAGACGATTTGCGGTTCGGCACGAACCAGCTGTCGTCTGATCTGGGCGAGCTCGCGGGCGTTCTGCTCAAAGCCGACGGGAGGACACGCGATGCCGGCTACCGGCAGCGTGGGGTAGGTCCGGGTGAGGATCGCCGCCGCCCGCTCGGCGACGCCTGGATCGCCGCCGAGCAGGAAGATCGATTGTCGGCGTGCGCCCGCCGCTTCGCAGATGGACCAGATCATGCGCGAGCCGGCTACGCGCTCTGGCAGCGACCCTCCAGCCAGGCGGCTCGCCCACACCAGCGGCATCCCGTCGGCCACGACGAGATCGGCCTGGTCTATGAGGGCCCGCTCCACCGGGTTGCGGCGATAGCGGCGCAGATGGTCGAGGTTGGCGGTGATCGTCCAATGCCCACGACGCGCCTCGGCGGCGCCGACGATCTCTCTCACCGCGTCGGCTTCTGTGACGGCGGCTATCTCGACGCCCATGATGCGCACGCGGGGCGCTCGCTCGTACGCGGGGTCGGCGGGCGCCGGGCGCTGTCCGATCGCTGCCTGGGGCACGTGACGTTGCAACAGTTGGTCAGGCATGCGGGACCCCACGCGAGTCGGCCGAGCCCTCAGCAGCTGAGGCCGTCACGGCGTTCATTGCCCGGCGCCGACCGGTTGGACCGGCTCTACGCCCAGTCCGAGGATTCCAAGGCCGAGCCCGCGGTCGGGGTTGAGGATGAGGTTGACGGCCTCGTGGCGCGAACGTACGCCGAGCTTCCCGAACGCGGAGGACAGGTGGCTCTTGACGGTGCTCTCGGCGAGGTAGAGCTGAGTTGCGATCTGGCGGTTCATGTAACCCATCACGACCAGGCCCAGGATCTGCTTCTCCCGTGCGGACAGCGCCGGTGGGTCGAGCTCGCGACCGTGGCTGCGCGGCACGCAGATCTGCCCGGCGAGGACCGCCCGCAGGCACGGCTCGAAGGTGGTGTCGAGCTCGTCGTGGAGCACCACCCCCGCCGCGCCGCTCTCAAGCGCAGCCCGGATGCCCCACCGTTTGACGTCGGCGCACACGAGCACGAGCGGGACCCGTTCGAATCCCTGCGCTAGCGATCCGACCATGCGAGCGGGCGAGCGCGAGTCGTCCTTGGCCCAGAGGACGACGATCGCGGGATCCTCGCTGCGCTGCTCGTCGATCGCTTCCTCGACGTGCTCGAAGGAGGTCGTCTGGAGCCCGTGTGCTCTCAGCAGCTCGCCGATCCTCGCTCCCGGGGGGTCCGGGGCAATCAACGTCGCCGCTCCTTGCGCCGCGCGTTCGTTGCCGCCCTTGCTGTAGGCGTCTGCTTTCAACACAGTTGACCAACGGTCTGCTCGCACGCGGACTTGCGTCGCCGGTCCGGTCCTCCGTTGCCGGCGCCCGCTCTCGGGGCCTGGAGCCGTGTCTCAGAGCATCCGGTGCGTCCGCGTCCTGGGCCCCCGGGGCGCTCGCGTGGGGTATTGCAGCTGTTCCCCACCTTTAAACCAAGCAGCCGCCCCGCGGGCGGCTGAAGGCGCTGCTGGTATGACCGACGTTGCTTACGGCTTGGACGTGCACACAGAGGTGCTCGGCCCGATCGAGTAACCGCCAAGGGCGCCCCCGGGGATACGCGAATCGCCGCCGGTGCCGCCGACGCAAGAGGCTGTCAACTCCTGCAGGTCGCCATAGTCGACCACGCGCGGTGTCTCATAGGCCGTGGGTATCTTCTGCTCATCCATGAGAGCAATCCTTCCTTTGCTTGATGGTCCGATCGCTGATCGCGAAAGGCCGACTACGACGCAGAGGTTAGAGCACAGACGAAGCGCGTCAAGTTGGAAAAACGTACGACTGATCCCGGCCCTCCGCTTCGGTCGCTGCGAGCACGACATCGGTGCCGCTGGTCCTCAGTCCCGCCAGGCTCGCCGCGCCCGGGCCGCTTTGCAGGCGTAGCCAGCACTCGGCGCTAACCAGCCGCCAAACCTGCCACATCCATTGAAAGGGCTGCTCGCGCCTTTGGCGGTCGCTGTCCAGCAGCTCGCCGCGGACCCGGCGCAAATCCAGGTAATGGCCCAGCTCGGCTGCCGGGTCCCCGAGCAACTGGTGTACGGCCTCGCCGTCGCGGCCGGCCAGCGAGTCGACAATGACCGAGTCGAACAGGGCCTTCTGGGGGCGTAGACGAACAGAGTCCGGCAGCATCCCGGCCATGGCGGCACGTAGCACCGGGCGCGTGCGGTGGCGATCGAACGTCGCAAGCGGTGGCTGGCGCAGTCCCAGCTCGACCAGATCGAGGTCGAACAGCGGATGGCGCGCCTGCAGGCCCACCATCGCGGCCTGGCGGCGCTGGTGCTCGAACACGCCGATCTCCTCGATCCTGCGGGTCATGTCGTGAGCTGCGCTGGCCCACCAGCGCGGGCCGTCCAGGCGCTTCCAGGCCAGCGGGTCTTCGGAGGCCAGTAGGTCCCTTCTTGTCTGGCGCAGCAGCCACCCGGGCGGCTGGCGATGCGCGTAGGGCTGGCGCAGGCTCCGGTGCACCCCATGGGGCAAAGCTCCGGCGAGACCCATCCGGCCGACCATCTGCACCAGCTCGCGACGTGGGGGTCCGTAGGCTGCGCCCGGCAGCTCGCGCGCTAGTCGCAGCGCTTGCAGCGGGTGTCCAGCGCACAGGCGATCGGCGAGCAGATACGACCGCGGCCCGAACAGCTCGTCGCCGCCGTCACCGCCGAGCACGATCTCGACGCCCTGCCCTTTGGCTGCCTGCAGCAGCGGCAGCATCCAGAAGTCGCCCCAGCCCAACACGGGCAGTTGCCAATCGCGCTGATAGGCAAGCGCGCTTGCCAGCAGACCCCCCGGTCTGACCTCGGCGGTCACGCCGCCGAGGCGCAGTGTCGCTCGTAGCTCGGCTATCAGCTCGGACTCGTCGACTGCTGGGTGCTCGGGGAAGACGCCTGCGTATGCGCGCACCCGCCCTGGCTCCTGGTCGGCCGCGACCGCGGCGACCGACGCCGAGTCGAGGCCGCCGCTCATCAGCACGGCCGTGTCGGCATGGGGATCTATCCGTCTGCGCACGGCGCACTGCAGCGCCAAGCGCACCTCTTGGGCCAGTTGCGGTTCGGCCGCGGGCAGCGGCTCGGTAAACACGGGAGCCCAGTAGACGTGCTCGCGCGCTCGGTCGCGGTCGAGGATCAGCGCCGTTCCCGGGTCCAGCCGGCAGATCCCGCTGTATAGCGTGGCGCAGCCGGGGCGACTGCTCGTCGCCAGCCAGTGCGCAAGGCTGACCGGATCGGGCGGCGGGCGTCTCGGCAGCAGCGCGAGCAGGTCGCGGATCTCGCCGGCGAAGCATAGGCCGTCCTGACGGCGGTGCACGAACAGCGAGCGCACCCCCAGCTGATCGCGCGCCAACAGGCCCTGTGAGCGCTCGCGGTCCCACATCAGCAGGAGGAAGTCTCCGCGCAGGCGCGGGAGCAGATCCTGGCCCCAGCGGCGCCAGCCGGCGGCGAGCAGCGACTCCCACGGGACTCCCGCGGGTTCGCCGAGCGCGTGGGCCAGCTCGCCCGCGTTGTCCAAAAAGCCGTCGAGCAGGCACAGTGGCTCGCCCGCTTGCGGCGCTGGGCCATTGTGAGCCACGCGCAGTGGGCCGAGATCGAGCACCGACGCGCCCGAACCCAGTGCAACCGCCAGCCGTGAGGAGTCGATTCGCCGATCGGGGTCGAACACCCCGGCGAGCAGGCGGTTCACGGCTGGCTCATCCGCCGCTCGATCGCGGTCGCCAGCTGTGTGGCGTCGGCGCTTGCCGAGGCGACGATCCGCTCGGCGCGGCAGCGCGCGGCCAGAGCGCAGACGTCGAGCAGGCCGCGCAGTCGGTCGGATGTGCCGAGCACGAAGTTGAAGGTGGCGCTCAGCAGCCAGCGGGCGTCCTCGATCGGCTCGAACATGGGGTGCTCTGGGCCGTCGGGGCGACGATCGAGGAAGAACAGAGCCGTCAGCGGGACTGGCCGCGAAGCGCCGTCCATCCGCAACAGGCGCTCCCGCCCGTCGCTTGCAAGAACGGTCTCCGCGCGCGGCCTGCCGGCAGCCTCCAACCGGCGCGCCTCGGCGTGGTCCAAGCCGGCCAGCTGTGTCCCCGGATGAGCCAGCAGGCGCTCGTCGCGGATCTCCAGCGCCACCACGTCGTCGGCGAGGAACCGGCCGCCGAGGTAGCAGAGCTCGAGCGCCACCGAGGTCTTGCCTGCCCCAGAGGTGCCAAGCAGCGCAACGGCTCCGCCATCGAGCGCCACGGCGCTCGCGTGGAAGACCTCGAGTCCCTGCAGCAGCGCTGCAAATGGCAGGACCTGGGCGATCACCAGTCGCTGCCAGAGCTCCGGGCGGCTGCCGTTCGGATCGCAGCGAAGCTGGCCCCCGTCGGCGGCGAGCAGGTGGACGCCGTGCGCCGGTCCCCAGACGCGATAGCCGAGGTCCGGGTGCGCTTCGATGCGAAAAAACACGTTGCCGTCGAGGTCGAGCTCGTTGCAAATCAGCTCGCTGGACTGCGGCCACGGCGTTTCCAGCTCCCGTTGTGGCCAGGCGCTGACCTCGAGTGTCCGCCCGGTCGCCGCGGCTCTCGCTCCCTCTAGGAACGACAGCGGGATCTCCGAGTGGACGTCGATCCCGAACACGCTCGCTCGCAGACGCGCTCGGGCCACAGGCTGCGCCGAGCGCTCGCCCACAGGCTGCTTCGACCGCGGCTCGCCCGCAGGCGGCGCCGACCCGGGGTGATCCACCGCTGTGCTCATCTACAGCTCGACGAGTCGACCGAACGAGCTCTCGCCAGTCGGCAGCACCGGGTGACCGTCGCACTCGACCCAGGCGTGGGCGAGGAAGCTCGGGGCCGGGCGCGCGCCGATCACGAGCTTGGCGGGGATGCTGCGGCGGGCGAGCAACTGCGTGAGGACGAGCGAGCGGGTCAGGCAGCGCGTGTCTCCGGGCGCGAGGCGCAACGTGAGCTGCACGGCCCGCCCGAGCCGCCACGCTTCGCTCAGCCGCTCGCCGGGACTCCTGGTGTCGTCGAGGAGCGTGGTCGGGTTGGCTTGCGGGGTCCCTTTGGCCCGCTCGCCGGCCGGCTCGGTCAATGAGGTCGTCGGCTCGCTTGCCGGTGTCTGATTGCCGGTTCGCAGAGCTTGGACGGCCGGGCCGATCGAGGTCTCGCGCAGGGCTGCGCGGGCCTGGCGGTAGGCGCTGAGAATCTCGATCGCCAGTCGCACGCGCTCGGACGCCCGCAGGCGCCGGTCCGCGGGCAGCTCAGCCGAGCTCGCCACTGTCGACCTCGATCAGGCCCCGCGCGAGCAACGACTGGCAGAGCTCGCACAGGTCGCGTTCGAGCACGTCGAGCGGCTGACCGTAGGTCTCTGCGAGCGCAGCGGCGGCGTCCTGCACGCACGCGGCCCGCTCCAGCTCCTCGAGCATTCGACCCGCGGTCGCATTGAGGCCGTGGTACTTGCCGGTCTCGAGGTTCAGCACGACGGTCTCGGAGGGGAAGGTCCGGTACACGACGTTTCGCGGCACTCGCACGTTGCGGCTCAGTAGTGAGTCCAGGTCGCCTGCGTTTTCACGAACCGTTGTGTCTGGGGTCATCTCGGTCTCCTCCACTGCCGTGTGTCTTTCAGTACTCGATTATCGTTCCGCGCCGTTGCCCGACCCTGATCGCGCCGACCAGCACGGCAATCGACGTCGGCAGGAGCAGGGCGGCAAAGCCGACCAGCTTCAGCAGCGAGACTCCGGGCGAACCGCCGACCGAGGTGCCCACCAGTAGATGGCGCAGCACGTCGGTCGCGGCGGTAAAGGGTTGGAGCTTGGCGAGCGTCTGCAGCCAGCTCGGCAACAGCGTCACCGGGAAGTACAGCCCACCGACGATCGACAGCAGCGCGATGACCCAGGTCGTACCCACGGCGCCCTGCTTGATGACGACGGTGAGCGCCGCGAACAGAACGCCGAAGGGTAGGAAGGCCAGCAGCGCCAGGATCATTACCGGAACGCTCAGCGGGACGGTCGACCAGTGCAGCTGCAGGCCGAATATCGCCCATCCGAGTCCGAGCGTGATAGTCGCGATCAAAAACGCGAAGATCATCGGGAACAGGCTCATCGCGAGCACGCTGCGGATCGCCCCGAACGGTGAGAGCAGCAGGCGGTCGAAGGTGCCGGCGATCAGCTCCTGGCGCACCAGGTCGGGGATCGAGAAGCACGAGTACATGACGCCGATCAGCGCGATGCCGACTACGACGAAGCCGAAGTAGGCCTCGTGCGAGCCGAACCCGTCGACGTGGACGAGCTTTGAGACGTAGTAGAAGAGCGTGAGGCTGAACAGCGAGGTCAGCACCTGGCTGACCAGCCGGGTGCGGTAGGAGAGGTAGATGTGCAGGTCGCGTCGCATCACGGCCGCGAATGCGCTGCAGTTTGCGCGCAGTCCGTTCACGCCGCCACCAGCCTGCCCTGCTGGATCGTCCAGCGCGCGTCAAAGTCCATTTCCGTGCGTTCGCCGCTTGGCGAGCACCAAAGCACCGCGCCGCCGCTTGCCAGCAGTCGCCCGATCGCCGCTCGCAGCAGGTCCGAGCCCTCGGTGTCGAGGCTCGTGAGCGGCTCGTCGAGCAGCACGACCTCCGGGTCGGCCATGAAGGTCATCGCGATTCGCAGTCGTTGACGCTGGCCCATCGACATTCGGTCCACGCGCCGCGTGGCCAGCTCGCCCAGGTCGAACGTCTCGATTGCCGTCTCGATCGTGGTGCGAAAGCTGGCTCTGTCGATCATCGCGATGCGCGCCCAGAACTCGAGCTGGCGCCGCACCGTCAGCCGCGCGTAGAGGCCGCGATCGCCGGCGGGCAAAAAAGAGACGAGGCGCTGGTAGCGCACACGGTTCTCGTTTGCGCTCACGCCCCACAGCTCGGCACGGCCGCGATCGGGCTCGATCAGGCCGGCGGCTACGCGCAGCATCGTCGTCTTGCCGACTCCGTTGCGACCGCCGACCCATGTGACGGTCCCGGGCTCCAGGGTCAGGTCGAGCCCGTCGAGCACCGGTGGTAGATCCTTGCGCCAGCGCTTGTCCACCCCGCGCAGGGCAAGTGGCGCGGCGGTCGTCCCGTCGCTTGGCGCGCTCGCCGGCGGGGCCTCCAGGCCGGTCGTCGGCGCGGCCGTTGGATCGCTGAGCTCGACCGCTGCCATGGCTATGCCAGCGCCTCCGCGACCGGTTCAACGACCTGCTCGAACGTGCGCTCGAGCAGGTCGGCGATCTCCTGCGGGCGGTGCTCCGCCCCGGCGGTCAGCCGGACGATCGCGGCGGAGTCGATCAGGTCGCCGTACAGGCAGAAGCGATCGCGCCTGCGCTCGGCGTCGCTGAACAGGCCGAGCATGTACGGGGCGAACAGCAGCGGGTTGGACGGCAGCGTCGCGGCCTCCAGCGCCATCCCGGGACCGCGGTCGAGCATGCACACCATGCGCACCGGGCGCGAGCGCTCGCTCGCCTCCCCGACCGCCAGCCATCTCTCTCCCGCGAGCGTCGCGAGCGTTCGGCCGAGCGGGTGCTCGTCGCTTGATCGTGGCCGATCGATCGCCAGGTTCATGTGCGGGGTGCCGGGGTGCGCGCGTACCTCACCCGCCTGGCGCTCGAGGACCAGCGTGTCGTCGGCGAACAGTCGCCATCCTCGCTGCAACAGCTCGACGGCGAGCGTGGACTTGCCGGTGCCGCTTGGAGCGGCGATCGCGAGCACGCCGGCCGGCGAGTCGAGCCCGGCGGCGTGTAGTCCCTCGTAGCCGCGGATCACGGCGATCGTCGGTAGCACCTTGCCAAGCAGCGCCTGCTGCCAGTGCAGGTCCTGCTGGGAGGGGGCGCAGTCCAGGGTCTCGCGGGAGGCGCGGAGGCGAAAGCGCGCACGGTCGGCGTAGGTGAAGAGCAAGTCCTCGGCCTCTCCGCGTTCGATCGTGAGCGTACAGCCGTCGCCGAGTAGTCCCTGCCACAGTGGCGGGTCGGGCGCCCCGCTCCATTTGCGCTCTAGCTCGGCGGGGGAGACGGTGCACAGCTCGAGGCCCGGCAGCTGTGGCGCCGTCCTCGTTGTCATGCCGGGCAGCGGGAAGTCGGTCCGCAGCTGCAGGCCGTAGGCGACGTAGCTGGATCGCATCTGCAAATAAACTCCGCCGCCACGGGGATTCTTTTGCCGTTCGAGCCCTCCCCGCGGCGTTGGCGGGCCGTGCGCGCGCGGAAGGGTTCGACCGTTATTTGCGCTTCTTCTTGTGCGTGCTGGGGCCGCGCAGGACGAACTTACCCGAGCCGCTGGTGCAGCTGGTGTAGGCGCGGCTGGCGCTCAACCGCTGATGGCGGGTCGTCACGGCGAGCACCTTGATCGTGTAGGTGCCGTCGGGTAGGTGGGTCAGCGCGATTGCCTTCTTCAGCTTCTTGACGCCGTGAACCCGCTTCAGAACCCGCACCGTCCGTCCGTTCAGGGTGATCGTCACTTCCTTGAGCGGGGCATATTTGGGGGCTTGCAGCTTTACTGTCAGCGTGTGGCGTACCAGGCACTTCTTCGCGGTGGGCCCCAGAGACTGGGAGTCCACACAGGGGTGGTAGGTCTCGCCGGTGGCGGTGCCGTCGGGTGCGATCATCGGCTGCGAATTGCTGCCCGGTTCGCTGAAGCACACGCGCAGGAAGTTTTCGCCTTTGGCATTCTGCAACACTCGCCACGCGGTCAGGCCAACGGTGGGATTGGGAGTGCAGTCCGAGTTCGCGAAGAACCAACGGTGGTCGCCCCGATAGGACCCGTCCGCCTGCGGATGCATTTCGAGCCACATCTTTTCGCCGACCTTGTGTTCGCATTCGGCGAACTTGGTGGCTACCGTCACGAAGCCGGCGAAGGTGCCGTTCTGCTGGGGCACGACGTCGACGGCGCCACCGTTGAACGACCAGACCCCTTCGATCGGCGCGCCGCTGCCGGCGCCGGCCGATGTGGCGCTTGCACTTAGCAGCGCCGCAAGCAGGATCGCAAGTGAAAGCGATAGGCGGGGGGCGATTCGTGACGTTCGGTTCACAGCCTGAGACCTCGGGATCGCGGTTCGTTGGGGTGTGGCGCGTCAGGCGATCAACTGTTCGGCGGCGTTGCTTCTTTCGCGCAATCGTGTGCAGCCCCGGGATGGCCGCAGCGACCGCCCGGCCCAGATCCTGGCGCGGCGCGCGCAGCCGACTTGCGGCTCGCAGCCGGGGGCGCGCGTCGCAAGTCGGAGTGAGTGTGGTGCGTTGGTGCGCCGTGGGGTCCCGACCGAGTGCTCACAGCCCGAACGTCGTTTGGCAGCGCGCGACGCTGACGCGGTCCGAGCGCTGGGCCTCGCTGGGGCACGCCGGCGCGACCGTCTGGTTCACGGGGCTGCCGGCGTCTGGCAAGTCCACGATCGCCTCGGCGGTCGAGGAGCAGCTGGTGAGCGAAGGTCGGCCTGCGTTCGTCCTCGACGGCGACAATCTGCGTCACGGCCTCAACGGCGATCTGAACTTCGACGAGAGCGCGCGCCGTGAGAACGTCCGCCGCACCGCGCACGTGGCCAGATTGCTGGCCGAGTCCGGCACCGTGGCGCTGGTCAGCCTCGTTAGCCCCTACATGCGCGACCGCCTGCAGGCCGCGGAGCTGCACGCGGCCGAGGGGCTTCCGTTTGTCGAAGTGTTCGTCGATGCGTCGCTGCCGGTCTGTGAAGAGCGCGACCCGAAGGGGTTGTACGCTCGCGCGCGCTCAGGCGATCTGCACGGATTGACCGGCGTGGGGGCTCCTTACGAGAAGCCCCGCCGTCCCGCTCTGCACTTGCGCAGCGGCTTGCAGAGCGTCGATATCGAGGTTGAGCTGGTGCTCGCCGCGTTGGCGGCGCGGTTGCCGCTGCTGGTCTAGCGCCGCTCGTCGGTGCCGACCAGTCCACCTATTTGCTCGACGCAGCGAGCGGCTGCGCGCCCGTCGCCGTATGGTTGTGGACGCTTACTGGGCAGCGGTCGCTCGAGCGCCGCGAGCGCCCGGCTGGCGTCAAGGCCGACGAGGCTGTTCCAGCCGGCTCGCACCGTCTCCACCCACTCGGTGTTCTCACGCAGCGTCACGCACCGAACCCCCGCCAGATACGCCTCCTTCTGCACCCCGCCCGAGTCGCTCAGCACCGCCCTTGCCCCGTGCAGCAACGCCGCGAACTCGACGTACCCGAGCGGCTCGGTCAGCTGCACGCCGTCGCGCCGCTCCAGCCCGTCTAGCAGGCCAGCCTGCTCCAAGCGCGCGCGCGTGCGCGGGTGCACCGGGAACACCACCGGCCCCGGCAGCGCCTCGATCAGCTCGACTAGCGCTTGCAGCCTGGTTGGGTCATCAACGTTGCCGGCGCGGTGCGCGGTCACCAGCAGATACTCGCCCGGCCGCAGGCCGCGGCGCTCCAGCGCCTGCCCGAGCGCACCAGCGTGCTCGCGCCAGGACAGCGCAACGTCGACCATCACGTCGCCGACCACCTCGATCCTGCCGTACGCTGACTCGGCACGCAGGTTCTCCGCCGCGGTCTCAGACGGGCACAACAACAGCGAGCTTGCGTGATCGCACAGCACCCGGTTGAGCTCCTCGGGCATCGTCCGGTCGAACGAGCGCATCCCCGCCTCGACGTGCACGACCGGCACACCCGCCTGGGCGCCGGCCAGCGCGCCGGCGAGCGTCGAGTTGGTGTCGCCGTAGACGAGCACCGCGTCGGGCTCGAGCTCGCCCAGCAGCGGGGCGAGCGCCGCTAGCATCCGCGCGGTCTGCGAGCTGTTCGACCCGCCGGCGATCCCCAGCTCGCGCTCGGGCCTGGCCAGGCCCAGCTCGCGGAAGAAGACCGCCGAGAGCGCGTCGTCGTGGTGCTGGCCCGTGTGCACGAGTATCTCCTCGTGCACGGCTCGCAGCGGGCCCGATACGGCCGCGGCCTTGATGAACTGTGGACGGTTGCCCACAACCGTGAGGGTGCGCATACGACGGCATATTGCCATATTGACGGCACGACGTGGGCTTGCTACTGTGAAATTGTCATGGCAGCCGACGCCGCAGACCCTCCCAAGTTCACGCTTCGCTTCCATCGCCCCGCCAATCGCGAGCTGCTTGGGCTGCTCGCCGACCGTCGCGGAATCTCCAAGAACCAGCTGGCCGAGGAGATGCTCGAACGCGAGCTGAAGGCCAGCGCGCTGCTGCTCGAGCGCGACTTGACCGGCACGCTTGACATGTTGCGCCGGTATCGCCGCGACCGGGACGTGCGGCGCGCGATCGACGAGGTGGCGCACGCCGAGGCCTATGAGGAGGATCCGCTCGCCACGCGCATGACCGGCGCAGGGACTGCCCAGGACGCCTACGGCATCGCGGCGGCCTTCGCCGACGCAGGTGCCGCCGACGCCTTGGCCAATCCCACCGTCTTCGCTGATCCCGTCAGCTGACTGTGCCGGTCGCTTGGGAGGATCCTCCCGGCTTCGAGGTCGTAATCGAGGCGAACGTCAAACGGGTCCTCGAGGAGATCGCCTCGAGTGTCCCCACGCGACTCCCGCCCACGGTCGATCGGGCCAGGTACTGGCACCGCGAGCTCTACGAGGGCATCCCGCGACCGGTCGACTACTACGCGGGGGAGATCCGCGACAGCGACGCGCGCTTTCCTGAGCTGATCGGCTACGAGGTCGAAGTCAGCGGTGCGCCGGGCGTGCCCTCGGCGATGGTGCCGGCGGCTCTTGAGCGCTTCCAAGCCGCAGCGCAGGCGGCGTCGGCCCGGCTCGACGCGGAGATCGATCCGAGCTCCCCCGAGACCGCCGCGCTTACATCCGTGCAGCTGCACGGCGTCTTCACGCTCTGCGCCTTCCTGCACGGCGAGTGGGTGCGGATCCACCCGTTCGCCAACGGCAACGGTCGCACGGCTCGCCTGTGGGCCAATTGGGGGGCGCTTCGCTACGGCCTGCCGCCCTTCGTTACTGTCAAGCCGCGCCCCGGCCATCCCTACGCAGCGGCCGGAATGGCCTCGATGCGCGGCGATCACCGCGTCGCGCTCGCCGTCTTTCATCAGATGTTGCTCGACTTCCTCGCCGAGCTGTAGCGCCGGCTCAGGCCGCCGCGCCCACGACCGCGCTCGACCAGTCGATCACCGAGGTCGGGCGCACGACGTGCCGCGACATGCCGAGCTCCTTGGGCTCTAGGCCGAGCGCCAAGCCGACCAGCTGCGGTAGGTGAAGCACAGGCATGTCGAGCTCGCGACCGACCGCTTTCTCGGCCAGTGGCTGTTGCATGTCGAGGTTCAGGTGGCAGAGCGGACACGGCGTCACCAGGCAGTCGGCTTCGGCGTCCTTGGCGTCGCCAAGATGTGTTCCGGCCTGCTTGAGCGAGGCCTGCTTGTTCATCGTGATGACCGGAAAGCCACAGCACTTGCGCATGCCCGCGTACTCGATCACGGTGCCGCCGAGCGCCTCGATCAGCTGCTCCAAGTAGTGGTCGCGCGGGTGCTCTGAGTCGATGCCCAGGCGCTTGCGCGGGCGCACGATGTAGCAGCCGTAGAAGGGGCCGACCTTCAGGTTGGTGAGCGGGCGGCGGACCATGCCCGAGAGCTTCTCCAGGCCTATCTCCTCGACCAGTAGCCAGAGGAAGTTCTTGTTTGTGAGGCCCTTCTCGTAGCTGAGCCCCTCGTCGGCCAGCGTCGAGTTGACGTGGGCGCGGTACTCGGCGTTTGCGTCTAGGCGCTCCTGGCACTCGCCCTGCGCGCCCTGGCAGGTCGAGCAGACGTTCATCATCAGCTCGGCGCCTGGCACCTGTTGGGCCAGCGCGAAGGTGCGCGCGTTGAGCGTGTCGGCTAGCTCCTGGTTGTGCTCGGCGATCACGCCGCAGCCGGTGCAGCTCGCTCGGTCCAGTTCGACCAGCTCGATGTCGAGCAGCGGCGCGACCTTGGCCATCGAGCCGTGCAGCTCGGGGGTGAAGCCGCGGCTGACGCAGCCGGGCCAGTAGGCGACCTTCATGCTGCGCTCCCTTCCTCGCTCGCCTCGCCGGAGCCGGCGGGCGTGCTCTCGGCTGCAACCGCCGCAACCGTCGCGGGCTCTTCGTCCTCGCCGACGACGTACAGGTTCAACTCGTAGCGCTCGGGGCGGCCCTCGACCGTCTCGTAGATCCTCTGCACCGCCTTCAGATCCGGCTTGGGGATCTTGTGTCCGAAGATCGCGATCTTGGGGCTCACCTTGCGTTTTGCGATCGCGCGCAGCGCGACCGGCAGCGAGCTGATGAGCTCCTTGCCGGCGGCCGGGTGGAACTTGCCGAACCACGAGTTGCCGCCGTAGGAGCGCGGCAGCATCTCGGCCTCGTGCAGCAGGCCGTAGTCCTTGATCAGCGTGACGATCGTTTCCTCGTGACGGTGTCCGTTGTTCTGGTCGGTGATGTGCTGATCCTCGCCGGCGATCCGCCGCAGGCGCATGATCTGGCCCATCGGGTTGACGTCCTTGGGGCACGCCTCGACGCACTTGAAGCAGTGCGTGCAGTCGTAGATGCCCTGCGGGTCTTCGCTCAGGTCGACCAGACGCTCGCGCTGGCGCTCGTCGCGCGGGTCGCCGACGAAGCGGTAGGCCTTGGCCAGCGCCGCCGGGCCGATGAAGCCCGGGTCGACCTCCATCGCCAGGCAGTCGCTCACGCACGCGCCGCACTGGATGCAGGCCATCGTCTGGGTGACGTCGACCATCGCCTCGCGCGGGACGAGGTGCTCGCGCTCGGGCTGGGGGCCGTCGTTTAGCAGCCATGGCGTCACGCGCTGCACCTTCTTCCAGTGCACCGCGTCCATGTCCACGATCATGTCCTTGATCACGGGCATGTTGCCCATCGGCTCGACCTCGATCACGCCGTCCTTGGCCGACGCCTTGGCGTGGTCGAGGTGGGTGTGGCAGGCAAGGCCCGGTTCGCCGTTGATGCGCACGCCGCAGGAACCGCAGATCGCCGCGCGGCAGGAGCAGCGGATGCCGATCGAGCCGTCGAACTTGGCCTTGGCCTGCAGGATCCCCTCGAGCACCGAGCGGTGCGGCTCGAGCTCGATCGTGTGCTCGTCCCAGTAGGGGGCCTGACCGGACTCCGGGTCGTAGCGACGCAGCCTGAGGGTGAATTGCTCGGGCGGACGGTGGGTCTCGGCCATCAGCGGGTCTCCGTGGCTGTCATCGGCTTGCTTTCGTTTGGATCAGACCGGCGCTGGCGCGCCGGTCTGGCGTTCCTGTGCTTCGTAGAACGCATCGTCAGTATTTCCTCTCCTCCGGCTGCCACTGTGTGATCTTCACCGGCGAGTAGCTCACCTTTGGACCGCCGCTTCCGTCCAGGGAGACGTCGATGTGCTTGAGCCACTCCTCGTCGTTGCGCTCGGGGTAGTCGGTGCGGAACTGCGCGCCGCGCGACTCCTTGCGCTCGATCGAGGCGAGCACGATCGCCTCGGCGCAATCGAGCATGTAGCCCAGCTCGATCGCGCCGAGCACGTCCTGGTTGAAGACGGTGCCGTGGTCGTCGACGTAGGCGCTCTGCGCCTCGGACTGAAGGCGCTTGACGATATCGTGGGCCTTCTCCAGGCCCTCCTGGTCGCGGTACACCGCGACGTACTGGTTCATCGTCTCGCCCAGCTCGCTCTTTATCTCCGAGATCCGCCGTCCGTCGCGCGAACGGGCCAGGATCTCGGCGATCGCCTGCTCGTCCTCGCGCAGCTTGGCCTCGCCGCCGTCTGGCATCGCCATCGAGGCGGCGCGCGCGGCGGCGTGTTCGCCCGACCGCCGGCCGAAGATCAGCGTGTCCAGCAGCGAGTTGGCGCCGAGGCGGTTGCCGCCGTGCACGGAGACGCAGGCGACCTCGCCTGCCGCGTACAGGCCCTCGATCGAGGTTGCGCCGTTTACGTCGGTCTTCACGCCGCCCATGACGTAGTGCTGGCCCGGG
Source organism: Solirubrobacteraceae bacterium (assembly GCA_036269375.1). Lineage (GTDB taxonomy): Bacteria > Actinomycetota > Thermoleophilia > Solirubrobacterales > Solirubrobacteraceae > Palsa-744. Next base: position 18,166 of record DATASE010000075.1, read on the forward strand.
CGGATCATGATCGGCTCGCGGGTGATGTCGACGCCGGCGAAGTCCTTGCCGATGTTGACGATCTCGCGCAGCGCCTCCAGCGTGCGCTTGCGCGGCACCTTGGTGATGTCCAGGTAGATGCCGTCTTTGTTCGCGCCGACGCCGCGGCCCTCGAGGATCTCGGTCTGCTCGGCGCGGCTGACGACGTCGCGCGAGGCGAGCTCCATCTTGTTGGGGGCGTACTTCTCCATGAAGCGCTCGCCCTCTGAGTTCAGCAACACGGCGCCCTCGCCGCGGGCGCCCTCTGTGATCAAGAGGCCGTTCTCGACCAGCGTGGTCGGGTGGTACTGGATCATCTCCATGTCCATCAGCGGGGCGCCGATGCGATAGGCCTGGGCGATTCCGTCGCCGGTAACGATCAGCGCGTTGGTGGTCGGGCTGTACACCTGGCCGGCGCCGCCGCTTGCCAGGATCACGTTCTTTGCGCGCAGCAGCTCCATCCGTCCCGTGCGCACGTCGCGCGCGACGACGCCACAGCAGCGGCCCTGCTCGTCTTGCACCAGCGAGGTGACGAACCACTCCTCGTAGCGCTTGACCTGCTCGTGATGCTTCATCAGCTGCTCGTAGAGGACGTGCAGGATCGCCTGGCCGGTGATGTCGGCGACGTAGGCGGTGCGCTTCATCGAGGCTCCGCCGAACGCGCGCAGGTCCAGTTCGCCCTCGTCGTTGCGGTGGAAGGTGACGCCGATGTGCTCGAGGTGCATGACCTCCTTGGGCGCCTCCGAGCACATGATCTCGATCGCGTCCTGGTCACCGAGGAAGTCCGAGCCCTTGACGGTGTCGTAGGCGTGCGAGCGCCAGTCGTCGGCGACGTTGATCGCGGCGTTGATGCCGCCTGCGGCGGCCACCGAGTGCGAGCGCACCGGGTGCACCTTGCTGAGAATCGCCACGCTCGCGCCCGCCTCCGCGGCGGCCAAGGCCGCGCGCTGGCCGGCGAGGCCGGCGCCGATTATCAGTACGTCGTGGGATGCCACGGCGGCCACTCTATTTCATCGAGCAGGGCCCCGGCGCGTCGGCCGCGGACGCTGCTCTGAGCCCGGTGCGCCGGCCGATCACCGTCCCATGGCCGGGTTCAGCGCGCGGCGGATCTGGGCGACCGTCACGACCCCCTGGACGACGTCGTCGGCGTCGACGGCGACCATCCCGCCGAGCCGCCCAAGGCCTTCGCTCTGTAGGAGCGACTCGAGCGGCTCGCCTGCGTCGATCCGCACCGGCAGGTCCTGCTCGAGCACGTCGGCGACCTCCAGCGCCGGGCGGCCCGCCGCGATCTCGCTCTCGACGCGCTGCAGG
>DATASE010000076.1:0-11026 GCA_036269375.1 Solirubrobacteraceae bacterium
GGCACAGTCACACCACTCCAACAAACCACACAATGGCCAACACTCAAACGACCACGCCGCGCCGCAGTCTCATCCTTCGGCTTCAGCGGCACCAACGCACACATCATCCTCGAACAAAGCACGCCGGCCGCTGCAGACCTGCAACCGACTCCAGCGCCCACCGCCGCAGGCACCCCCTCAGAGCCCGAGCTTGGTCTCATCGCCGAGACCGTGGCAGGCGCCCCTCTGCCGGCTGTCCATGCCTGGCCGCTCTCTGCGCATGACGGTGCCGGCTTGCGCTCGCGCGCACAGGGACTGATCGACCGGTTCGAGTCCGATCCCGAGCTCGATCCAGCCGATCTGGCGCTCTCGCTTGCGGGCCTGCCGGCACTCGAGGAGCGTGTCGTGCTGCTCGGACGTGGTCGCCGCAAGCTTTTCGCCGAGCTGCGCAAGGTCGCTGCCGATGAGCGGCCTGCGGCTGTCGACCCGCGGCGGCGCTCGCAGTCAGAGGGCGGCGGGTTGGCGCTGCTCTTCTCCGGTCAGGGCTCTCAGCGGGTGGGGATGGGCGCCGAGCTCTACGGGTCGATGCCGGTCTTTCGACAGGCGCTCGACGAGGTCTGCGCCTGGCTCGATCCTGCGCTCGAGTGCTCCCTGAAGGACGTGATGTTCGACGGTGCAGAGGTTGGGAGCGATGGCCAGAGCGCTCTGGAGAATACGACCTTCGCGCAAGCCGGCCTGTTTGCCTTGGAGATGGCGCTGTTCCGACTTGTGCAGGAGTGGGGGGTGCGTCCGGACTTTCTGCTCGGGCACTCGATTGGTGAGATCGCGGCTGCGCACGCCGCCGGTGTCTTCTCACTGCAGGATGCGTGTGCGTTGGTTGCCGCGCGCGGCCGCTTGATGGGACAGCTGCCGGCGGGAGGCGTCATGGTCTCGGTTCAGGCATCGGCGCAGGAGCTGGCGGAGAGCCTCGCCGGCTGCGAGCAGGAGGTCTCGATCGCTGCTGTCAATGGGCCGGCGGCGTGCGTCATCTCCGGCGAGCAGGAGAGGGTGCTTTCGCTCGCGCGCGAGTGGCGAAAGCGCGGACGTAAGACTAAGCGCCTGCGCGTCAGTCATGCCTTCCATTCGCCGCGCATGGACGCGATGCTGGCCGAGTTCGAGCAGATCGTGGCAAAGCTGTCATACAGCGCACCGCGGATTCCGCTGATCTCCAACCTGACGGGTCTTGTGGCGACGGACGAGCTGTGTGACCCGGAGTATTGGGTCCGCCACGTTCGCCACACGGTCCGTTTCGCAGACGGAGTCGACTGGCTCGCCGAGCACGGTGTCGAGCGCTATCTGGAGCTCGGGCCGGACAGCGTCCTGAGCGCGATGGCTCGCGAGTGTCTCGGCGAGGGCGATCGTGCCCAGCACGCCACCACCACAGCGCTGCTGCGCCGCGGACGCAAAGAGGTACCCACTCTCGTGCGGGCGCTCGCCGACCTGTGGGAGAACGGAGCGGAGATCGATTGGAGCACGTCGCTGCCAGTTGCGGGAGCCAGGCGGATCCAGTTGCCGACCTACGCTTTTCAGCGCAAGCGATTTTGGCTGAGGCCCGGCGGCGCCGGCGGCGGTCCGGTCTCGCTCGGTTTGACCGCGAGCGATCACCCGTTGCTCGGCGCCGCTGTGCGCCTGGGCGGTGGCGAAGGCCTGTTGATGACGGGACGACTGTCGATGGCGCAGCAGCCGTGGCTGCGCGGCCACCGGGTCGGCGGTCGTCTCGTGCTCCCGGGCGCCGCATTCGCCGAGATCGCGCTGCGCGCCGGAGCAGAGGTCGGATCTGGGCTCGTGCGTGAGCTTGCCGTCGAGACGCCTCTGCTGCTCGAGGATGAGAGTGATCTGCAGCTGCAGGTGTTGGTGGGGGAGGCAGACGGCGAGGGCGAGCGCCCGGTGAGGATCTATTCGCGGCCCTCCGAGCTCGCCCGCGACGAGCCTGACCATCCGTGGGCCTGCCACGCGACTGGCACTCTGTCCATACGCTCGCAGGAGCTTGCCGGCCCGCCGCCGGTGAGCGATCCGGACGGTGTTTGGCCTCCGGCGGGCTCCATAGCCGTCGACGTCGGAGAGATCTACGAGACGCTCGCCGGGGGCGGTTTGGAGTACTCGCCACCGTTCGACGCTCTGCGCACGGTCTGGCGGCGTGGTGAGGAGCTGTTCGCTGAGGTGGGTCTGTCCGAGGACGATCTCGGCGATCGTCGCGGCTTTGGGCTGGATCCAGTGCTGCTCGATGCTTCGTTGCACGCGCTTGGAGCTCTTGGCATGGATGAGGAGAGTGGCGAGGGGGCACGGGTGCCATTCGCCTGGGGCGGTGTGTCCTTGCACGGCAACGCTGGCTCCTCCGTGCTGCGTGTGCGGGTCGTCCCGAGCGGTGAGGATGCCCACGGCGGCGAGAGCAGCGCGATCTCCCTCTCGTTGTCGGATGAGAACGATCGGCCGGTCGCGTCGGTGAACTCGCTTCTTCTGCGCCCGTTGCCGGATGCGGAGCTCGTCGCCTCGCGTGTCGCCTCACGTGCCTCCTTTGCCGTTGGCTGGGTCGAGCTGGACGGCGCGGAGCCCTCGGGAGAGCCGGCGTCCGTTGCTGGCTTCGAACGTGTCCTCGTGCAGGATCGCTGTGACGGCGACGCGGACGTGCCGGCTGGCGTGCGAGAGCGCACCGCGTTCGCATTGGAGCTGGTGCGAAGTCGAGTCGGCTTGCAGGCTGCCCAAGAGTCGATCCCCTCCCCCGACGGCGCCGAGGTCTCGCCCGTCGATGGCGCCATCTTCGTGACGGTCGGCTCGGTGGCTGCCGCTCCAGGCGAGCGTGTGCGCGACCTGGCTTGTGCTGCGGTGTGGGGCTTGGTGCGCAGCGCGCAGCTGGAGAACCCCGGGCGGTTCGTGCTTGTGGACGTAGATGGGTCCGACCGTTCGTGGGATGCGCTCGACGGCGCGGTCGAGTCGGCGCTGTCCCGCGGTGAGTGGCAGATTGCGGTTCGCGACGGGAGAGCGCTTGTTCCGCGGTTGGAGCAGTCCGGTGCCCGCCGCGCGCTCAGCGCGCGAAGCGACGCGTTCGTCAGGCGTGGTGGGACGGTGTTGGTTACTGGTGGTACGGGTGGTTTGGGTGGGTTGGTGGCGCGTCATTTGGTGTGTGAGCGTGGTGTGCGGGATTTGTTGTTGGTGAGTCGTGGTGGTTTGGCTGTTGATGGTGTTGGTGTTTTGGTGGGGGAGTTGGAGGGGTTTGGGGCGAGGGTGCGGGTTGCTGCGTGTGATGTGTCTGATCGTGTGCAGCTGGGGGCGTTGCTTGATTCTGTGGGTGTGGATTGTCCGTTGCGTGGTGTGGTGCATGCGGCGGGGGTGCTTGACGATGGTGTGGTTGGTTCGTTGAGTGTTGAGCGGTTGGGGCGTGTGTTTGCGCCGAAGGTGGATGGTGCGTGGCATTTGCATGAGTTGACGGCTGGGATGGGTCTCGATGCGTTTGTGTTGTTCTCTTCGATAGCTGGGACGCTTGGTAGTCCTGGGCAGGCTGGTTATGCGGCGGCTAACGCGTTTTTGGATGTTCTTGCTGCGCATCGGCGGGATGTTGGTTTGCCGGCTGTGTCGATTGCGTGGGGTGCTTGGCAGGGTGCGGGGATGGCGGGGCAGTTGGCGGTGGCTGATCGTGCTCGTATGTCTCGGGGTGGGGTGCGGGCGTTGCCTGTCGAGGAGGGTCTTGAGCTCTTTGATGTTTGTGTGGGTTCTGGTGGTGGTCTCGGTGAGGGTGATGGGCCGGCGGTGGTGGTTGCCGCCAAGCTCGATCGTGCTGCGATGCGTAGGCAGGTCCAGGAGGGCTCGTTGCCGTCGATGCTCAGGCAGTTGGTGCCTGCGGCGAGCGTTCGTGTGAGTGGTGGGGTTGGCGAGTTGTTTGTGGGTTCTGGTTTTGAGCGTGAGCGGCGGGTGGTCGGGTTGGTGTGTGTTGAGGCTGCTCGTGTGCTTGGGTTTGGCTCGGGGGAGGACGTTGGTCGTGAGCGGTCGTTTAGGGATCTTGGTTTTGATTCTCTTGCGGCGGTTGAATTGCGTAACCGGTTGGAGGGGTTGACTGGGTTGCGGTTGCCCGCGACGTTGGTGTTTGATTATCCGACGCCTGTCGCGGTCGCTGGTTATTTGTTGGAGTTGGTTGGTGGTGGCGATCCGGCGGGTGTGAGGTCGGGTTCGGTGGAGGTGCTGGAGAGCTCGAGTGAGCCTGTCGCGATCGTGGGTATGGCGTGTCGCTATCCGGGTGGTGTTGGCTCTCCGGAGGATTTGTGGCGGTTGGTGATCGATGAGCGCGACGCGATCGGTCCGTTCCCGGGTGATCGTGGTTGGGATTTGGAGGCGTTGTTTGATCCGGAGCCTGGTAGGCCGGGCACCAGTTATGTGCGTGATGGTGGGTTCTTGGACGGTGCTGGTGATTTTGATTGTGGGTTTTTTGGTATTTCGCCGCGTGAGGCGTTGGCGATGGATCCGCAGCAGCGGTTGTTGTTGGAGGCCAGCTGGGAGGCTTTCGAAGACGCTGGTATCGATCCGGTTTCCCTGCGTGGTAGCCGCACCGGTGTGTTTGCGGGTGTGATGTATCACGAGTACGGCACCGGGTTGCCGGTCGCTCGGACGGATGGTCTTGAGGGTTATCTGGGGACCGGTAACGCTGGCAGCGTCGTCTCCGGTCGTGTGTCTTACACGTTTGGGTTGCAGGGTCCCGCGGTGTCGGTGGACACCGCGTGCTCGTCCTCGTTGGTGGCGTTGCATTGGGCTTGTCAGGCTTTGCGTGGTGGGGAATGCTCGCTGGCGTTGGCGGGCGGGGTGACTGTGATGTGGACGCCGGGCGCGTTCACTGAGTTCTCGCGTCAGCGTGGCCTGGCGGTCGATGGGCGGTGCAAGTCCTTTTCGCAGGCAGCGGATGGGACCGGTTGGAGCGAGGGCGTCGGGGTGCTCGTGCTCGAGCGGCTCTCAGACGCGCGGCGCAACGGGCATGACGTGCTCGCGATCGTTCGTGGCAGCGCGATCAACCAGGACGGTGCCAGCAACGGTCTGACGGCACCGAACGGTCCCTCTCAACAGGAGGTGATCGGTCAGGCGCTGGCCGCCGCGGGCTTGCAGCCCCAGGACGTCGACGCGGTCGAGGGTCACGGCACCGGTACCCGGCTTGGCGACCCGATCGAGGCCCAGGCCTTGATCGCTACCTACGGGCGCTCACGTCCGCCCGAGCAGCCCCTGTGGTTGGGATCGATCAAGTCGAACATCGGTCACACCCAAGCCGCCGCCGGAGTCGCGGGCGTGATCAAGATGGTGATGGCGATGCGCCACGGCGTGCTCCCACGCACCCTGCACCTGGACACCCCAAGCCAACAAGTCGACTGGAGCGCAGGCACAGTCACACCACTCCAACAAACCACACAATGGCCAACACTCAAACGACCACGCCGCGCCGCAGTCTCATCCTTCGGCTTCAGCGGCACCAACGCACACATCATCCTCGAACAGTCCCCGCACGAGCCCGTGGAGCGCTCGGGCGAGCGTCAGGACTCGCCCGGCGACGCGGTGGTGACACCGTGGTTGATATCGGCGCGTGGCGGGGAGGCCGCGTTGCGGGCCCAGGCTGCGCAGCTGGCGAGCGCGCTGTCTGATCAGGCCGCGCTTTCGGCGCATGGGGTTGCGCTCTCGCTTGCACGACGACCGGCGCTCGAGACTCGAGCCGCCCTCGTCGCGGAGGATTGCGGGAGGTTGATCGAGGGACTGGAGGCCCTGGCCGCCGGGCGCCACGACCCGGGCCTGATTCTCGGCAGCGATTCCGCGCAGGTGCGTGACGGCGATCCCGGACTTGCACTGCTGTTCTCAGGCCAGGGCTCTCAGCGGGTCGGCATGGGTGCCGAGTTGTCGGGCTCACTGCCGCCGTTTGCGGCCGAGCTCGAGCGCGTTTGCGCTTGCTTCGATGGTCTGCTCGAGCGGCCCCTGCTCGAGGTGGTGCTCGGCCACGGCGGCTCCACCGGGCGCGCCAAAGAGAGCTCTTTGTTGCACCAGACCGCCTACGCCCAGCCGGCCCTGTTTGCGTTCGAGCTCGCCCTCTACCGTCTGCTTGCGGGTTGGGGGCTCCAACCCAGTGTGCTGATCGGTCACTCGATCGGTGAGATCGTCGCCGCGCACGCGGCGGACGTGCTCTCGCTCGAGGACGCATGCCGGCTGGTGGCGGCGCGTGGCCGGCTGATGCAGGAACTGCCGCCCGGCGGAGCGATGGTTGCCATCCAGGCCAGCGTGCAGGAGCTCGAGCCGACGCTCGTGGGCCGCGAGCAGGAGGTGTCGCTGGCCGCCGTCAACTCTCCTCGCTCTGTCGTGGTCTCCGGAGAGGCGAGCGCCGTGCTCGAGATCGCAGCGCAGTGGCGCGATCGCGGTTGCACAACCAAGCGTCTGCGCGTCTCTCACGCCTTCCACTCGCCGCTGATGGAGCCGATGCTCGAGCCGTTCCACGAGCTCGTGGCGACCCTCAGCTTCCAGGCGCCACGGATTCCCGTCGTTTCGAATCTCACCGGGGAGCCCGTCGACAATGAGCTTTGCAGCCCGGATTATTGGGTGCGCCATGTGCGTGAGACGGTGCGTTTCGGCGATTGCATCGACTACGCGACACGATCCGGGATCCGCCGCTTCCTGGAGGTCGGTCCCGGCGGTGCGTTGGCGGCGATGGCGCGAGAGTGCGTCGAGGATTCCTCGGCTCGTTCACAGACGGCGATCGTCGCTTCGCTGCGCCCACGACGCTCTGAGCGCGACAGCCTGCTTGAGGGACTCGCGACGTTGTGGACGGCGGGGGAGTCGCTGTCCTGGACTGACGCGTTGGCTGGTAAGGACGCCCGCCCGGCCAAGTTGCCGACCTACGCCTTCCTGCAACGGCGCTACTGGCTCAACCCCGCGAGCGCAAGTCATGTGGGGGAGCGGACGGGAGATCATCCGCTGCTTGAGAGCATGCTGCAGGTCGGCGGTGGCGGCGCCGTCGTGCTGACGGGCCGACTCTCGCCGCGATCGTCTCCCTGGTTGGAGGACCACGCGGTGTTGGGCCAGACGCTGCTCCCGGGCACCGCGTTCCTGGAGCTCGCCCTGTACGCCGGCGCCGAGGTGGGCGCCCCGCGCGTCGAGGAGCTGACGATCCAGCGGCCGCTCCTCTTCGCTGAAAGGGAGGACCTGCAGGTGCAGGTGACGGTCGGCGACGCCGACGGGGACGGCCTCAGGTCGATCGGGATCCACTGTCGCGGCTCTGCCAGCGAGTCGTGGGTCACGCACGCGACGGGGCTGGTCGGCCACGCCCAACCGGCATCGCACCACGGTCAGGGCGAGCAGGACCCTGTAGGCCAGGACAGTCGCGAGGGCGACGTTCGGTCGGTCGATCGCGCCGAGCTGAGCATCGACGCTGCCGACTGGCCTCCACGCGGAGCGCAGCAGCTGGACGCCGGGCATCTGTACGAGCGCCTGGCCGAGCTCGGCTTCGATTACGGCCCGGCCTTCCAGGCGGTGCGCGGGGCCTGGCGTCGCGGCGAGGAGGTCTTTGCGGAGATCGCCCTGGCCGAGCTGGACGGCGACGAAGGCGACTCCTTCGCCATCCATCCGGCCCTGCTCGACTCCGCCTTTCACCCCGTCCTGGTCCCCGCCCGCGACGGCGATGGGCAGTCTGAGCAGGAGCCCGCTCCTCGCGTGCCCTTCTGCTGGCGCGGCGCTGAACTGCACGCGAGGGGCGCCCGTGCGCTGCGCGTGCGCCTGGTTCCAGACGCCGAGGACGGGGAGGCGCTGCGGCTGTACGACGACTCGGGCGCTTTGGTCATGTCGATCGACTCGATCGTGACGCGACCGATCGTGACGGCCCAGCTCGAGCGGGGAGGCGAGGCGCCCGAGGACTCCCTGTTGGTTCCGACATGGCGTTCGCTGGATGCTGGAGCGCCGTCGAGCGCCGGGCAGGGGACCCCGTCGGCTTTGCGCGTGTGTGTGCTCGGCGAACGCCACGGCGAGCTGGCGGACGCGCTGACGGCGGTCGGGGGACTTGTCGTTGACTCGGATTTGAGCCTCGCTGCGATGCTCGAGCGCTCGAGGCCAGGTACTGGGCAGACGCCCGATGTGATCCTTGTCGACTGCCCGATGGCGCCGGAGAGCGATCTCGCACTGTCCGCGCACGTGGGCGTTGCGTCTGCGTTGAGCATCGCCCAGGCCGCGCTTGCGGAGCCTTCGCTCGGCGGCGTGAGAGTCGTCTTTCTGACCACAAACGCGGTTGCCGCGGGTCCCGAGGACACCCTTGGCGGAATCGGCCAGGCGCCGATCTGGGGTTTGATCCGCTCGGCACAGACAGAGAATCCGGGTCGCTTCGCGCTGGTCGACCTTGACCGCAACTGGCACGACTGCGTGCCGGAGCTGGCGCGGGCGCTCGCCATGAGCGCCAACCGAGACGCCGTTGGACTGGCTCTTCGCGGTGGCCAGCTGCTCTGGCCGCGGCTTGTACGCGCCGGCGAGGAGTCAGCAGGCGCGCCAGCGCCGACCGTCCCTTCCGACGGCGAGGTCAAAGCCTCTGCGACGGGCTCGTGGCCGGAGGATCCACAGGCAACGACGCTTATCACCGGGGGCACCGGTGGGATCGGCGCCGTGATCGCCAGGCACCTGGTCGTGGCGCACGGCGCCCGGCATTTGCTCCTGCTCAGCCGCAGCGGGCCGGACGCGGCCGGAGCTAAGGAGTTGCGCTCGGAGCTGAGCGCTCACGGAGCGGAGGTCCAGGTGCTGGCCTGCGACGTCGCGGATCGCTCGCAGCTGCGGGTCGCGCTTGACTCGATCGCTGAGGAGCATCCGCTGCGGGCGGTGATCCACGCTGCCGGCGTGAGCGAGAACGCGCTCGTGCACTCGCTCTCGCTGGAGCAGCTCGAACGGGTCCTGCGCGCCAAGGTCGACGGCGCAGTTCATCTGCACGAGCTCACCGCCGAGCTGGGGCTCGACGCGTTCGTGCTGTTCTCCTCGATGAGCGCGCTGTTCGGTGGCCCAGGGCAGGCCAACTACGCTGCCGCCAACGCCTTTCTCGACGCGCTCGCCTGCCGACGCCGCGGGCAGGGCGCGCGTGCGACCTCGATCGCCTGGGGCTTGTGGAGCGAGGTCGGCATGGGGGCCGGCCTTGGTGCGCTCGACATGCGTCGGATGGCCGGCAGCGAGAGCCTGCGGCCGGTCGCCACCGAGCTTGCGCTGCGGCTGTTCGATGCCGCCCTCGAGCGTCCCGAGCCGATCGTCGTGCCGGTGCCGCTCGATCGGGCGCAACTGCGGCGGGAGGCGCGCTCGGGCTCGCTGCCGGAGCTGCTCGTCGAGCTCGCCGAGGTCGGCGCGCGCCGCCTGCGCACAGCCGGTGCGCCACGGAGCAGCGCAAGCGCCGGTGCGCTCGCGGCCCAGATCCTTGCTGCCGCCCCCGCCCGGCGTGCGGGCGTCGTCGAGGACGTCGTGCGCAGCGAGGTCGCGGCAGTGCTGGGGCATGCCACGGCGGCCGAGGTGGACCCGGACACGACCTTCAGGGACCTGGGCTTTGACTCGTTGGCGGCGGTGGAGCTTCGCAACCGGCTCGACCCGCTCGTGGGCATGCGGTTGCCGGCGACGCTCGTGTTCGACCACCCGACCTGCTCGGTGCTCGCGCGTCACCTGCTCGAGCTGGTGGCGGGCGAGCAACGGACACCGAGCTCCGGTCCGCGGACCGCGTATCTACAGGAGCCGGTCGCAATCGTCGGCGTCGGCTGCCGCTATCCGGGCGGCGTGCGCTCGGCGGAGGACCTGTGGCGGCTGGTTTGCGAGGGAGCCGATGCCGTGACGCCGTTCCCGACCGATAGGGGCTGGGCCATCGACACGCTGTACGACCCGACGCTCGAGCGGCCGGGAACCAGCTGTACGCGCGAAGGCGGGTTCCTACACGACGCCGGCGAGTTCGACGCCGGCTTCTTCGGGATCAGCCCGCGAGAGGCGCTGGCGATGGATCCTCAGCAACGCCTGTTGCTCGAATGTGCGTGGGAGGCCTGCGAGAGCGCGGGACTCGATCCGCTCTCCCTGGCGGGAAGCCCGACTGGAGTTTTCGTCGGGCTGATGTCAAACGACTACGCGGCGGCCGTGAGCGGCGCGACGAGCGTCGAGCTGGAGGGCTATCTGAGTACCGGGAACGCCGGCAGCGTCGCGTCCGGGCGGCTGTCCTACAGCTTCGGTCTCGAGGGGCCGGCGGTGACGGTCGACACCGCCTGCTCCTCTTCGCTGGTCGCGCTCCATCTCGCGCGCCAAGCGCTTTGCGCCGGCGAGTGCTCGCTGGCCCTCGCCGGCGGAGCCAGCGTGCTGGCGACGCCCAGCATGTTCGTCGAGTTCTCGCGCCAGGGCGCGCTTGCGCCCGACGGTCGCTGCAAGGCGTTCTCCGCGGCGGCCAACGGCGCCGGCTGGAGCGAGGGGGTCGGTGTGTTGGTGCTCGAGCGGCTCTCCGACGCGCGTCGCAACGGTCACCAGGTGCTGGCGTTGATCCGCGGCAGCGCGGTCAACCAGGACGGCGCCAGCAACGGCTTGACCGCCCCCAACGGACCGTCGCAGGAGCGCGTGATCCACCAGGCGCTCGAGAGCGCCGGAGTGAGCGCCCTGCAGGTCGACGCGGTCGAGGCGCACGGCACGGGGACGAGCCTGGGGGATCCGATCGAGGCCCAGGCGCTGATCGCCACCTATGGCCGCGCCCGCCCGAGCGCGCAGCCGTTGTGGATCGGGTCGGTCAAGTCCAACCTCGGCCACAGCCTCGCGGCGGCCGGGGTGGCTGGAGTGATCAAGATGGCGATGGCGCTCAGCCGCCAGACGCTCCCGCGAAGCATTCACGCCGAGGCGCTCTCACCCGAGATCGACTGGTCGGCGGCGCCGATCGAGCTGCTGCAAGAGAACTTGGAGTGGCGACGCGCGGACCGGCCGCGCTTGGCGGGCGTCTCCTCCTTTGGGATCAGTGGCACGAACGCGCACATGATCCTCGAGGAGCCGCCGGGCGATCTTGCGCCGAGCGGGACCGACG
>DATASE010000077.1:0-2151 GCA_036269375.1 Solirubrobacteraceae bacterium
ACCTACTCACCCTCTACAAACCAAACGCCCCCCAAACAGACACCACCAGATTCGACCTCCCCAACGAGACCTTCCGCATCACCCTCGCCAACCTCCCACAAACAACACAACCACCAACCATCACCGCATACGACCCCCTTCACAATCAGGCAACACCGGCACGGCTGCTCGCGCGCAATGCTGATGCGGCAGAAATCGAATTGGCCGCGACCGACTATCCCCGTATCCTCACGATCGAATATCCCTCGCCGTAGCGGGCTCGTCGGCTCCGAACAGGAGCCCACCACCGAGTTGCGCACCGGCGTAGCATCTGGACCCGCTCCGCCTCGCCGCTCGCGTGCGCCGTTGGGCGCCGGCGGGTGGGTGGCGATCGCGGCGCTTGCCGTCCTTGTCGCCGCGCTCGCTTTCGTCCTGTTGGCCCCCTCACCGCACACGAGACCCGCCGCCGCCGCGGGCCTGCACGAAGAACGACCGCACTCGCCGCTGCCCACCGCTTCGGCGAACGGCCTCCTGAGCGACCCGATCGACTCGCGCTTCCTGACCGAGCTCCCGTTCGGCAAGGTGTCCTTCTGGATCCAGCCGTGGCGCGCCTACCTGGACACCTGGCCGGCGTCGCGTCTGCGCGAATCGCTCGGGATCAACTTCGACGTCAAGGCGCCGCGGGCGCAGGCGGTCGCTCGACTGCTGCACGAAAGCGGCTTCACGCTGGCACGGATCGCGATCAACTGGACCGCGCTCTCCTACTCTAACCCTCGCCGCTTCGTCCACGAAGCCGAACTGGACGCGCGCCTGTCGGCGCTGCGCGACAACGGCCTGCGCCCACTGATCCTGCTCGACGCCAACAGCGCCGGACCGGCGCCGGCCAAGCAGACGACCCTGCAAACAACCGAAGCCGCACCGGCGGGAGCCACCCACGTGCGGCTGAGCGCAGCCAGCGCGGCGGCGGTCGTCCCCGAAAGGACGGGCTTTGACGCCTCTACATTTAACGGCGGCAAGGCGGCGCACAGGAGCGCCGGCAGGAACGGCAAGCACGTCAAGCTCACCCCCGAGCAGCGACTCAAACGGCGCGAAGCGCGCCGTGCTGCTGGCCTGAACAGCCTGGTGCTACAGGGAAACCCAGCGATCTTGATCGTCAAAATCAGCGGCGGCGTTGCGACGCTCTCGCACCCGCTGCCAGCCGAGCTGCCCGCCGGTTCGTATAGGGGGACGACGCTGCTGTACGCGCCATTCGGAGCGCCAAAGCTCGGGAACGGCAAGACCAACCCTGCGTTCGCGCGAACGATCAGTGGCTGGCTGGCCTACGTGGCCACGGTCTGCGGCAAGGCTGCGAGCATCTTTGGGGCGGGTGGTTACGACCTGGAGGTCTGGAACGAGCTGACGTTTGGATCGCAGTTCCTGAACGCCGAACGCTACGAAGGCACCGCCGCCGAAGGGCGTGGCGGCACCGTGAGCAAGCAGGTCGCCAAGGCCCTGCTCGACGAGACGGTCGCATACGTGCGCGATCCCGCTCACGGCATCTCGCCTGCGGTCGGGATCAGCGACGGCTTCGCCGACCAGACGCCGTTTGCCTCGGCGGCCTCCGCGCCGGCGGGAGTGACCGCTCTCAGCAAGCACCTGTACAACAGCGCCAAGAGCTTCCCCGCAGAATTCAAGGCGCGGCGCAGCAGCATCCCGCTCGACGCCCTGGGGGCGCGTGACACGATCGGCTCGCATGGCTCGGCCGGCGCGCTGACGCCCCGTTTCGTTCCGCGCTTCCAGTCGCTGTTTCCCGAGTACTTCTTGACGGCGATGCAGACCGCCACGGTCGCTCGCGACCTCGCTCCGTTTGAGACGGGCATCTACGGGACCCCCCACGGGCGCTACGTGAGGACGCACGGCAACGCACCACTGCAGGTGTGGATGACCGAGTACAACCTCGCCCCCGGCAAGGGCAGGGTCCTCGGCGCAGACGAGCAAGCCCCTGCCACTGGGCCCTCGGCGGCGTTGACGCCGGCGGACAAGCGTCACTTCCAGGCCAAGGCGCTGCTGCGCTCACTGGTCGCGATGGTCGGCAAGGGCATGACCCGCGAGTACTTCTACGACGCCGGACCAGGCCCACTCAGCCTCATCAACGAAGAATTCGAAAAAGACCTCACCCAACACCCAAACACC
>DATASE010000078.1:0-14717 GCA_036269375.1 Solirubrobacteraceae bacterium
AACCCCTGTGTAGTAGTGCAACGGCTTGCCTGCGGCGTACGGCTCGTTGATCGGCCAGTGGTGGCGTGCCTCGGCGGCGAGGGTGATATCGTACACGGTGTCGACTGGATATGTGACACTTCTCGCTCGTTCTGGCAGCGGTTGGGCAACAGTGAATTTGAGTGCCACGAAGACGAGGGCGATGCTGACCGCTAGGGCGGCGGTGAACAAGGCGATCCCGCTGCCACGCTCATCGGTCGGAGGACTGGGGCGGGAGCCGATCAGGTTCAAGCGCCAAGAGCGACGGCGGGCTCGATCGAACAGCACATGCGCGACTGTTGCCGAAAGGGCGAGCACCGGGAGCAACGCGAACAGCTGGCGTGCGTGGATCGCAGCCGACAGTGCATACGCCCCGATCGCTATCGCATAGCCGAGAGGCCAGCCGATCGCGACGGTCCGGTGCCAGCCCGCACGGTCTCGGCAAAGCAGCGCAACGAGGACACAGCCTGGCATCACGACAAAGAGGAATTCGAACGCAACAAAGCGCAGCACCGTCCCGAGCGTGACTCCTGATAGTAGCCAGACGGCGAGTGTGGTGAGCGCCACGAGCGCCACGCCCAACTTGGGCAGTGCAGAGTTGTCAAGCTGGTCGGAAAGGCGGCGCGGCCGCGTGCTCTCTGGGGTGGAGAGTGGTTCTGTCGCCATTTCGCCGATAGGACTATTTACGGCAATTGGACGCCGATTGATCTCGCTAGAGCCCAGCAGCGAGGGCTCCAGCGCAGATTTGCGGTCGAAAAGCCGTGTCTACCGAAGAAAGAGTGGGAAACAGACTGCTTTGCTCGCACCCAGGACTACGAGATCCCGGTCGCGCCATGCGTTCGACGCGTCGGCGACGGCGTGCCATCCGCCTGCCTCGCGTCCAAGCCGGTGGTTGGCGCCGAACGGCTGGATCGCGCCCTCTCCGGATAAGGTTCATCGATCGTCGAGCGGCTGGCCCGACGCAGTCCCCGTTAGCTCCGTACGGATGGTATCTATCGCGATGACCGACGTCCCCCGCATTCAACCGCCGCCGACCGCCTCCTACGAGGCAGATCCCGCTGAGGTCAACCGTGTCCTGCTGCTGTATTCCGGGGGCCTTGACACGAGCGTGATGCTCAAGTGGATCCAGGATCAATACGACGCCGAGGTGGTCTGCCTGACCGTCAACCTCGGCCAGCCCGGCGAGGACTACGCGGCGATCGAGGACAAGGCGCGGCGTCTGGGAGCGCTGGAGTGCCATTTGGTCGACGCCCGCGGACAGTTCGCCAGCGAATACGTCGCTCCGGCGATCAAGGCCAATGCCCTCTATGGGGGCGGCTACCCGCTGTTCACGGCGCTCGGACGTCCGCTGATCGCCAAGCTCGCGGTCGACTACGCGCGCCTGGCGGGCTGCGACACGATCGCCCACGGCTGCACCGGCAAGGGCAACGACCAGGTCCGGATCGAGGCGACCGTCGCGACGCTCGCGCCAGAGCTGAGGACGATAGCTCCGGTGCGCTCATGGAAGATGGGGCGCGAGGAGGAGATCGCCTACGCCAACGAGCACGGCATCCCGATCAAGTCCTCGCCGGACTCGGATCCCACCCGCCCCTCCGAGCAGGCCCCCTACTCGATCGACGACAACCTGTGGGGCCGCTCCTCGGAGGGGCGCTGGATCGAGGACCTCGATCACGCGCCGGAGGACGATGTGTTCCAGCTGGTGACCCCGCCCGAGCGGGCCGCCGACGAGCCGGAGATCGTCGAGATCGAGTTCGAGCAGGGCGTGCCGATGGCGCTGAACGGCGAGCGCCTCGGCCTCGTCGATTTGATCGAACGCACCGCCGAGATCGCCGCGCGCCACGGCGTAGGCATCGTCGACCACGTCGAGGACCGGATCGTCGGGCTGAAGGTGCGCGACATCTACGAGGTGCCCGCCGCGGCGGTGCTGCTGCCCGCCCACCAGGAGCTCGAGAAGCTCGTC
This sequence comes from Solirubrobacteraceae bacterium, assembly GCA_036269375.1. Classification (GTDB taxonomy): domain Bacteria; phylum Actinomycetota; class Thermoleophilia; order Solirubrobacterales; family Solirubrobacteraceae; genus Palsa-744. The sequence continues at coordinate 1,979 of DATASE010000078.1, forward strand.
TGCACGATCCACCAGAACCAGTTCAAGCCGCAGCTGGACCGCCAGTGGGCCTACCTGGTCTACGCGGGGCTATGGTGGGAGCCGCTGCGGGGCGACCTGGACGCGTACGTCGACTCGGTCAACGCGCAGGTGAGCGGCACGATCGGCGTCAAGCTGTACAAGGGCCACGCGCGCGTGGTCACGCGTTCCTCGCCAAACGCGGTCTACGACCAGTCGCTCGCCTCATTCGCCGAGTCCGGAGGTCTGTTCTCACAGGCCTCCTCGCCGGGCTTTATCGAGCTGTGGTCGCTGCAGTCGCGGATGGCCTGGCGCCTGCGCAACTCATAAGCCGCGCGGTGCCGTCCGCGGCGACGCGTACGCTGGCGGGCGATGGCGATGGCCGAGCGCTGGCACGAGGAGCCGAGGGAAGCCCAGTCGAGCGACGAGCGCGCCCGGCTTGCCGAGCAGCGCGCGCAGCTGGCCGAAGAGCAGAGGCTGCAGGCAGAAGGACGCTGCTTTGCCGCCGAACGACGGCGGCTGGACGCCGAGCGCCAGCTCGAGCAGGTGCAGCGGCTGCTGGCCCAGGCGCGCCGCTCCGGCGTGCGGATGCAGGCGATCGTCGTCGAGCTAGGTGCGCTGGCGGCACACCTGCGCAGCGCGCTCGAGCCCGGGCAACGGCCCGAGCCGGCCAAAGCGACCGAGGAGTCCGACCGGCGCGAGAGCGACCAGCGGGCGGAGATGGCAGACGCGCTGGCGGCAGCCGTGGAGCGGTTGCGCGCCCGCGTCGCGGCGGTCGAGGAGATCGAGCCCGAGCAGGTCCCGGCGCCGATCCGCGCGGCCCACTCGCCGGCGCCGACCCGCCCGCCGCACAAGCACAGCATGTCCGCGCTCACCCGCTGGCGCAACCGCTGGCGCAATGCGCGCAAACAGCGGCAAGCGGCCTGACAAGCCCCCTGGCCTCCGCCGCTTCAGGGCATACGATCCAAGCTCGGTGACCGACCAAGCCTGCGCCCACCTGCACGTCCACTCCGAGTACTCGCTGCTCGACGGGGCGTGCAAGATCGAGGCGCTCGCGCAGCGCGCCGCACAGTTCGATCAGCCGGCGCTCGGACTGACCGATCACGGCGTCATGAACGGCATGGTCGAGCTGCACCGGGCCTGCTCCAAACACGGGATCAAGCCGATCTTCGGCTGCGAGATCTATCTCGTCGAGGACCACGCCGCCAGTGGGGTCGGTGGGAGCGGCAAGAAGGAGCGCAACCACCTGACGCTGCTGGCCGCAAGCGACGAGGGCTACCGCAACCTCGTCCAGCTCTCCTCGGCTGGTTTCCTCGAAGGCTTGCAGCGCGGCAAGCCGACCCTCGACCTCACGCAGCTGCAGGCCCGCTCGGGCGGCATCATCGCGCTCACCGGCTGTCTGGCCTCACGCTTCTGCCAGCGCCTGCTGCACGATGGGGGGGTGGGGTCCAAATCCGCGCGCGCCCACGCCGAGGACCTGATCGGCATCTTCGGCGCCGAGAACGTGTACTTCGAGCTGCAGAAGAACGGGCTGGCAGAGCAGGAGAAGTGCAACGAGGGCATCGTGCGGATCGCCCGTGAGCTGAGCGGGCGCCTGGTGGGCACCGGCGACGTCCACTACCTGCGCCGCGAGGACTACGACCACCACACGGCGCTCCTGTGCGTGCAGACCAAGAGCACGCTGGCAGCGCCGAAGATGACCTTCGACACAAACGAGTTCTACCTGCGCGACAACGCCGAGATGGCGGCGGCGTTCGCGCAGTGGCCCGAGGCGATCGCCTCGACGCTCGAGATCGCAGAGCGCTGTGAGGTGCAGCTGGAGCTCGGCAAGCAGCTGATCCCCAAATACCCGACGCCCGAGGGTCTCAGCGAGCGCGAGCACCTGCGCGCGCAGGTGCAGCAGGGACTCCACGCCCGCTACGGCGATCCGCCCCCGGCGCAGGCGCTGGAGCGGATGGAGATGGAGCTCGGCGTGATCGACCGGATGGGCTTCAACGCCTATTTCCTGATCGTCTGGGACTTCGTCTCCTACGCCAAGCGCAACGGCATCGCGGTAGGCCCCGGCCGTGGCTCGGCCGCCGGCTCGCTGGTCTCCTATTGCCTGCAGATCACCGACGTCGACCCGCTGCGCTACGACCTGCTGTTCGAGCGCTTCCTGAATCCCGAGCGCGTGTCGATGCCCGACATCGACATCGACTTCTCGGTACGTGGGCGCGAGCGGGTAATGCGTTACGTGACCGAGAAGTACGGGCGCGAGTCGGTCGCCCAGATCGTCACCTTCGGCAAGATGTTCCCGCGCGCCGCCACGCGCGACGCTGCGCGCGTGCTCGGCTACGAGTACGGCGCCGGCGATCGCCTGGCCAAGCTGATCCCAGACCCGATCATGGGCCGAGCACCCTCCTTTGAGGAGTGCCTGAAGGCGGGCGAGCCGCTGCGCAAGGCCTACGACGAGGAGCCCGACTCGCGCAAGATCGTCGACGTCGCCAAGGGCCTTGAGGGAATCGTGCGCAACTCCTCGATCCACGCCGCGGCGGTGGTGATTGCCGATCGTCCGCTGACCGACGTGGTGCCGCTGCAGCTGGCCGACTCGGGCTCCACCGACGAGAAGGGCGATCGGGTGTACCGCACCGTCACCCAGTTCTCGATGAAGCCGATCGAGGAAATCGGCCTGTTGAAGATGGACTTTATCGGGCTGCGCAACCTCGACGTGATCGAGGACGCGCTGGACATCATCGAGCGCTCCAATTCAGACCCCGCCAACCCGGCGGAGAAAAGGCGCCCCGACATGGGCAACCTGCCGCTCGACGACGCCCGCACCTATGAGATGTTGGCGCGCGGCGACTCGATCGGCGTGTTCCAGTTCGAGTCCGAGGGGATGCGCGAGGCGCTCAAGAAGGTGGGTCCCGACGAGTTCGACGACCTGGTCGCGCTGAACGCGCTGTACCGGCCCGGCGCGATGGACCAGATCCCCGTCTACGCCAGGGGCAAGCACAAACCCGAGCAGATCGACTATCGCGACGAGCGCCTGCGTCCGATCCTCGAATCCTCCAAGGGAGTGATCCTCTATCAGGAGCAGGCGATGCAGATCGCCAAGGAGCTGGCCGGCTTCTCCGGCGCCAAGGCCGACGATCTGCGCAAGGCGATCGGCAAGAAGAACCGCGAGGCGATGGCCAAGCTCGAGCCGGAGTTCGTCGCCGGTTGCCGCGCGTCGGGAACCCGCCAGGAGGTGATCGACTTCCTCTGGCAGACAAACGTGAAGTCCGCCGACTACTCGTTCAACAAGTCACATGCCGCGTGCTACGCGCTGATCGCCTACCGCACCGCGTGGCTGAAGGCCAACCACACCGCCGAGTACATGGCCGCGCTGATCTCCTCGGTGATGTCCACCAAGGACAAGGTCCCCTTCTTCGTGGCGCGCTGCGAGGAGATGGGAATCGAGATCCTGCCCCCCGACGTCAACCTCTCAGACCACGAGTTCACGGTAGACCGCTCCGGCACTGGCGACGCCGCGGCGGGGACGATCCGCTTTGGCCTTGACGCCGTCAAGGGGGTCGGCTACCAGGCGGTCGAGGCGATCAAGCGGGCCCGCGAAGGCTCGGAGGCTGGGGGGAGCCCAGGTCTGGGCGATCGCTCCCGTCCCCAACCCTTCCAATCGCTTTGGGACTTTTGCGAGCGCGTCGACTGCCGCGCCGTCAACAAGAAGGCGATCGAGGCGCTGATCAAGTGCGGGGCGTTCGGATCCACCGGCGCGAGCCGCAAGGGGATGCTCGAAGTGCTCGAAGTCGCCCAGGCGGCCGGCCAGAAGGCCCAGCAGGACGCGCTCGTCGGGCAGGGCTCGATCTTCGATCTCGAGCCCTCCTCGGGCACCGACGGCCTCGTTGGTAGCCCGGGCGCTGCCGCGGGCGCGAGCACAGGGGCGGCGCCGGGCGCAGGACTCCTGCGGCCGAGCCATCCACCGATCTCCGCCGAGGAGTTCGACCAGGCGCAGCTGCTGGCAATCGAGAAGGAGGCGATCGGGCTGTTCATCTCAACGCATCCGCTCAAGCCGCTGAGAGCGGCCCTGCGTGCGCGTGTGGACTGTCGTCTGAGTGCGCTCGCCGACCGGCGCGACAAGGACTGGGTGACCGTCGGCGGGATCGTGATCGAGAGCAAGCGGATCCGGACGCGCTCCGGCGACCCGATGATGTTCGCTACCCTCGACGACCTCGAAGGCTCGGTCGAGATGCTCGTCTTCGGCAAGGCACTGGCCGAGCACGAGCAGGCCCTGGCGGTCGACCAGGTCGTGCTCGTGCGTGGGCGCGTCGACCACAAGGAAGCGGGCAAGACCTGCCTGATCGTGCAGTCGGTCGAGCAGTTCGTGCCCAGCGAGGAGGAGGTGCAGCGGGCCGACCGCGAGGCGCGAGCCACGCGCGTGGCCGAGGTAGCCGCCGCCGAGCCGCTACACCTGCAGGTCGACGCGGCGCGACTGGGCGCAGGCGCGATCGAGGACGTCAAGGACATCATCGAGAACCATCGCGGTGCGGCCGAGGTGGTGCTCGAGATGATCACGAGCGCCGGTACGCGAGTTCTGCGCCTCGGCGAGTCCTACCGGGTGCACCACACGCCATTCGTACGAGCAGAGCTCGAAGCGGTGCTCGCGCCCTCCTCGGCCGCGCTTGCTGCCACAGCCTGACGAACGGCCTAAGAACCTGTTTCTAAGCTTCAGGTCCGACGCTTGCCGGTTCGCTTGCCGCGCGTGCCGTCGCGCTCGGACACGGCGCGGTCGTGCAGCTCGCGCGCGAAGCGCACCTGCTCGCGGCCGGGCCCCGAATGGTTCTCGCCCGGTGTCTCCAACACGCACGGCAGGCCCTGCAGCGCCGGCGCCGACAGAAACGCCGCGCAGCCCTCCTCACCCAGCTCGCCGGCGCCGACGTCTGCGTGACGGTCGCGGTTTGACCCGAGCGCGGTCTGCGAGTCGTTCAGGTGAAGCGAGCCGACCCTGCCGAGCCCGAGCTTGGCGTCGATCTCCTCGGTCACCGCGTCCATCCCTACCGGCGTGCGGACGTCAAAGCCCGAGGCGAACAGATGACAGGAGTCAAGGCACAGCCCAAGTCGCTCGTCGCCGCCGGCGGCCTCGAGCAACGCCGCCAGCTCGTCGATCGAGCGTCCGAGCGTCCCGCCGGCGCCGGCTGTGTTCTCCAGGTGCAGCGGACACTGCTCGCTCTCGGCCAGCGCCTCGGCGATCGTCGCGCCCGCGCGCTTGACCGCCTCGACGGGGTCCCCCGTCTTTGCCGAGCCCGGGTGAAGGACGACGGCGCTCGCTCCGATTGCCTGCCCGACGCGCAACGATTGGATCAGCGAGGTCAGGGTCTTTGCGCGGATGTCCTCGTCTTCGCTTGCGCAGTTGAGCAGGTAGACGGCGTGGATCAGCACCGCGTCGATCTGGCTGTCTTGCATCGCCTCGCGAAAGGCGGCGATGGCCTCGTCGGGAAAGACGGTCGGGCGCCACATGCGCGGCGACTGGTTGAAGATCTGGATCGCGTGGCAGTCGCGCTCCAGCCCGCGCTCGATCGCCTTGGGCAGGCCGCCAGCGGGCGAGACGTGCGCTCCGATTAGCATGGCTGGATCTTATGGCCCCCATGCGTCTTCGCTTCGCCCCATCGCCCACCGGCGCACTGCACATCGGGGGCGCCCGCACCGCGCTGTTCAACTGGCTGCTGGCGCGCCACAACGAGGGTGTGCTGCTGCTACGGATCGAGGACACCGACCGCGAGCGCTCCACCCCAGAGAACGTAAGCCAAATACTCGACGCCCTGCAGTGGCTGGAGCTCGACTGGGACGAGGGCCCCGTCTTTCAGAGCGAGCGCGAGGAGCGCCACCGCGAGGTGCTGCAGGCACTGCTGCAGGGTGGACACGCCTACCGCTCCAACGCGACCGCCGAGGACGTCGCCGCCTACAAGCGCCTGTACGGAGCAGAGCGCGGCTTTCGCGGCGAGGCTACGGCAGGGGATCGAAAGGACGGCGCGGTGCGCCTGCATGTGCCCGACGGCGAGAGCACCGTCGTCCATGACGTCGTGCGCGGCGACACCCGCTTCGATCACGTCCACCTCGACGATCCCGTGATCGCGCGCGCCGACGGGTCGGTGCTCTACAACTTCGCCGTCGCGATCGACGACCTCGACGCGCAGATAACCCACGTCGTGCGCGGCGAGGACCATCTCTCGAACACCCCCAAGCAGCTGCTCGTGCTGCGCGCCGCCAGGGCGCTGGGAATCGGCGCGGAGACCCCCGAGCCGGTCTACGCGCACCTGCCGCTGCTGCACGGTCCCGACGGCAAGAAGCTCTCAAAGCGCCACGGCGCCGCCTCCGTGCAGGAGCTGCGCGACGCGGGATTCCTGGCCTCGGCTGTCCGCAACTACCTGGCCCTGCTCGGCTGGGGGGCCGGCGACGACGCGACGTTTCTGACCACCCCAGAGTTGATCGAGCGCTTCACGCTGGAGCGAGTCAGCCGCAGCCCAGCGCGCTTTGACCAGGTCAAGCTGCGTTGGCTCGACGGCCTGCACGTGCGCGAGCTGCCCGTGCCCGAGTTGAGCGATCGTCTGCTCGAGTTCCTGCAGCTCACCGACCCCGAGGCGGCGGTCGCGGCGGCGGCCGACCGCGGGCTTCTGGAGGGCGCCGTGGCGATCAGCCAGGAGAAGATCCAGACGCTCGCGGACTTCTGGCCGCTCGCACGCCTCTTCTTCGTAGGCGTGGCCGAGGATCGCGCCGCGCGCGAGCGCTGGCTCGGCGAGCCGGGCATCGCGAGCGTGCGCGAGGCGCGCACGGAGCTCGCGACGATCGAGCGCTTTGACCTGCCGGCGATCTCCGCTGCGCTCGAGGGGCTCGTGCAGCGCCAGGGCGTCAAGCCGCGCGAGGTCTACCAGCCGTTGCGCGTTGCGCTCGCCGGCACCGCCGTCTCGCCGGGCATCTTCGAGACGATCGAGCTGCTCGGTCGCGAGGAGACGCTGCGCCGCATCGACGCGACGCTGGTGGGCTAGGCGCGCCTGCCGGGCGGGTGGCCGGCGCAGCGTCGCTCGCGGCCGCCGGTCACCGTTGGTCAGTGAGACGGCCGCGGGCTCGTGCGCCAGTCTCAACCCCCGGCGTGAACTTGCCGATAGGAGCCGTGATGCACACCGGGCGGGCTCGGATGCCGCCCCTATTCAGGCAAGGATCGATGCCAACGCAAGCAACAGCCACCAAGCAAGCACCTCGGTACCGCGAGCCGAGCGGCGCAGTCGTGACCCCGATGCGTGCGGGCGAGCCGCTCGTGGCCGCCGAGCGCCACCAGAACGAGGGTCACGGTCGGCGACTGATGCTCGCGTTCGAGGCGCTGGACGCGTTCCCGGCGCTGTCGGAGTCGCGCGAGCGACTGCTGTCGGTCATCTCAAAGGACCACGTCGCCACCGCCGACGTCGTCTCCGCGGTCGAGTCCGACGTCGCGCTGATCATCGCGGTGATGCGGCTCGCAAACGACGCCCGCACCGCCGGCCAGCGCGCCGAGACCGTGGTCGAGGCCGTCGAGCGACTCACGCCCCAGGCGGTGCACGGGCTGGCCAAGCGCCTGCGCACCTTCGACTTCTTCGAGCACGCGAACGGCTGGGACACCGCTCCCGAGCGTTTTCGCCTGCACGCGCTCGCCACCCAGCAGGCCGCCGACCGCCTCGCCGCCGAGATCGGCTTCGAGCAGCGCGACCGTCTGACCGTCACGAGCATCCTGCACGACGTGGGCAAGCTCGTGCTCGTCCACGCCTACCCCGGCTACGCCGCCGAAGTGCAGAAGGGCGGCGCGACGCCCGAGAAGCGCGTGCACCAGGAACGGCGCGAGCTCGGCGTCGACCACGCGCTGGTCGGCGGTGTGCTGGCGCGCCGCTGGGGGCTGCCGCCGAGCATCGCCACGGTGATCGAGCGCCACCACAACACCGACGCGACCGGCGAGGCGGCCGTCGTCCGGCTCGCCGACATGCTCGCCCACTACGCCCACGGCGCGCCGGTCGCGCCCGCGGAGATGCTCTCCTGCGCGCGCACGCTCGGCCTCGGCCCCGAGGAGCTGCGCCGCGTGATGTACGAGCTGCCCAACCCCACCGCCCAGCGCCAGCGCATGGTTGATCCGTGTCCGCTGTCCGGACGCGAGCTTGGAGTGCTGCAGCGCCTCTCCGAAGGCAAGGTCTACAAGCAGATCGCGCACGAGCTGACGCTCTCCACGAGCACGGTGCGTACGCACCTGCACAACATCTACGGCAAGCTCGGCGCCGTCGACCGCGCCCAAGCAGTACTGATCGCCACAGAGCGCGGCTGGCTGTAGACGCGTAGCATCGCTCCCGAGCGATGATCTCGATCACGAGCAAGTCACGCTATGCGGTGACGGCGCTTGCCGAGCTGGCGCGCATCGGCGCCTCCGGGCCGGTGCCGATCGGCGAGCTGGCGCGCCGGCGCGAGATGCCGGTGCAGTTCCTCGAGCAGCTGTTCGCGGTGCTGCGCCGTGCCGGCGTCGTGGGCTCGCAACGGGGGGTGAAGGGGGGTTATCGCTTCGCGCGCGAGCCGAGCAAGGTGACGGTGCTCGAGATCGTCGAGCTGCTCGACGGTCCGCTCGGGCGCGACGCGGACGGCGTCTTTGCCGAGGCCGCCGCGGCGGCGCGCGAGGTGCTGGCGGGCACGAGCATTGCTGACGTCGCCGAGCGCGACGCGCGCGCGGCGGGCGCGGGCATGTACCACATCTGAGCCGCCTCCCTGGGGGGCCCGTCGCGTCCGCGTGCTGGCGAATTCAACGACGCCGCCGCTATTGTCGTCTCGTCGGCATGGGCACAATCCCGATCAACATTTCTGAGCTGGTCGGTCGCACGCCGATCGTCAGGTTGGCGCGGCTGCTTGCCGGCACTCCGGCCGAGGAGTCCGGCGTCGAGCTGTACGGCAAGCTCGAGGCGTTCAACCCGGGCGGCAGCGTCAAGGACCGGATCGGCGTCGCGATGATCGAGGCGGCCGAGGCGCAGGGGCGGATCGAGTCCGGCCGCTCGACGATCGTGGAGGCGACCTCCGGCAACACCGGCATCGCGCTGGCGTTCGTCTGTGCGGCCAAGGGTTACGAGTTGGTGCTGACGCTGCCGCAGGGGATGAGTCGCGAGCGCGAGGTGCTGCTGAAGCTGTACGGCGCGCGCGTGCAGATCACCGAGTCGCTCGGCGGGATGGGCGAGGCCATCCAGGCCGCGCGCGAGCTGGCGCGTGAGCCCGACGTCTTCCTGCCCGACCAGTTCTCAAACCCCGCCAACCCCGAGGCGCACCGTCGCACCACCGGACCGGAGATTGCGGCCTCGCTCGACGGACGCGTCGACGTCCTGGTGGCAGGGGTCGGCACCGGCGGGACGATCACCGGGGTCGGGGAGTACCTGCGCGAGCGCAACCCGAAGCTAAGGATCGTGGCGGTCGAGCCGCGTGGCTCGGCCGTGCTCTCGGGCGAGGCTCCGGGTCCCCACCGCATCCAGGGGATCGGCGCCGGATTCCTCCCGCCGGTGCTTAACCGCGAGCTGATCGACGAGGTGATGACCGTCTCCGACGACGACGCGATCCAGACCGCCTGGAGTTGCGCGCGCCGGGAAGGGCTGCTGGTGGGCATATCAGGTGGGGCGGCGCTGTGGGCGAGCCTGCAGGTCGCGGCGCGGCCAGAGAACGCCGGCAAGCGGATCGTCGCGGTCGTCCCCGATTCGGGCGAGCGCTACGTCTCGCAGTCCTTCTTCGCACCTGCTTAGCGTCGCTCTGCACCGCTTCGACGGAGATCGAGCCGGCGCTACGCTCTAGCCATGCTCGGCATCGGTAGCGCGGCTGGCGTGGCCAAGGAGCTGCGCCGCGACGTCGCGGCAGCACGCGATCGCGACCCGGCGGCCTGCAAAGTCGCACGTCTGGAGATCGTGCTGACCTGGGCCGGGATCCAGGCGCTGCTTGCCCACCGGCTCGCGCACGCCATGCACGGCGCGGGCGTGCCAGCGCTGCCGCGGCTGATCGCCTTCTGTGCCCGGATGCTCACGGGTGTCGAGATCCACCCCGCGGCGCGGATCGGCAAGGCGCTGTTCATCGATCACGGCTCCGGCGTGGTGATCGGCGAGACGGCGGAGATCGGCGACAACGTGACCCTCTACCAGGGCGTGACGCTGGGCGGCACCGGCTTTGCCACCGGCAAGCGCCATCCCACCGTGCAGGACAACGTCACGATCGGCTCCGGCGCCAAGCTGCTCGGGCCGATCACCGTCGGGCACGGAGCCAAGATCGGCGCCAACAGCGTCGTCATCACAGACGTCCCGCCCAACTCGACGGTTGTCGGCGTCCCCGGTCACCCGGTGCGTGTCGACGGCCGTCGCCCGGAGGGACCGGACGCCGATTGGATCCACCTGCCCGACCCGATCGCCGAGGCGTTGCAGGGGATGGCGGCGCGGATCGGGGAGTTGGAACGGACGGTTGCGGAGCTTTCTGGAGAGGACGCCCAGCCGGTTGCCGAGGTGGGCCCGTTGCGTACCGTCAGAGGCCCGAGTCCAGCCGGCGGTTAGTAGAACACGCAGCGGCAGCGGTGGCGGGGTCGCGACTTGTATTCCGGCGCCTGTCCCCGCGTCCACAGCCAGTTGTCGATCTCACGCTCGCTGATGCCGGTGCGTTGTGAGATCTGCGCGCACGCGTGCAGCGCGCAGGCCCTGATCTCCCGCTCCGCGCCGCCGAGTGGCAGACCCTCGCCCGCGTCGACGCGGGCGGCCAGCGGCTCGTCGTAGACGAGGACCCCATCGCAGCGCAGCACGTGCGGCACGAGGTTGTCGGCGAAGATCGTCAGGCGGTCGAGGTCGCCAAACTCGGCGACGCCGGCCAGGTCGAGGTCGCTAGCGAGGATCTGCGCGCGCTTGTAGAAGCCGCGGTCGCGCCACATCGGCATCCCGTCGGCCACGATCTCCGCCAGGCGCACGGCCGAGCCCCCGGCTCGATCGACCAGGTCCAGAGCGCGCCATGGCCGCTCGGAAGCACCCCGCGGTGCACGACCGTCGCCGCGCGGCTCCGGGGCCGACCCGCGAGCGAGGAAGCGGCCGAGCTCCCGCAGCGCCTGCGCGTACAGGCTCATCAGCTCGCTGCCGGGGTCCTGGTCGAGGATCGCGGCGATCTCCTCGGCGCGCACGCGCGCAAGCCAATCCGCCGTCGGTGGCCCGTGCGCGCGAACGTGGTCGGCGAGGTTCCAGGCGACCGTGAAGTAGCCGCTGAGCGGCCTGCCGCGCAGCTCGCGCTTGCGTAGCGTCGGGAACCAGCCCGAGCCGAAGTTGATCGCGTCGAGCGCGAGCACGTAGTCGGCGACGGCGGCGGGATCGCCCTCCAGGTAGTGGCGCTCGGGGTCAAGCGGCGGCGGCTTGGCCGGGAGGACCTGCACGCAAGCGTCGAGTTCGATGCGCACGTGCTCGGCCTGCGCGGCCACCCGTGCGCAGGCCACTCTGACATCGTCGCTCAGACCCATCGCCGCAACGTTAGGCGGTAGCTCGTCGCGGCGTCCGGCGTGACCGCGCGGGGGACCGACCCTCCGACCCCGCTTCTATGCTCCAGAGGTGTCCCCAGCCGAGCAAGCCGAGCGCCTGGATGCCCTGCTCGAGGGCCTGAACGAGCCCCAGCGCGAGGCGGTCACCCACGGCGAGGGGCCGCTGCTGATCCTCGCGGGGGCCGGCAGCGGCAAGACACGCGTGCTGACCCACCGGATCGCGTTTCTGATCTTCAGCGGGCAGACCCATCCGAGCGAGATCCTCGCGATCACATTCACGAACAAGGCGGCGCAGGAGATGCGCCACCGCGTCGAGGCTTTGATCGGCTCGAACACGCGCGGCATGTGGCTGATGACCTTCCATGCCGCCTGCGCTCGCATCCTGCGCGCGCAGGGCGAGCGGCTGGGTTACACCTCGCGCTTCACGATCTACGACCAGGCCGACTCGCGGCGGATGATCAAGCGCTGCATGGAGGAGATCGGTGTCGACTCCAAACGGTTTGCGCCGGCCGCGATCCACGGTGAGATCTCGCGGGCCAAGAACCGACTGCTCTGCGGCGAGGATTGCGCCCAGCGCGTGGGCTCCGTTTTCGAGGAGGTGGTCGGCGAGGTCTACCTGCTCTACGAGAAAGAGCTGCAGCGGATGAACGCGATGGACTTCGACGACTTGCTGTTTCGCACGGTCAATCTGCTGGAGCTCTACGAAGAGGTCCGCGAGCGCTACGCGCACTCCTTCAAGCACGTGCTGGTCGACGAGTACCAGGACACCAACCACGCGCAGTACCGCCTGCTGCAATTGCTGGTGGGAGGGGGTCGGCAACGCCCGCAGCAGGGCGAGCCGGTGCGCATCCCGGGCCATCGCAACCTGGCCGTGGTCGGCGATGACAGTCAGTCAATCTACAGCTTCCGGGGAGCGGACGTATCCAATATATTGGACTTCACTCAGGACTTCTCCGACGCTCGCGTCGTCAAGCTCGAGCAGAACTACCGCTCCACGCAGACGATCCTCTCCGCCGCCAACGCGGTGATCGCCAACAACCGCGGCGGCATCGCCAAGAGGCTGTGGAGCGAGAAGGGGACGGGGGAGCAGATCAAGGTCTAGGCGTGCGAGGACGAGCACGCCGAGGCCCGCTTACTGGTCGGCGAGATCGAGCGCCTGGTCGACGAGGGCGCCTCCCGCGCAGAGATCGCCGTCTTCTACCGCACCAATGCGATGTCGCAGGTGATCGAGGA
>DATASE010000079.1:0-9479 GCA_036269375.1 Solirubrobacteraceae bacterium
AGTCGCGCTTCTTCCTCTCGGCCGAGGACGACCTGGTGCGCCTGTTCGCCGGCGACCGCATCTACAAGATCCTCGACCGGCTCGGCTCGGTCGACGAGGAGGGCAACGAGGAGCCGATCGAGGCCGGGATGCTCTCCAAGCAGATCGAGAAGGCGCAGAAGAAGGTCGAGGAACAGAACTTCCTGATCAGAAAGCGCGTGCTCGAGTACGACGACGTGATGAACGAGCAGCGGCGAATCGTCTACGCCTACCGCGACGAGGTGCTCGAGGGACGCGAGATGGGCGAGGAGGCGCGCCGCCAGGTCGCAAGCACGATCGAGCGCACGATCGAGCAGTACACGCCCGGCGACTACATGGAGGACTTGGACCTCGACGGGCTGTTCACGGCGCTGTCGCAGTTCTTCCCGGTGCAGCTCGACGATCGCGACCTCGACCCGGAAACGGTCGATCGGACACTGCTCGCCGAACGCGTTTCCGAACTGGCGCTCGAGCAGTACGAGGCGCGCGAGCACGAGTTGGGCAAGGAGCTGATGGGGGCGCTCGAGCGCTTTTTGATCCTGCAGATCATCGACGAACGCTGGCGCGAGCACCTGTACGACATGGACTACCTGCGCGAAGGCATCCATCTGCGCGGCTTTGCCCAGATCGACCCACTCGTCGCCTACAAGAACGAGGCCTTCGAGCTGTTCGGCGACCTGATGAACAGCGTCTGGGCCGATTTCACGCGGATGATCTTCAACGTCCAGGTGACCGTGGACGGACAGTCCTCCGCAGCGCCGGTGCCCGCCTTTGCCGCCGCCGGTACGCCCACGCGCGCCGGGCGGGTCTCCTACTCGGGAGGCTCCTCGGCGATGGGCGCCGGCGCGATAGCCGCTGCTGCCGCCGCAGCGGGCCCGGGTGGCGGCGACGACTACGGCGAAGCGGGCGCGGAGGACCCCGAAGCCGTCCCCGTGGTCCAGCAGCGCGTGACCGATTCAGAGCACGAAATCGGTCGCAACGACCCGTGCTGGTGTGGCTCGGGCAAGAAGTACAAGAAGTGCCACGGAAAGTAGGGCTGCCGTAGACGCTGCGTGAGGCTGCGTCCTCGGTCACTTATGTGCCACTGGCACACTGCGCTCCCTGCGTCCTTGCCTCACTTGGTCTACGGCCGTCCGACAGGCGCGTGGCGGATTCTCAGGGATTGCGGGTCTACGCCGAGCGCTGTGCCGACGCGCCCTTTTCCCGCTTGGCGATGAACTCCTCGGTTGCCGCCGGGCCCATGAACGGAGTGAGGATCGTTCGCACCAGGTCGGGACGGATCGTCTCGACGCTCTGCACCGAGTGCTCGGTGATTTGCAGGTAGAGCAGCTCGAAGAAGCGCTGGATGACCGGTTCGTCGAGGCTACCGGCGGCGGCGGGGTCCAGCAGTGCGTAGCCGGGCTGCAGGAAGATCGAGAAGGCGTCCATCAGCGAGCGCATCAGCTCCAACGCAGACGGGCCGGCCGCGAGCAGCTCGACTATTCCGGTCTGCGCGAACTCCGGCTCGTTCTTGGTCCATTCGACGTAGGCGCCCATGCCATCCCAGACTGCGTCCGGCCACGTGCGCGAGCTGCGATAGATCTCCTGGCAGAAGCCCATCACGCGATCCACGCCGGCTTCCACGCCCGAGAAGACCGCCTCCTCCTTGCTGGCGAAGTGCTCGTGGAAGGAGCGCGCGGAGATGTTCGCCTCGGCGCAGACGTCCCGGACGCTGGCGGTCTGGTAGCCCCGGCGCGCGACGACGCGCACGGCAGCGAGCTGGATCTGCTCGTAGGTGTTGTGGACGATGAAGCGTCGCGGCTGGGATTCGCGGGTGGAGGCGACGTTGTGCATTGGTCTTATGACTACAGCGTACACGACGCCCGTCGTCGTTCAACCCGGAATCGCTCGAAATCGTGGACTTCCCGGACAGCACCGATGCTCTGCCCGCCGGCGTTGATAGCGTTGGGCCGATGGCCACCGTCGCCGGCGAGTCCACCGGGCAGAGGATCGCGAGTGTCCGCGAGCAGCTGAAGCTGCTCGGGGACTATCTTTGACCCCGCTTCGGTGGGGGAGCGCGTTCATGCGCTCGAAGCGCAGATGCAGGCGCCGGGCTTCTGGGACGACGCCGAGCAGGCGGCCAGGGTGTCGGCCGAGCACGCGAAGGCGAGCAAGCGGCTGCAGACCTTCGAAACGCTGGCAAGCGAAGTCGAGGATCTCGACGGTATGGCCGAGATGGTCGCCGAAGACGAGTCGCTCGAGCAGGAACTCGAGGAGCACCTTGCCGCCGTCGAGCGGCAGCTGGCCGAGCTCGAGGAGCAGCGCCTTTTCTCGGGCCACTATGACGCGGGCGACGTGCTTGTCAGCGTCAACGCGGGCGCCGGCGGGACCGACGCCCAGGACTGGGCCGAGATGCTGCTGCGGATGCTGATGCGCTGGGCCGAGCGCCGCGGCTTTGCCGTCGAGCTGCTCGAGGCGAGCCCCGGCGAGGAAACCGGGATCAAGTCCGCGACGCTCAGGGTCTCTGGCGAGAACGCCTACGGCCTGTTCGGCGCCGAGCGCGGCGTGCACCGGCTCGTTCGGCTGTCCCCGTTCGATTCGGCCAAACGCCGCCACACGAGCTTTGCCGGCGTCGAGGTCGCGCCGGTCGTGGAGGACTCGGGCGAGGTTGAGATCGACGAGGACGACCTGCAGGTCGATACCTACCGCGCCTCGGGCGCCGGCGGGCAGCACGTCAACAAGACGGACTCGGCGGTGCGGATCACGCATCGGCCGACCGGGATCGTCGTCCAGTGCCAGAACGAGCGCTCGCAGAGCTCCAATCGCGCCACGGCGATGGCGATGCTGCGCTCCAAGCTGGTGGAGAAGCGCGAGCGCGAACGCCAGGAGGAGATCGCGCGTGAGAAGGGGGAGACCCAGGACGTCAACTTCGGCTCGCAGATCCGCTCCTACGTGCTTCATCCCTACTCGATGGCCAAGGACCATCGCACCGGACACGAGGTCGGCGACGTCCAGCGCGTGCTAGACGGGGACCTCGACGGTTTCGTTCGGGCCTACCTCTTGAAGTCGGCCTCTGCAGAGACGTCGTGAGCGAGGAGTTGGACGAGCTGGTCCGGCGCGCTCTGGCTGAGGACGTCGGCGCCGGTGACGTGACGACCGAGGCGACGGTCGCCGTCGACGCACGCGCGCGCGGGGTGATCTCACAGAAGGAGGCTGGCGCGATCTTCGGCCTGCAGGCGGCCGAACGGTGCTTTTCGCTACTGGATCCCGGCGTGCGCTTCGAGCGGTTGACAGGCGAGGGGGACTGGCGTGAGGCGGGGGTTCCGGTGCTCTCGCTCGAAGGCTCGGCGCGCGCCCTGCTGACCGGGGAGCGTACGGCGCTCAACTTCCTCGGCCGCCTGTCGGGGATAGCGACCCTGGCGGCGCGATACGTGCGTGAGGTCGCGGGGACGGGGGCGACCGTGATCGACACGCGCAAGACCACACCGGGCCTGCGCAGGCTCGAGAAGGCGGCCGTTGCGGCCGGCGGCGCGCAGAACCACCGCAGCGGGCTGTTCGACGCGATCTTGATCAAGGAGAACCACGTCGCCGCCGCGGGGGGAATCGCCCGGGCGGTGACCAGAGCGCGGGAGGCGGCGTCCGAGCTGGCCGGCACGCTGGAGGTCGAGGTGCGCGACCTCCAGGAGATAGACGAGGCGCTCGCGGCGGGCGCGCAGCGGCTGCTGCTCGACAACATGAGCCCGGCCGAGCTGTCCGAAGCTGTCGCTCGCGTCGACGGTCGCGCCGAGCTCGAGGCAAGCGGCAACGTGACCCTCGAGAACATCCGAGAGCGCGCGTTGACCGGGGTAGACTTCATTTCGGTGGGCGCGCTCACCCACTCCGCGCCCGTCCTGGACCTGTCCCTGATCCTGGAAGTGACGAGATGAAGACGTTGCCGATGATCCCCACCCAGGGTGCGCTTGCTCAGCTCGACCCTGACCGGATCGCCGCTCTGCACGCCGAGATCCGCTCGCTTGCCGCCGAGCGCGACGCCACGATCCTCGCCCACAACTACCAGGTTCCCGAGGTCCAGCAGATAGCCGATTACGTCGGAGACTCCCTCGGCCTCTCGCGCCAGGCCGCCGCCACCGACAGCGACACGATCGTCTTCTGCGGCGTGCACTTCATGGCCGAGACGGCCTCGATCCTCTGCCCGCAAAAGACCGTGCTGATCCCAGACCTCGACGCCGGGTGCTCTCTGGCCGCCTCGATCGACGCCGAGCAGCTGCGCGACTGGAAGCGCACCTACCCCGACGGCGTCGTCGTGATGTACGTCAACACGACCGCCGAGGTCAAGGCGCTTACCGACTACTGCTGCACCTCCGCCAACGCGGTCGAAGTCGTCCGCCACGTCTACGAGACCCACGGAGCGGACACCGAGATCCTGTTCGGGCCGGACATGTGGCTCGGCGCCTTCGTCGAGAAGGAGCTCGGCAAGCCGATGCACGTTTGGGACGGTGAGTGCCACGTCCACGCCGGCATCCGCCAGGCCGACATCGAGGCCACGCGTGCGGCGCACCCGGGTGCCGACTTCCTGATCCACCCCGAGTGCGGCTGTACGACCAGCGTGATGGAGTACGTCGCCGCCGGCGACATCTCGGCCGAGGGTGTCCACATGCTCTCGACCGGCGGCATGCTGCGCTATGCCGGCGAGGCCGAGCGTGCGGCAGACGCGCAGCCAGGCCGACGGTTCGAGGCGGTCGTGGCGACAGAGACGGGGATGCTCTATCCGCTCGAGATGGCAGCGCCGGACGTCGACTTCATTCCCGCCAACCCCGATGCCAGCTGCGTCTACATGAAGATGATCACGCTCGAGAAGCTGCGCGACAGCCTGCGCGATGGACAGTTCGAGGTGCGCGTCCCGCCCGAGCTGGCCGCGCGCGCGCGGGTGCCGATCGACCGAATGGTCGCTCTCGGCTGAGACGCGTCTCAGCCGCTTGTTGACAACATCTAGAAGTCGCCCTGCGCATGCGGGCCGACGCACGCGACAGCCAGCTTGTCGGCTACGTCGGCGGCGACCTCGCGCACCTGCTCGAAAGTGACTGCGTCCAAAGCGGCGATCGCGGCGTCGGGGTCGATCTCCTCGCCGAAGACGATGTGCTGGTTGGCTGCGTGGCGCGCGACGGCGTTGGTGCTCTCGAAGGCAAGCACGAGCCGTCCGGCAGCGTAGGCGCGCGCCCGCTCGACCTCCTCCTCGGTCGGGCCCTGCTCGCGCAAGTCGTCCACGATCTCGCGCATCCTGCCATAGGCCTCGACGCACTTTGCCGACTCGAGCCCCGAGCCCAGCTGCAGGATCGGTACGTCCGCGTAGGCGTGGGCGATCGCATAGACCGAGTAGCAGAGGCCCCGCTTCTCGCGGATCTCCTCGAACAGGCGCGAACCCATCGAGCCGCCCAGCAGCGTCGAGTAGATGGTCAGGGCCGCGCGCTGAGCCGGGTCGTCGACGTCCAGGCCGGGGAGGTAGATCATCCGCAGGTGCGACTGGTTGGTGTCGCGTTGCTCGACGAGCGTCTGCGGCTCAAACGCCGGCGCCGCCATGAACGGCTGGGGCGCGTCGAGCTTGGGGAAGCGGGCGAACAGGCGCTCGAGCTCGGCGGGCGCCGGCAGGTGCTCGACGTTGCCGACCAGGAACGCGCCGCCGCGCTCGCCCGCCCAGCGGCGCTCGCGGAAGGCGACTATTCCTTCGCGGCTGAACGTGCGCAGGTTCTCCTCGGGTCCGAGCACGGTGCGGCCGAGCGGATGGTCGCCGAACGCAGCGCGGTCGATCAGGTACTCGGCGACCGTCGAGGGTTGGTCGTAGGCGCGGTTGATCTCCTGGATGACGACGCCGCGCTCGCGGTCGAGCTCCTCGGCGTCCAGGCGCGGGCGGGCAACGAAGTCGCTGAGCAGGTCGATCGCCTGCGGCGCGGACTCGGCGCGCACGGTGATGTGGAAGGCGACCAGATCGTGGCTCGTGTAGGCGTTGAGCATCCCGCCGAGCCGCTCGGCGGTCTCGTTGACGTCCTTGTAGGTCGGGTACTTCTCGCCGCCCTTGAAGACGAGGTGCTCGAGGAAGTGAGCCATCCCGTTCTCCTGCGCGCGCTCGCTGCGCGCGCCGGCGTCGAAGGCGACGAGCACCGTCAACGCTCGCGTGCCGGGCAGGCCGATCGTATAGATCGGCAGCTTGTTGTCGGCGACCGTCGCCGTCGAGATCTCAGCCATGCCGGCACCCTATTGCAAACGCCGTTGCATGCAGGGAAAAGTGCGGTTCGAGCGGACGCCTGGCGCTACTGTGCGCGGCCATGCCGCTCCAATCGGTCCAAACTCCAGCCCAGCCGGGATCTCAAGCCCAGCCGGGATCTCAAGCCCAGCCCGGATCTCAAGCCCAGCCCGGCTCCTCCGCGCAGCCCGCGAGCCGAGCGCTCGTCGTTCCATCGGCGCCTTCGTCGGCGCAGGGGACTCGCGCTGAGACCGTCGTGGAGTTTCGCGGCGTCACCAAGCGCTATGACTCGGGCGACACCGGGCTCGAGCGCGCCGCCTTTGCGATCGATCGCCAGGAGTTCGTCTTCCTGGTTGGGTCGACCGGGTCGGGCAAGTCGACGATCATGCGGCTGCTGATCAAGGAGATCGAGCCGACGGAGGGGACGATTCGTGTCGCGGGGCGCTCGCTCGCGGACATCGAGCGCAAGCGGATTCCCTACTACCGGCGCAACGTGGGGGTCGTCTTCCAGGACTTCAAGCTGTTGCCGACGCGCACGGTCTACGACAACATCGCCTACGCGCTCCAGGTCACCGGGGCCTCGCGCAAGCAGATCCGTGCGGCGTTGCCGGACGTCCTGCGGCTGACTGGGCTCTCGACCAAGCTGCACAACTACCCGCACCAGCTCTCCGGCGGCGAGCAGCAGCGCGTCGCGGTGGCGCGCGCGTTCGCCTCGCATCCGCCGCTGCTGCTGGCCGACGAGCCGACCGGCAATCTCGACCCGGAGACCTCGATCGGGATCATGCAGCTGCTGTACAGGATCAACCGGGCGGGGACGACGGTGATCGTCGCCACGCACGACAACGAGATGGTCGACAAGATGCGCCGACGCGTGATCGAGCTGCGGCGTGGGCGAATCGTGCGCGACGAGGCGACGGGGCTTTACGCGCAGGACGAGACGACCGGCGATCTGGCCGAGCGCCTGCGCCGCGAAACGGCCGCTGAGGCCAACCAGGCGGCGGCGGCGGGGCTGGCGCGCTACGCGCGTCGAGCGCTGGGCGAGCGGCGTCGATGAAACTGGGGTTCTTTCTCAAGGAGGCGACCCGCTCGATGCGGCGCAACCCGGCGCCGACGTTCGCGGCTTTCTCCTGCGTGCTCGTGACGACGCTTGTGATCGGCGTGTTCATCCCGGTTGTGCAGGCGACCAACGGCGCGGCCAACTCGATCCGCGGACGCGTCGTCGTCGACGTCGACCTGAACACGACCGCCACACCCGCGGACGTTGCGCGCGTTCGCCGCGAGGTGCAGCACGCCCGCTACGCCGGGCACATCGAAGTCGTCTCCAAGCAGGCCGGCTACGAACAGGAGAAGAAGATCGACCCGCAGGCCTTCCAGCTGATCGGCTACAACCCGCTGCCGGAAATCCTGCGGATCGCCCCGTCGAGCCCGGACTACGCCGACGCCCTGCGCGCCGAGCTCGATCAGGCCAGCCCGATCGGCACCCGGCTCGTGACCGATCCCGCCATCGCGGCGGTGCAGAACCGCCAGGCGCAGACCGACAAGATCCTCACGGCCACGCGGATCGTGAAGATCACGATGGCGCTGCTGGCAGCGCTGCTGGTCTTCTCCTCGATGCTGTTGGTCTCCAACACGATCCGCCTTTCGCTGTTCTCGCGCAGGCGCGAGGTCGAGGTGATGAAGCTCGTCGGCGCGACCGACTGGTTCATCCGCTGGCCGTTCGTGCTCGAGGGGCTATTCCTCGGTGCGGTGGGCGGGGTTTGCGCGATCGGGCTGCTCGCGGTCGCGAAGATCGCGCTGATCGATCCGCTGGCAGGGACCGTCAAGTTGATCTCCCAGCCGGCGATGATCGACTTCCGCCTGCTGATCGTTGTCCTGATGGGGTGCGCGATCGCAGTCTCGGCGGCCGGTTCGGGCATATCGCTGCGCCGCTTCCTTCGAGTCTGACAAGCCGCATCGGCGTGGTGTGGCGCCGTAGCGCATAGGCTGAGGTGGATGAAGAGCGCTGCTCCCCGCGTCCTGATCGTCGCGCTTGTCGTGGCGCTGCCGCTGCTGTTGATACTTGGCGTCTGGCTGGGCGGGCATCCGGGCGAGCTTCCCTCCTTTGCACGCAAAGCGCTCGTCGCCGACAACGGCGGGCAGGCGCTTGGCGAAGCGATCGAACGGGTCTCCCACGACTACTACCGGCCGGTCTCCAAGTCGGCGCTCAGCTCGGCTTCGCTGGGAGGGATGGTCTCTAGCCTTCACGATCCCTACTCGACCTACCTGAGCGAAGCCGAATACAAAGGGTTCGACCAGCCGGCGAGCTTTGCCGGGATCGGCGTCGAGGTGAACCCGCGCCACTCAGGGCTTGAAATCGCGCGCGTGTTCGACTCCTCGCCGGCGCAGCGCTCGGGGCTGCGGGCGGGGGAGACGATCGTCGCGGTGAACGGGCGCTCGTTGCGCGGGCTCGCGGCCAACACCGCGACCGCGCTCGTCAAGGGGGCACCGGGCACCGACGTGCGCCTGACGCTCGCGCGGCGGCACCTGCCCACCCGGACGGTGACCGTGACGCGGGAGACGATCTCAGAGCCGGTCGTCGCCTCGGCGATGCGCAGCTATCACGGGATCAAGCTTGGTTGGGTGTATCTGGCGATGTTCAGCGAAGGCGCTCACGGCGAGGTCTACGACGCGGTGAAGTCGCTGCTGAAAGCCGGTGCGCGCGGGATAGTGCTCGACCTGCGCGCCGATGGCGGGGGGCTCGTCAGCGAGGCGCGGCTGGTCGCGAGCACCTTCATCCCCTCTGGCACGATCGTCACGACGCGCGGGCGCACCCAGCCGACGATCGTCCTGACCGCCGCGGGTGGGGCGATCCCCACCAGCGTCCCGGTGGTGGTGCTGGTCGACCGCGACACCGCCTCGGCCTCGGAGATCGTCACCGCCGCGCTGCAGGACCATCGCCGGGCTGTCGTCGTCGGCACGCACACCTACGGCAAGGGGGTCTTTCAGGAGCTCGAGCCGTTGGCGGCCGGCGGGGCGATCAAGATAACGGTCGGCGAGTACTACACGCCCAATGGGCGCAACCTCGGTGGCAGTGGCGTCAAAGAGGGGGCCGGGGTGGCGCCGGAAGTGAAGGTGGCGCACGGCGTGGACAGCGAACACGGGCTTGAAGTGGCGCTGCGCACGCTGGCGGCCCGGGTGCGATGAGCCGGTCCCAGGGCGGGCGCGGCGGCGCCTCGACGACGCGCGTCGTCTGGCCGCCGGCCGC
>DATASE010000080.1:0-62390 GCA_036269375.1 Solirubrobacteraceae bacterium
ACCGACAAAAAACAACCAGACCGCGCAGAGGCCCTGGACCACCTACAGGGACTCCGTCACAATGAAGCAAACGGCACCATTCACGGTGAAGGCAGCGACGCGTTCCAATTGTTAGCGGGGCTTAAATTAGGGACTTGCACCTCTGGTGGAGCCGAATCCGCTGAAGCCAATGGGTTAGGGATAGGCACCCCCGACGCGGGCGCGCTGGAAATTTCGTCAACAGGCTAGGATACCCACACCGGACGTGGACGCAATGAAGCACATCTCCGCATGCGCTGGGAGTCGACGAGCGCCGACTCGCGCTCCGGGTGAAATCGAATGCTGTCCTGGGCGGCCCGCCGTGGCCGCCCAGGGACGCCGACCTGAGTGAGGCCGCCGACCCCGAGTGGGGACGCTCGCGAACGCTCCAAAGGACCCTGACCCTGAGCGTCCCTTGACAGCGGCCCCCGTGTGTGCCAGTATTCGGCGTGTTCCGATATACGGCATCATGTTATCGGATCGACAAGCTTCGAAGTCGGGAGAGCGAGCGCGATCTACTCCATAGTCGCAACAGGTGTGCGACTCTCAGATGAATCTCCATCGCTTTGCGTACTGGTACGCGACTTCGATCGATCTCAAAGCCTCGAAAGGGGGGCTGCAAGCCCAACCCTCTCGTGGGAAAGGCAGGTCAAAATGAAGAAGATGCAAATACTGGTTGCAGGGTGTCTCTTCCTATTCGCGTTCAGCGTAGTCGTCGCCTCGGCCTCTGCGGTGACGTTCTTATTAGCAGAATGGTTAATCAACAACGTTCCAGTCACCGGCATTTTATTAGTTGAAACTGCTGGAGAAGTGGAACTGATATCGCTCAATGGCGCGGGCCTCGGCGTGAAAAGCGAAGTATTATGCTCGGGTATAGGCGTCGGCTGGATCGGCGAAGACGGTTTAACTTTTGGCTCCGAACTATTAACCTTATCCAAAGAATTGATTTCAAACACCGAATTAGTTGGTTTAGCGCTTTCCTGTACGAACATCAAAGAATGCACGAACCCGACCGTGTGGCCAGACGGCGTACCGGGGGAAGGTTTAGCGGTATTAATTGAAGAGACAGGATTCACCGGCTTTGCTGGCTTAGCCTTCAGCGTGGGCTATTATGTAGAATGTACGTCGATCCTCGGTAAAATCTCCGAATTATGCTCGGCGGCGGAAGGCGTTGCCCAGTTGACCAATGAAGCGAACGGTACCGTCGACGGTGAAGGCAGCGACGCGTTCCAATTGTTAGCGGGGCTTACATTAGGAACTTGCACCGCTGGCGGAGCCGAATCCGCTGAAGCCAGGGGGTTAGGGATAGGCACGCCCGACGCAGGCACGCTGGAAATTTCGTCAACAGGCTAGATAACCACACCGGACGCGGATGCAGCGAAGACATCTCCGCATGCGCTGGGAGTCGACGAGCGCCGACCCGCGCTCCGGGTGAAATCGAATGCTGTCCTGGGCGGCCCGCTGCGGCCGCCCAGGGACGCTTGGTGTCGGGGCTCAAACGCGCCCGGCGCAGGACCGGAAGCCGTCGTGCGCCGCGATCTGATCGAGGCGCGCGAGCGTGCGATTGCCGCCGCGGAGATACGGCCCTCCTTCTTTCATCTTGTTGGCCGATGCGTAGCTTGCCACCGTCCTGGTGTATTCCTTGATGAGATTGAAGTCGTTGACGATCGTCCCCCAGTCGTGCGCCAGCGAGGACGGTGGGACCAGCTTGCTGAGTTCGTTGGTCTCGAGGGTGTAATAGGCGACGGCCTGCGGCAGCTCGCGTGTCAATTCCTTTGCGGTGATCAGCGTCGTCGCGGCGATCTTTGCGTTGGTTCGCGCGCAGATCGCTTCGGCTCTGGAGAAGAACTGCGCTCGGCTCAGCGGGACGCCTGTCGCGATCCTGACCGGAGCGGTGTTCGGCAGCGAGGCGACCGCTTCGCTGGTCGGGGTCGATGCCGTCGGAGTGGTTGGGGTGCTCGTCGGCGTGCTGGCAGAGGTCGAGCCGGTGGCTGAAGCGGCGCTCGTGCTCGAGCTGCCGGTGGACGACGATTTGCCGCAGCCCGATGCGACCAGCGCGGTCGCCGCAAGCGTCAGCGCGGCGAGCTTTGCGATTGACATGAAAGCCCTCCCGGGGGGTTGGTTTAGGTACTGGCTATCTCGGACGATTCTACAGGCCGGCATTGGCGGTGTCCAGTGTGAAGAGGGGCGCGCAACCCTGTCACGCCGCTGTCCGTCTGCTGACATGACGCGCTAAGATCGAGCACAACCAACCTTTGGAGGATCAGTGAAGATCGCATCGGGCAAGCCTGGTGGGTCGGCGTTGCTGCTCGGCGCGGCGCTGGCGTTGGCGGCCGTTTGCCTTGGCGCCTGTGGGAGCGGCAGCGGCGGCGCGCGCTCGCGGACGGGCTCGGCCCGCCACGCCGTGGCCATGGCCCACGGCGCCGCGCTGCCCCAGCCGGAACTGACCCACGACTACGACTACGACTCCGACACCTACCCGCACGAACGCGATGTGGACCTGCGCCCCTATCCGCATCTCGCCGGTCCCCGTGAGACGCGCGTCATCGCCGCGGTGGTGCGCGGTTACTACGCCGCCGCCGCCCGCAACGACGGCGCCGCGGCGTGCGCGCTGATGACGGTGGGCCGCGCCGAATCGATGCCCGAAGACCACGGGCCGTCGGCCGGCTCGCCGGCCGAGTACAGCGAAACATGCGCGCAGGCGAGCGAATACGTGTTTCGGCGTGCGCACGCGCAGATTGCCGCCGAGAACGCAAGGCTGCGCGTCGTCGAAGTCAGGACCTACTACCGGTTGGCCGCGGTGCGAATGCTGTTCGGCCGGTCCGGCAGCAGCTGGTACCTGACCCTGATGCACGAACGGGGCGTGTGGCGGGTCGTGCAGGTGCTGGCCAACCAGATCCCGGTGACGGTCAACTGATGCGTCTGCTCGCCGGCGCCCTGGCAGTCGGCGCGCTCGCGCTCTCGCTCGCGGCCTGCGCGGGCTCGGGAAGCAGCGGCTCGGGCACGGCCGCTCGCGCCGCGGCGAACGGCACGCCGGCGCTCGCTCAGCTGATGGTCGACCAGGACGTCGACAGCCGCTCCACGCGCGGCTACTACGACGGCGACGACGGCGAATACCGCCTCTACGGCCAGGCGGCGAGCCCCGCGGACAGGGGCGTGATCGCCGCGCTCGTCGCCCGCTACTACGCCGACGCGGCTGCCGGCAGGGCACAGGCGGCGTGCTCGCTCACCTACTACCAGGACGTCGAATCGCTGCCCGAACAGTACGGCCGCGCCCCGGGACCGCGGTGGCTGGAGGGCGCGAACACCTGCCCGGCGCTGCTCGCAAGGGTGTTTCGCCACTACCGCAGCGCACTGAGCGAACCGCCGCTGGTGGTGTCGGTGCGGGTCCAGGGCAACCACGCCAATGCGCTGGTCGGCTTCAGGAGGCTCGGCGCCGGCTACGTCACCCTGCATCGCGAAGGGCGCGGCTGGAAGGTCGACGGCATGCTCGCCGCGCCGCTGCCGTAGGCGCTCGCGCGTAGGCCGCGAGTCGGAGACGTCCTCGCGCCTTGCGGCCTCAGGCCGCCACGGCGCCGCGCACCGGCGCCCGCGCCGGCAATCGCCGGTGCGCCACCACCACCGCGTGCCGCTCCGGCACGAACGCGATTGCGCTCTTGCGCGCCCGCTCCGAGCGCGGGTCGGGGACGCTCAGCTCTACCTCGCCCACCACCGTCGCAATCACCTGCTTCATCAGCATCTGCGCGTACGGCGCCGCCAGGCAGCGCCGCACACCGCCGCCAAACGGGATCCACGTGTACGTCCCCGCAGGTTTCTCCAGGAAACGTTCCGGCCGGAACGCGAGCGGGTCGGGATAGATCTCCGGGTTTCGGTGCACCAGGTGCACGCACGGCGCCACGGTCGTCCCGGCCGGCATCTCATACCCGCCGAGCTGCATGGGCTCCAGCAAGCGCCGCACCACGATCGGCGCGGCCGGACACAGCCGCATCGTCTCCTTGACGACCGCGTCGAGGTAGGCGCCGTCCGTGACCAAGTCTGAGCCGACCTCATCAGCGGCGCCGTCGTTTGCGCCGCTCGCGCCGCGCACCTCGGCTCGCAGCCGCGCATGCGTCCCCGGATGCCGCAGCAACCGCTCGAACGACCACGACAGCAGGCTGCTGGTGGGGCCGTCGGTCAGCAGCGTCACCAGTTCGTCGCGCAGGTCCTGCTC
Source organism: Solirubrobacteraceae bacterium (assembly GCA_036269375.1). Taxonomy (GTDB): domain Bacteria; phylum Actinomycetota; class Thermoleophilia; order Solirubrobacterales; family Solirubrobacteraceae; genus Palsa-744. Next base: position 4,229 of record DATASE010000080.1, read on the forward strand.
TGACATCGGCGCGCCGTCCTCGTAGCGCGCCTCGGCGAGCATCGAGGCGACGTCGTCGCCGCCTTCCTGCGCCGCGGGTGTCCCCGAATGGGGACCGTCACCGTTGGGCTCGGCCTGCCGCAGTCGCACCTGCGCCAACACCCCTTGCTCGACCGGACCCATCATCGAGCGGTAGTCGCGGTTGCCGGCAAACCGCCCCGGCCCCGCCGCGGCGAGCAGGTTCAGGCGGCGGGGGTCGTTCATCCAGTTGGTCAGCCGCCGCAGGTCTTGCCGCAGTGTCTCCAACTCGGGCGTGTCGACCGGTCCGAAGACGACTCGCATGATCGCCTCGAGCGTGACCTCCTGCATTCGCGGCCACAGCTCGAACGGCTCGCCGACCGGCCAGCCTGCGACCTCGCGGCGCGTTATCTCGCGCATCATCGCGGCGTAGCCCTTCATCCGCTCGCCGTGAAACGGCGGCAGCATCAACCGTCGCCGCCGCACGTGCTCGGGCTCCTCGAGCAGCATCACCGAGCGCGGCCCGAGCAGCGGCCCGAGCACCGAGTTGGCAAGTCCCACGCCGAGCACGGAGTGATCGGCTGTGAACACCTTCTTCACGTCCTGCGGGTCTGCCAGAATCACCCACGTTCCGGCGTGACGGACGCGAATCGTGAAGGTGTCGCCGAAGTGTTTCTGACAACGCTCGAGAAACGGCAACGGCCTTCGCGCCCAGGCGACGGCTTGGATCACGGGTGGCAGGCGCGGGCCGGGCGGCAGCTTTGACACGCGCTCTTTCACCGTTCCGTCTCTTGGGAAGGAACTGAGAAATCGACCCTCACGGCGCCACCGCCTGTGGTAGCCTGGCGGACAACCAATCGCCGTTTCGGTCGGGGCCGGGGGTCGGGTCGGGAACCGATTTCCCGGTGCCGGCTCCGGGCGGGCAGGACAGTGGGCACCAGTACCTTAAGCGGTGAAAGGGCCGGACTTAAAATCCGGTGATCCGGGTTCGAGCCCCGGCTGGTGCATCGGGTTGGAGCCAGCCGCCTCGTGGCAGGCGGGAGCGGTCTCACTTGCGAGCACCCCCATCTCCGGTGGCGTGCTGGGCCATCAGCTCGTCCTCGAGCTTGCAGGTCGCGCCGATCAACAGCTCGAACAGCGCCTCGGTGAAGTCCTCGGGCAGCCCGGCCTGCGCCCCGCGCGCAAGGTAGCGCTCCCTGACCTCGCGCACCCGCTCGGGCTGCATCATCGCCAGCTCGTGCTCGCTCTTGTAGGCGGCTACCTCGCGGCAGACCGCAAAGCGCTCGCCGAGCAGCGCCGCTATCCGCTCGTCGAGCTCGTCAAGACGGGCACGAAACGGCGCGAGACCCTCCGCGCCGCTCATTCGACCCAGTCCCCGTTGAGCAGGCCGAGCGCAAACGCCCACGCGCACTCGGCAAGCGCCACCAGCGAGTAGCCGCCCTCCTGCACGATGCAAATGGGCAGCCCGGTCCGCGCCAGCAGCGCGCCCATCTGTTCGAAGGCGATCGGCATGAACCGCCACGATCCGTGTGGGTCGGTGGTGACCGTGTCGTAGCCGAGCGAGAGCACGAGCGCCGAGCAGGTCTGGGCGAACTCGTCGAGCATCGCCTCCAGCGCGCGCAGGTACGGACCCTGCTGCGGGGCGCTCTCAAAGCCGACGAAGCGCTCGCGCTCGCCGGGCTTCACCTCCCGCCAGGGGACCTCGTCGAGTGTCGAGGCGTGCAGCGAGCCGAGCATCACGTCCTTTAGCGGCGCGACGATCGCCGAGGTGCCGGTGGGGAAGTGAAAGTCGACGTCGACGATCGCCACCGGACCCATGCCCCGGTCGCACAGCGTGTGGGCCGCGGCCGCGGCGGTGTTCAGGTAGCAGTAGCCACCGAGCCACGCCGGCCCGGCGTGGTGGCCGGGGGGGCGCGAGAGCGCGTAGGCAAAGCGCGCGCCGTCTGCGATCTGCTCGGCGGCGGCGATCGCGGTGCGCGCGCCCTCGAAGGCGGTACCGACGATCCCCGCCCACAGCGGGCTGTCGGCCGGCAGCCCGGGCGGCGCCAGCTCGGGGACGATCCGCGGCTCCTGCCAGTCCACAGCGCGCAGCGTCTGCAGGTAGTCGGCGTCGTGCAGCGCCGCGAGCACCTGCTGCAGGCGCTCGTCGTCGGTGTCGGCCGCCAGCGCCACGACGCGCTCGTCGCGCGTCAGGCCCTCGCGCAGCTCGGCCGTGCGGCGGGCGTCGTCGTGCGCCGCGCGCCTGTTGCCGTGGCGGTCGAGGATGTACGGAGCCCCCGCCTGCCGGCCGGCTCGGTGGCCGTTTCCGTTCGCGCCCGCCGACCCGCGCTGCTCGACCATCAACAGCTGCTCGCCCGCCTGCACCCCGCGACGGGGTGGGCCGCTGCCGGCTCTCACAGCTGTCTCCGCATCCGCAGGCCGATGCCCTTGAACAGGTGCGTCTCATAAAAGGACTCGGTCGCGGCCAGGTGCGGGTAGCGCTCGCTCGGCAACCCGACCTCCAGCCGGCCGATCCCCTGCGCCTGCGCCAGGGCGACCAGCTCGTTGATCAGCTCGGTGCCGATTTCCCGGTAGCGGAAGGCGCGCGCCACCCACAGCTCCTGGATCAGGCCATAGCGGCCGGGGATGCGGATCGCGCTCTGCCAGCTGGCGCCGAGCACGCCGACGATCGCGTCGCCGCTTTCGGCGACGATCAGCACGCCGGCCTCGGGGTCGTCGATCAGCTCGTGCGCGGCGTCTTCCAGGGGCTCGCTGGAGGCAGGGTTGCCGCCGATCTCCAGCAGCAGCTCGGTCACGCCCGCGACCAGGCCCGGCACGTCGGCGTGCTCGGCGGTGCGCACCTCGCAGTCGAGCTCCTCGACCCCGATCGGCACGGGCTCGCTCGGTCGGTGGCCGTTGTTCATCGCACGCTCTCCAGCGCCCGCGGCTCCAGCTCCACGCTGAAGGCGTCCGGGTCGGCGCGGGGCGGGCCGGGGTGGGGTGGGTGGGATTGGGGCGGGCGGGATTCCGATACCGCGCGCGCGATCGCCGCCATCGGCGCGCGCGCCTTGAGCAGGATCTCGGCGAACTCCTCGGCGGGGTCGGACTGCATCACGATCGCCCCGCCGGCGCCGATCGTCGTCGTTGCGCCCTCGCCCGATCTCATCACGATCGTGCGGATCACGATCGACAGGTCGACGGTTCCCTCCAGGCCGAACCAGCCGATCGCGCCCGAGTAGACGCCGCGCGCCTCGCGCTCGACGTCGTCGATGATCTCCATCGTGCGCAGCTTCGGCGCGCCTGTCATCGAGCCGCCGGGAAAGCACGCGCGCACGCAGTCGATCGCGCTGCGGCCCGCCTCCAGCACGCCCTCGACGTTCGAGATCATCTGGTGCACGGTCGCGTACTGCTCGATCTGCATCAGTTCGGGCACCCGCACCGTGTCGACCTCGCACACCCGGCCGAGGTCGTTGCGCAGCAGGTCGACGATCATCAGGTGCTCGGCAAACGTCTTTTCGTCCTGCGCCAGCTCTTCGCGCGTGGCCTTGTCGGTCGCCGGGTCGGAGCTGCGCGGCGCCGTGCCCTTGATCGGGCGCGCCATCACCTTGCGCTCGCGGTCGACCGACAGGAAGCGCTCGGGCGAGGAGCTGAGGACCTGCACCTCGCCGAGCTTCAGGTAGGCGGCGAAAGGCGCCGGGTTTGAGCGCCGCAGGCCGCGGTAGAGGTGCCACGGGTCAGGGCGCGCGTCGGTGTGGATCTGGTCGGTCAGGCACACCTCGTAGGACTCGCCGGCCGCCAGCGCGGACTGGCAGCGCAGGATGTCGGCGACGTACTGCTCGCGCCCGCGCCCGACGCGAAAGACGACCTGCTCCTCCTGCACTGGGGCCGTTTGCATGGATGGGTATCCGGCTTCGCCGGATCCGCTCTGGCCGCCCGGGGCGTCCAGCTCGCGCGGCGCTGCGTCAAGGCTCGCCAGGATCTCGGACTCGACGAGATCGAGCCACCGCTCGGCATCGGCGGCATCGGCGGCGTCGAGGCTGACCGCGATCGCCCAGCTGCGCCGTGTTGCGTGGTCGACGGCGATCATCCGGTTGGCGAACAGCTGCACCGCGTCGGGGACGTCGGAGCTGTGCACCGCGGTTGCGCCGCAGTCGGCCTTGCACTCGTAGCCCAGGTAGCCGACGAAGCCGCCGGCAAGGCCGCGCGGCGAGCCCTGCGCCGCCGGCAGCGCTCGCGCGGCCAGCTCGCGCTCGAGCGCCGCGAAGATCGTCTCCTGGCTGGCGTGCGTGCCGGCGGCGTCGTGGGCGCTGACGGTGCCGGCCTCGACGTCGTATTCGAGCACGAGGCGATGCTCGCCGAGGCTCGCGCCGAGATAGGAGCACTGGCCGAGCTTTGTCGGGCGCTCGGCGGAGTCGAGCCAAAAGGCGTGCTCCTGCTCGCCGAACAGCGATTCGAACAGGCGCTCGCACTCGGCCTCGCCGGCGTACTCGCGCAGGTGAAGCCTGGCGCTCGAATCGCTTGCGCTGCGCTTGGCGCAGCGGCGGGGCGGCACGCTCGGGCGTTTGAGCACGCCTTTGCTCGCCGGACGGCGCTCGCGCGCCAGCGCGTAGAAGTTCTCGAACAGGCGGTGGCCGTGCTCGGTGCAGATCGACTCGGGGTGAAACTGCACCCCCCACAGCGGGCGCGAGGTGTGTTCGATGCCCATCACGACCCCCTCGGGGGTCCAGGCGATCTCACGGCCCTCCTCGCCGAGCGAGCCTGTCACCGCCAGCGAGTGGTAGCGCACGACGCTGAAGCCCTGCGGGATGCCGGCGAACAGCCCCTCGCCGGTGTGCTTGACCTGCGAGAGGCGGCCGTGCATGATCGCCGGGGCGGTCGCGACAGTCGCTTTGAGCACGTGCCCGAGGCCCTGGTGGCCGAGGCAGACGCCGAGCACCGGTGCCTGGCTGAAGCGCAGGACGTCGCTGCAGACGCCGAAGTCGTGCCAGCGCGCCGGGTGGCCGGGGCCGGGGGAGAGGACGATCGCGTCGAAGTCCCAGCGGCTGAGCGCCCGCCAGGAGACCATGTCGTTGTGCACGACGATCGGCTCCTCGCCGCTGGCCGCCGCGAGCAGGTGATAGACGTTGTAGGTGTAGGAGTCGTAGTTGTCGACCAGCAGCGTGCTCATCGGCGCGTCCCTCCGGCCTCGCGTGGCAAGCTCTGATCGAGCCGCGAGTGCCGCACCCCGGCGGCCACGAACGAATCCCAAGAAATCCCCGCCGTGGCGATCACCGGCCAGCCTCCAGTCCCAGGCCACGGGCGCTGCGGTCGAGCAGCGTGTGGATCACCCGTTCGACATGGCCCGAGCGGGGCGCCTCCAGATACCAGCGCGCCAGGTGGCGCAGGTACAGGGCGACCGGGGTGACGTCGTAGCGCTCCACCGCCAGGCGCAGATGGCGGCGGTAGATCTCCGACTGCACCACGGCCGAGCGGTAGTCGGGGTCTTCGGCGGGGCGGTGACCGGATTTCGCGTCCCACCCGCCCAACTCGCCCCGCCGCGCTCTGGCGCGCACGAGGTCCCAGCCAAGGCTCTCGCGCTCGGTGAGCAGCTTGTCGGTCTCGAAGTCCACCCGCGGGGTCATCGGGTAGGGCAGGAAGTAGCCGAGCGCGATCTGCGCCGGGATCCGTTCCGGTGCGGGGTGCGCGCGGGCGATCTCGAGCAGCGCCGGGTCGGCGTCGATGCGCTGCTCGATCCACTCGATCAGGTCGTCGATCAACAGGCCGCCTTCGTCAGAGGAGCTGACAGCGCGCTTTTGCTGGGCGACCATCCCGTGAAAGACGTCGAGCGTCGGGTGCACGCCGCGGCTTGCGCCCCCGTTCTCAGACGGCGTCATCGTGCTCATCAGCTGGCGGATGCAGGTCGAGTGCGCCACCCACTCGGTGCCGGTGATCTGGATCGTCGTGACGCCGGCAAGGTCGGGCGAGCCCATCCAGTAGGAGACCGCACGCATGTGCTGGGTGGTCTGCCCGTCGGCCCTGACCAGCGGCATCTCCGCGAGCTCCTGCACGCCCGTCGCGTACAGCACGACCCCGTCCTCGCGGCGCTCCAGCACGCCCTCGCGCAGCCCGCGCTGCACGAGCTCGGCGCCATCCTCCAGGAAGTCCGACTCAAAGAAGACGCGGTCAAAGGCGACACCCAGCCGCGATAGCGTCTTGCGTTGGCCGGAGATGACCCAGGCACGCGTCTTGAACCACAGCTCCAGCGCCTCGCTCTCGCCAGCCAGCACCCGTTTGAGCAGCTCGTCGGCGGCGTCGTTGCGCATCCGCAGCTCGCGCGTCAGCGAGTCCTCGCGCTCGTCGATCTGCTCGATCGAGTTGCCGCCGGAGGCGACGTAGTCGGCGTAGCAGAGGCCGACGAAGTGGTCTGACTTCTGGTCGCCCTCCGGCCAGGCGGAGGTGTGGTGCCCGCTTTGCACGATCCCCGCCATCGCCTCGCCCATCGAGCGCCCCGCGTCTGAGATCACCGAGCGCCGCTCGACCTCGCCGCCGGCCTGTTCGAGCGCCGCCGCCAGCGCGTTGCCGAGCGCCAGGTTGCGCAGGTGGCCGACGTGCAGCGCCTTGGTGGCGTTGGCGTCCCAGAACTGGATCGCATAGCGCCCGCCGCGCGCCAGGTCGGCCAGTTCGACTTCGTCGCCGCCGCCGGCCTCAAGCGCCGCGCCGGTCGACTCGATCCAGGCGTCGGCGAGCCGCAGCTCGACGTCCTCCTCGCCAAGCCGCAGCGAGTCGGCCCACGGTTCGGCCTCGATCCGCTCGAGGCTCTCGCGCGTGAGCGGGTCGCGCTGCCAGTCGGCGCGGCGCGGCACGAGCTTGACGTCGAATCGCTCGTTGGGGATGCGCGGCGCTCGCGCCGCCCACGGCGACGCGGGCGCGCCCGGGGAGGACGGATCTCCATCCTCCCGTGCTTCCTCGAAATAGTCGAAAAGGTTGGTTGTCATCGCAATCGAGGCTAGCTGCGAGCATAGCGAACCGCCGGTGCGATTGAGAGACGCAGAACGCCAGCCTGTGAAAGGGTTTTCACCTCCCCCGGCTGCCTGGCAAAAGTGGGAAACAATGTCGTGAATTCTGCTTGCCTGCACCCGCCGGGCGTGATAGGAAGCAGTCGGCCCTCCAGGCCAGGTCGGCGCCGGGGTGTCTCTGACCTGAGAAGACGCGCCCCGGCGCCGATCCAAGATAGACCCTCTCTGGAAGGACGGGTAAGGCGATGGGCGTCGCGAAGGGTGGACGGCAACGACGGGTCGGGGCAGATGCCGCGGGGCGGCGGGCTCGAGGAGGCTGCGATGCGCCGCGGTAGTCGTCACGACGGCAGGTGGACGGGCTGGTTCGAGTTCCGCGGCGGCACCCGCCAGGGCGCCGAGCGCAGGTCTGCCTGGGACCTGCGCTGCCAGGAGGCGACGTGCGCTCACGTGCACGGCCGCAAGAGTGAGCGCTGGGCACCGCGCCGGCGCCGCACGCGCGGGCGAGTAGGTCGTTTCCGCGCCGGCGGAAGGCTGTTTTGAGGACGACTGGCGCCACCAGGCAAAGCGCCACTGCCAGGGCCCGATTGTCAGACGAATCCCGAATATCGATTGGACCAAAGGTCTATTCCCACCAACCTCAAACTGTGTGTAGGCTTAGTCGGTGCGTGAAATAAGGTTGTACGATTCGCTCAACGGCGAACTGGTCTCGGTCAGTCCCGGCGACGCGATCCGCGTGGAGGTGCGCACCTCGCCGGTAATGAGCCAGGGCACGGTCGACGTCGCCTCGACGCGGCCATTCGTGCTGTTCAGCTTCCTCGAGCGCTACCTGCAACGCGAAGGCCTCGGCACCAAGTTCCTGTTCAACTCGCCGCGCGGCGGCGACGCCCTGTACGAGCTCGCCGAGGGCGTCGACGACGGCTCCCACCCAGACCTCGAGCACGGTGAGGATCGCGGCAGCGGGCTAGGGCTGCAGAGGGTCTCGCGCTCGGACGTCGAGCATTGGGTGAACGTCTGCTTCGGCGCCGACCGCCAGGGCCGCGAGTGGCCGCCGGCGGCGCCCGACGAGCGCGTGCCGCTGAACGACGCTTTGAAAGCGTTCGGACACCCGGCCGTTGCGCTCTACCTGCTCGGCACGCACTACTCGCAGCCGCTCGGCGACGCCCACACCGGGCTGGCAAACGGCGCCCACCACGCGCGCCGGCTGCGCGAGGCGATCGCGACGCTGAGCGGCGGGCGCGAGAGCCCGGCCGACATGCACTGTCACCTGGAAGAGTTCCGCGCCGCGCTGGCGGACGACCTCGACACGCCGAACGCGCTCGTGGCGATGTTCGAATGGGTGCTCGAGGCCGAGCGTCGCGGCGGCGTCGGCGATCGCGACCTGCACTCGATGCTTGCGATGTTCGAGCTGGAGGACATGCTCGAGCGCGCGCCTCGGCGCTGATCGTCAGGGGGCGGCGCTGCCGCGGGTCAGCGTCATCGTCCCCGCCCACGACGCAGCCGATCACCTCCCGGCGGCGATCGCCTCGGTGCGCGCCCAGACCTTCGGCGACTGGGAGATCGTCGCGGTCGACGACGGCTCGAGCGACGGCACCTGGGAGCTGCTGAGCAAAGCCGGCCCGCGCGTGACCGCGCTGCGGCGCGAGTCCGCGGGCGGGCCGGCGCGCGCCCGCAACCTCGCGCTTGCGCGCGCCGGCGGCGAGCTCGTCGTGTTCCTGGACGCGGACGACCTGTTGCTGCCGCGCTACCTCGAGCGACAGATCGAGCGCTATGAGGCCGCGACGCGCGGTCCGGGTGCGCCGGTCGGGCTGGTCGGCTGCGACGCACTCATCCTCGGCGCCGGCGGCTATGCCGCACACACGCACGTGCAACGCGTACCGGGGGGACGCCGAGCGCTCACGCTCGAGCGACTGCTGCGGCTGAACCCCCTGCACGTCTCCTGTCTGGTGCCGGCCGCGGTCGGCGAGCAGGTCGGCTGGTTCGATCCCGAGCTGTTCGGAACCGAGGACTACGGGCTGTGGATCGCGATCCTCGAGCGCGGGTATCGCGCGGTGCTGAGCGAGGAGGTGCTGGCCGTCTACCGGCGCGTGCCCGGCGCGGTGTCCTCGAACCTCGCGCGCCAGGCGCGCAACAACCGCCGCGCCTACGAGCGAGCGCTCGGGCGCGGCCACCTGAGGGCGCGCCAGCGGCGGCTCGCGCGCCGCTCGATTCGCTACAACCGGGCGCTCGAGCAGGTCGCGCTGGCCCGCTTTAGCGCCACCGGCGCGCGCCGCCCTGGGGCTGGATGGCTGCGCCAGGCGCCGGCATTGCTCGAGGCGGCGTTGCGCAACCCGCGCCGCTGGCCGGCGTGGCTGCGTCTGCTCTACAGCGGCCGAGCCGAGGACGCAGCCGAGCTGCGGGCGAGCCCATGAGTAGCGCCAACCGCGAGGTCACCGTGGTGATCACCTGTTACGAGTACGGCGCGTTTCTGGCCGAAAGCGTGCGCAGCGCGCTCGAGCAGGAGGGCGGCGAGCCGCGGGTGATCGTCGTCGACGACGGCTCGCGCGATCCGGCCACGCTGGCAGCGATCGAGCGCCTGCCGCCGCAGGTGCAGCTGATCCGCCAGGAGAACGCCGGTCTCGCGGCAGCGCGCGACGCGGGACTGCGTCTGGCGCGCACCCCGTTCCTGCTCTCGCTGGACGCCGACGACATGCTCGCGCGCGGTGCGCTGCAGACGCTGCGCTCGGCGCTGCTGGCCGCGCCCGCCGCGGGGTACAGCTACGGTGCGATCCGCTTCTTCGAAGACTGGAACGGGGTGATGCGGCTACCGCCCTACGACCCCTACCGCCTGCTGTTCCGCCACATCGTAGGTCCGTCAGCGCTGATGCGCCGCGAGCTGTTCACAGCCGTCGGCGGCTACGACGCTCGCTTTCGCGGTTACGAGGACTGGGAGCTGTGGGTGCACGCGCTCGCGCACGGCTGGGAGGGCGCGCGCGTGGGTGAGGTGACCCACCTCTATCGCCGCCACGGGACGACCATGTACCACGGCGCGCGTGCTCACTACCGCTCCGTCTTCGGACTAATGCGTAGCAAGCACGCCGAGCTGTACACGACGGCGGCTATGCGCGAACTGGCGGCGCGCTCCGAGCTCGGTCCGCTCGCCCGTTTTGCCTACCGCTGGTGGTGGGGACGCCGACCGCTGCCTGCGCGGGTCGAGTTGGCGCTGCAGAGCGTGCTGTGGCGCCCGCGGGGCCGATCGAGCGCACTGAAGTCGGGGTAGCGTCAGGCGGGTGTTGCCGTTTGTTGCTGGGGCGGGTCGTGCTCCCACTCGCCCTCGCTGCGAGGCCGGCGAGCCAGCGCGAGCGCGCATCCGAGCCAGCCGAGCAGAGCCAACGACAGCGCCGCGTATTGCACGGGACGACCGGGTTCCTGGAAGGTCGCCGCAAACCGGTAGCGCCCCGGCGCCAGTCGCCAGGCGCGAAACGGCGTTTTCGCGTCGACTGACTGCACCAGCGGCGAGTTCGTGCGCCAGCCGCGTATCGCAAGCTCGTTTTCGACCATCAGCGTCGGTTCTTTGACGTCGACGCTGTAAAGGATCCTGTGGACGCCGTAGGCGAGCGTGTTCGCGTTTGGGCTTGCTCGCCACGTTCGTGCCGGCGGCAGACGGACGTGACCGCTGCGGCAGCCGACGACCGCGCACGGGAACAGGTACGCGTGCCAGGGCTCGAGCAGTAGCGAGTAAAGCGCTTGGTCGTTCTGTGTTTCCTCGAACGCCCGCTCGCGCGTGCTGTCGTAGTCGGCCTCGTGGTAGGCGTCGGCTACCCAGCCCGACGCGTTTGGTTCCGGCACTTCCGTTTCGGGCGCGCGCGCGGGACGGGTTTGCGGCGTGCGCGCCAACAGCTCGGGCAGTTCACGCACGTAGACGTCGCGGCTCTGATAGAAGGCCAGTTCGGCTGGGGGCAGCTGCCACGGCGAGGTGGTGCCCCTGGAGAGGAGGTCTTTGGTCGTACGGGCGCCGTCCACCACCACAAGGACGATCAGCAGACCGGCGAGCACTCGCGCAGGCGGGCGTATGAACGCGAGCGCGGCAGTGGCCAGCACGACGACTATCGCAAGCCACAGCGCTTCGCTGGGTTTGGCGTATTGGTCTGAGAGGACCAGCGGAGCCACGATTAGGACGCAGCCAACCGTCGCCAGCGCCGCCGTTTGGCCGATGCCGTCCCGTCTCGGCGGGACGAGGGCTTCCTGCGCGGAGCGAGCGATGCCGCGCAGCGCCTGAAGGCGGCTGCGGTGCTGCGTGCTGGGGCCGATGCTTGCAAGTGCTCGAAGGCGCCCGCCGCGCTTCGTGCTGGGGCCAACGCCGTGCCGTGCCTGAAAGCTGGTGGCGCTCTGCCGCGGCAGGCGACTCCAGGCGTCGACGGAGATCAGGATCAGGGCGAGAGCGACGGTCGACTTGTAGTCCGCCGCCGGGAACCGAGTGGGAAACAGAGGCCGCACCGATGCCATCGCTTTGCCGATGAAGCCGACCTTGGGCGTCATCGCCAGGGCGAGCGCGAGCGCACCGGACACCGCCAGAGGCGCCTGCCTGCGCAGTGTCTGCATCCTCACGCAGGCGAGTCCGAGCAGAATTGGGATGCCGATCGCCCAGGCGGTGATCGTCCCGTCGCTCGTCCACGCGAAGTTGTTCAGATAGAGCCCGAACAAGTCGATCGGAGCGAGCGCGAACTTGGCTCGTTCGACAGCCGTCACTTCGCTGATCCGCACCAGTTCTCCCGCCTGGTCGGCCCTGACGTACGGCCACGTCACCGCAAGGCAGACGGCGGCCGAGGCCGCCAGCGCCAGCACCAGCGCGACGCGGTGCCTGCGCCATGCCTCGGCGCCGCCTAGGCGCATGGCCACGGCGAGGTAGACGGCTCCGCAGAGCGCAAACGACACGATCTGCCCTGGATAGCCACCCGACGCGACCAGCCATGCGACCAGCGGCAGAGCTGCCAGGCGCGTCCAACGGGCCGCGCCGGCTGGTGGGGTGAGCACCCACAGCAGCCACGGCAGGTAGGAGAACCCGCGGAAATAGTCGGCGTGCTCGGCCTGGCCGTAATAGCCGCCGAAGAACAGGTACGCGACCGCCGCGACGGTCGCCCACAGCCAGCTCAGGCGCCTTGCGCGTGCGAGTAGCAGCACGCCGATCCCTCCAGCGAGCACGTGGGCCACCTGGACTGTGGTGAGCGCCTGCAGGGTCAGCGGGACACGCAGCGCTCCCAGCACCCACCAGACAGGAAAGTAGATCCCCGACTGAGCGTCCACGTCCACCGGGAAGCCGCTTGCGACGTACGGCGTCCACGACATCGGGTGCCCGAGCCCGAACGTGGCTGCCACAAAGGGCGGGGTGGTCGTGTAAGTGCCGAGGAAATCCCAGGGGAAGCTCCATTCTTCGAACAGCTGCCGTCGGAACACCCACACGGTGAGAGCCCCGAGCAGCGCGACGGCAAGGATCGGCGCGCGGCGACGGTCGGCCGCGTGGATGAGCCGCCCGAAGCCCCCGCGCAGCCGATCGCCGGTGGGTATCGGCGGGCGAGTCACTGGAACGTGGCGCTGGTAGCGCTGACCACGTGCCAGACGACGCCCGTGAATGCCAGACCGCCAAGCAGGATGATCGCGACGGCGCGGTAGCGAACCCACGGGGCGGTCCTGCCCGCGGGCAGCGGGCTCGGCCATCCTGGCGTTAGCACGAGCAGATAGCAGAGCACGAACAGGGGCAGCATGTAGCGCGTCTCGACCGCTGAGGGCAGCGCTGTTGCGCCGCACGCGAACAGCGTGACCGCGTAGCGCCATAACGCTTTACCGAGGCCGCGCCGCGCCCGCGGCCAGAGCACTCGTAGCAGAGCGATGAAGACGAGTAGAAAGCCACCCACCCGCAGCCACCAGTCGGCGCTCAGGCGTTCGACGTAGGGGGTGCTGTATCTCAGGTCCAGACCGTTGACCAGGTGGCGAGCAAAGATGCCGGCAAAAGTCGGTGGATTTTCGAGGACCAGTTCGAGGTACTTGGTGGAGTTCAGCTGACGGAGGGACTGTCTAGCCAGTAGGGCCGCTCCCGTCGCGTCGGGATAGTTCATCTCTGGCGCGTGCCCGGTTCCGACGTAGGTTCCATACAGCTGCAGCTCCATGCCGTTGCCGAGTTGCAGAGATTCGAGTTCCTCGGGAGCGCCCGGGATGAAGCTGTAGGTTCTGAAATGACGGTGCATTGCCAACGATTGCGGCAGCGAGACAAGCGCGAAGCTCGCGACAGCCAAGCCGAGGTAGAGAGGCAGACGGACGGCGTGTCGACGGCGGTCCGGTCGACCTCGCAAGTCCAAGAGCGCAAGCAGCGGCAGCGCAGCGAGTAGCAGAATGTAGGACGGCCGCACGTCGACCGCTGCGGCGATCGCTGCCCCGGCAAGGAGCATCGAGCGCGCCGAGCAAGGCCACGACATCACTACGATCGCGGCCAGCGCGACTGCGAGTCCGGGGATGTCGCTGAGCGGGAAGTTCAGGTAGCCGCTCCAGAAGATCAGCAATAGTGCGAGCAGCGCCAGGCGCCTCGATGCGCTCCAAGCCCGCTCGGGCCAGGTGGCTTCGGCGAGCTTTGGGGCGAGCACCGTGGCGATCAGGGCCAGCAGGAGCGCGTTGAAGATCTTTACCGCCGAGGAGTCGCTCCACCGCAGCGCCCGAGCGAGCCCGTGCAGGCCGTGGTAGGTCAGGGGCAGCAGGTAGCCCCGGAGCGGGCTGGCGTAGTTGCTCAGCGAGAAGTCGCCATGGCTGACGAAGGTTTCGCCCACGCTCCAGTAGTCGCCGGAGTCGTAATAGAAATACTTGGGTGCCTGAGTCAAGGCGACCAGCAGGGCTGCGGCGAAGGCCAAGGTGAAGGCGACCGCGGGCGTGGGCCACGCCGGCAGTGAATACCTGCGGCCGTACAGGCCGATCGACACGTTTCGATTAGAGTGATTCATGCGATAATCGGAAACCGTATCGGAAGCCTGTAGGCGCACAGAGGCCGGGAAGAGAGGCGCTTCACGGCGCGCGCGCACGCTCGATAGGCCGATGAAGCCGGCGCCTGGGCGCACGGATCGTGGCTGTGGATGTGCTGCTGCTAGTTGGAAACAACTCCTCCGTCAGACCGCCGCGGAGGAGGATGCGCGCACCGTCGTCTGGCAAGATTGAGTCGGACCCAATTATTCTCTATGTGCGAGCTATTCGATTCTTCTGCGAGTCGCGTCATGCCGAGCGTGGGCTTCAGCGGCCTGGCGGCCAGTGGTGTTGGCATGCCCACGGTCGATCGCCCCGTCCCCACTCCATTTAACGACCTGCGTCGCGCCGCTCAAGGAGACGAGGAGCTGACGCTGGCGGTCGAGCGCGTCGCGCGCAGCGGCAGATACCTGCTTGGTGAGCAAACCGACGGCTTGGAGCGAGAGCTCGCCGCCTATCTGGGGGTGGGCGCGGTAGTGGCGGTCGCGAACGGCACCGACGCGCTCGAACTGGCCCTGACGGCGCTGGCCGCACCCGGCGAGGAGGTGCTCACCGCCGCCAACGCTGGCGGCTATGCGGCGATCGCGGCGCGCCGCTGTGGCCTGACGGTGCGTTACGTGGACGTCGACGAGCGCGATCTGCTGCTCTCGCCAGACGGGCTCCAGCGGGCGATTGGCGCGCGTACGCGCGTCGTCGTGGTGACTCACCTTTACGGCAAGATGGCCCGCGTCGAGGAGATCCGCGAGCTCTGCTGGGCGCGTGGGGTGCGCGTGCTCGAGGACTGTGCCCAGGCGATCGGCGCCCGAGCCAGCGGAGCCTTGGCCGGCTCGGTCGGCGACGCCGCGGCGTTCAGCTTCTATCCGACCAAGAACCTCGGTGCGCTGGGGGATGGTGGCGCGGTCGCCACCTCCGATCGCACGATCGCCGAACGGGTGCGCAGGCTGCGTCAGTACGGCTGGCAAGGCAAGTACGAGATAGTCGAAGATCGCGGCGGCAACTCGCGGCTGGACGAGATCCAGGCGGCCGCTCTTCGCAGCAGGCTGCCCGGGCTGGACGGCGCCAATCGCCGTCGGCGCGAGATCGCGGCGCGCTACGCGGTCGCGGTGTCGGGCAGCCAGGTGCGGATGGCCCAGGATGGTGGTGAGGACTACGTCGCCCACCTGGCGGTCATCCGCGCTCCCGATCGTGGCCGGATCGCCTGCGCCCTCGCCGAGCGCGGCATCGGCACGGCGATCCACTACCCGCTGCCTGACCATCGTCAGCCGGTTCTGGGCAACTCCGAGCAGAGACTGCCCGTGAGCGAGCGAGCGTGTGAGGAAGTCCTGTCGCTGCCCTGCTTTCCTGAGCTCACCGATACGGAGGTCGAGGGCGTCTGCTCGGCCTTGCGGGCGGTGGCGAAGCCGGCGGGGCGCCAGCGTGGAGCCGGTGAGAAGACCGTGGCGGTGGCGGAGTCGGTGCCATGACTGAGCCGCAGCACTGGCGCGGTCGCCGAGCGGTCGTGATGGAGTCGGCGCCGTGAAGTTGCAGGAGATCCAGGCTCCGCGACAAAGCGGACACGCCACCGTACCGGTGCTCTGCTCGGTCGTCGTGCCGGTCTATCGCAACCAGGAGAGCCTGCCGGACCTGCTGGTGCGTCTTGAGGATCTGAACGCCGAGCTGGACGGTGGCCTGGAGGCCGTCTTTGTGATCGACGGGTCCCCGGACCAGTCCGGAGCGGTGCTGCGCGAGCTGTTGCGGGACAGCCCGCTGCGCTCCCAGCTGGTTTGGCATTCGCGCAACTTTGGGGCTTTCGCGGCGGTCAGGACCGGCCTGTCGACGGCCAGTGGCGGATTCATCGCGGTTACCGCGGCAGACCTGCAGGAGCCGCTCGATCTACTGCGCTCCTTCTATGAGAAGTTGAGCACCGGTCAGTACGACGTCGCCCTGGGCGTGCGGCGCAGTCGCAACGACCCCTGGGCGAGCACCCTGGGGGCGCGCTGGTTCTGGCGGATCTATTGCCGCTGGGTCCAGCCGCAGATGCCGCGTGGAGGGGTGGACACGTTCGCCTGTACGCGCGTCGTCCGCGACGCCCTGCTCGCGCTGCCGGAGGCGAACAGCAGCCTGATCGGGTTGCTGGTCTGGCTCGGCTTCCGCCGCGTGGAGGTCCCTTACGACCGCGACGCGCGCGCACACGGGCGCAGCGCGTGGACGTTGCGCAAGAAGGCGCGTTATCTCTTTGACAGCGTCTACTCGTTTACCGACCTGCCGATCAACCTGTTGCTGGCGGTGGGGGTCAGCGGGGTGTTGCTGTCGACGATCGGTGCCGCCGTCGTCAGCCTGGCGTGGCTGTTCGTAGGTATTCGCGTTGCGGGTTACACGCCGCTGATGTTGGCGATCCTGCTGATGGGTTGCTCGATCCTCTCGGGCCTCGGGCTGGTCGGGTCCTATGTGTGGCGCACGTACGAGAACAGCAAGCACCGTCCGGATGCGGTGGCGATGTTGGTCGAGACCTTCGATGGCTGGCGCTGATCTGCTGGCCGAGCCGCTCGAGGCGCCGCGCCACCCGTCGGCCATCTGCGCCGGCGCCGAGATCGGCGCGGGGACGACTGTCGGTGCCTTTGCGCACGTCGCGGCGGGCGCGCGGATCGGGGTGGGCTGCCGGCTTGGCGAGCACGTGCTGGTGCAGGGCGACGTGGTGATCGGAGACCGTGTCACGGTCGAGTACGGGGTGGCCGTGTGGGATGGTCTGCGCATCGAAGACGACGTCCTGGTCGGGCCCAACGTCGCCTTCACCAACCGACCGCTCGTCGGCGGAGGCGGCAACGGAGCCGGCCCGCGCCGCACGACTGTTTGCGCGGGCGCCTCGCTTGGCGCCAACTGCACGATCCTTCCGGGCCTCAGGATCGGCACCGGTGCGGTCGTCGGCGCTGGCAGCGTGCTCACCCGCGATGTACCACCGCACGCGATCGTAGCCGGCAATCCCGCCCGCATCGTCGGCTACGCCGACACCGCACAACGCGAGCGAAGCCGTGTCGCGCGCGTGCAACCCTTGGGCGAGGACGGGCAATGGCCGCAGCATCTGCGCGTCGAGGGCGTGCTGCTGTATCGCCTGACCCGCGCCGACGATCTGCGCGGCTCGCTTGTCTCCGGTGAGGTCTCTTGCCACATACCGTTCCAACCGCTTCGCTTCTTCACGATCATGGAGGTCCCCTCAAAGGACGTGCGCGGTGAGCACGCCCACCGGCGCTGTGAGCAGTTCCTGGTCTGCCAGTCCGGCAGCGTCCTCGTCGTCCTCGACGACGGGTCGCTGCGAGAAGAGGTTCTGCTCGACGATCCCGGCATCGGCCTGTACATACCGCCGTTGGTTTGGGGGACCCAGTACCGCTACACGTCGGACTCGCTACTGCTCGTGCTCGCATCCCGCGCCTACGAGCCCGAGGATTACATCCGCGACTACGACGAGTTCTTGGAGCTGCGCCATGCGCGTCCGGCCGAGACGAGCAAGTCCGCGTTGGCGGGATGAGCGATTTGGTGGCGTCCAGATGCGAAGACCCAACAAGGGTCGAGGAAGGCCCGAGCCGTTTTGGCTGAGAGACAAACAGTTCTCCTAACGGGGCAGAGCGGCTTCCTTGGAACGCGCGTGCGTGCCCGCCTGCAGGCCGACGCTGCGATTGCGCTGAGCGTGCTGCCGTGCCGCCTGGGCGAGCTTGACCGCGGCGACAGATTCTCTGTGGACACGGCAATCCATCTCGCCGCCGCGGTGCGCAAGAGCGCTCGCAGCACGGACCTCGAGGCGATCGTCGATGCCAACGTCGTTGGTCTGCGCCGGCTGCTTGAAGCCCTCGACCCTCCTCCGCGTCGCCTGCTGTTCGCGAGCACCACCGACGTTTACGGCGAGGTTGGCGAGGACGTCGAGGAGGGGGCTGGCTTGCAGCCGCAGACCGAGTACGCAGCATCAAAGTTGCTCGGCGAGCGCATGGCGCTCGGTGACGCGCGCAGGCGTGGATACGAATGCGTCGTGCTGCGCTTCGGCCATGTCTACGGGCCCGGGGAGCAGGCATATGAGAAGTTCGTCCCCAGCACAATCCGCACGATGATGAAAGGACGACCGCCGACGGTGATCGGCGACGGTCAGACCAGACGCGATCTGCTCTACCTCGACGACGCGGCCGAGGCCGTCCATCGGCTCGCGCGCAGTCCGGGGAAGCTGCCGTCGGTCCTGCACGTCGCGTCGAGCAACACCTACAGCCTCCAGGAGATCGCCGAGACGCTGATCGACGTCTTCGGCTACCTGGGACGCGTACGTAATCTGCGCGACCACGCAAACCCGCCCTCGCTCAGCTTCGACACGCGACTGTTGCGCGAGCACGTGGGCGAGCTCAGCGAGCTTTCGTTGCGCGAGGGGCTGCGCCGCGAGGTGGAACACGCCGTCGCGCTCGAGCGGGGTGGCGGGATCGAGCGGGGGGGCGGGATCGAACTGCAAGCCGTCGATCCCGTGTGAGTCGGCAGGATGGCGCGAATACAGGTGGGGGGCGCCGGGGGGGCGCCCGGCAACAATCTGATCGGCTCGCTGCGCGCGTCCGGCCGCGCTGACTACATCATCGGTCAGTCCTCCTCGCCGCCGGACTTGTTCCTGGCCGACGTCGATGAGGCACACCTGGTGCCCCAGGCGGTCGAGCCGGCCTACCGAGAGGTGCTGCTGGACCTGCTCGAGCACACCAGGCCCGACCTGTTGCTCGTCCAGCACGATTTCGAGGTCAGGGCCGTGTCGCGGCTGCGCGAGGAGATCGCCGCCCGTGGCGTGGGTCTGCCGCTGCCGCGGTCGCGGACGGTCGAGACCTGCGTGGACAAGCACGCCTCCTATCAGGTGTGGGCGGCCGCCGGCCTGCCGGTGCCGCAGACGATGCTGCTGCGCGAGCCGGGCGACCTCGACCGGGCGATCGTGCGTCTGGGGCCAGAGGTGTGGCTGCGCGCGACCGAGGGCGGCGGCGGGCGCGGTGCGATCGCGACCTCCTCGGCGAGGTTCGGAGCGGCCTGGATAGAGCGCTTCGGTGGCTGGGGCCAGTTCACGGCCGCGAGCATGCTGGGCACCGACAGCGTCACCTGGCAGTCGATTTGGTGGCAGGGCGATCTCGTCGTCGCGCAGGCGCGGCGACGCTACCAGTGGGCGTTTGCCGATCGAGCGCCGGCAGGGGTAACCGGCGTGACGCGCGTCGCGGCGACGGTGGCCGACCCGGAGATCGACGAGCTGGCGCGGGCCTCGATCTTGGCGATCGACCCAGAGCCGCACGGCGTGTTCGGAGTCGACATGACCTATGACCGCGGCGGGAGCCCGCACCTCACCGAGATCAACATCGGGCGTTTCTTCACGACGATCGAGTTCTTCACCCGCGCTGGCCTCAACATGCCTGCGATCCTCAGGGACCTGGCGCTCGACGGATCGATGCCCAAGCTCGAGCGCGCCGTCAACCCGCTCCCGCCCGGGATGGTGTGGGTCAGGGGCATGGACGTGGCGCCGACCCTGACGAGCCTCGATCGGCTGCGGGCGCTCGAGCGCCTGGCCGATCGGTGGGACGGCAGGCCTGGCGCCGAATAGCCGTCTGCGCTGCTTGGGTGCTCGTGCGTATGGAGGGCGTCTCAGCCGCGTTTGGCGCGTGCCCGCCCAAGCGCCACCGACAGGCGCCGCTTGCCCTCCTCGATCGCCCGCGCCTGTGCGGTTCGCGCGCGTGCGAGCGCATGCGGGGTCGAGGAGAAGGCGGTGACCCGCACGAGGTATCCGCCGAACTGCGCCTTGTAGCGAGCGACGTCGCGCTGCTTGGGCGAAGTCTCGCCGGCGCGGAAGCGCCCGAGCTCAAATGTGCTCACTCCTTGCTTCCGGCACGCGGCGATCGCGCCGTGCAGGCACAGCGGGTTGGCGCGCAGGCGTAGGCCGCCTACAGTGCTGCAACCGCTCCAGTAGATCGCTCGCGACCGATAGGCATGGCAGAGGACGCCCGCGAGCGGCTCGCCGTCGCGGTCCAGGACTAGCACGACGAGGTCCTCGCCGCCGCTCGCCGTCACCGCGTCGCCCAACGCGGGCAGGTAGCCGTGTGGCTTGGGCAAGAGTCCCGTTCTCGTCCAAGACTGCTCGTGTACCGGCTGGAAGCGCTCGTAGGCCGCAGCGATTGGCGTCGGCTCGTCCGCGGCGCCGGTACGCGCCGGCGAGCCGCCGGCGTGCACGTACTCCACGCGCAAGCCCCGTCGCAGGGCTTGGCGGATCTGGTTGCGCGCGTCGGGATCGTAGGCGTCGAGTGCCTCGCCCGTCAGCCAATCTGGGTCGATCTGGAGCGCTCCGCCGTAACGGCCGGGGGCGACGGGAATTTGCTCGGGAGCAGGCAGGCGGTCGAGGTCGCACAGCCGCCCGTACACGCGCTCCAGTGAAAGCCCCCGATCCTCGAATAGCGCTTGCAGCAGCGTGACGCGCGCCCGATCGTCGTATGCGGGGGCCTGGGTGGACTGGGTCAGATGAAAGAGGATTCCGCGGTTGGCGTCGAGCAGTGCGAGCAGCGCGTCGACCGCGCGCCGCAGGGGTCCCTCGCTGCCAGTGGCGGGGAAGACCACGCCGCTGTAGCCGCCGTCAAGACCCGTCGCGTCGAGCGAGTGAACCGGCAGTGCAAACAGTGGGTTGCCCTCGCGTGCGACGAGCAGCAAGTCGGCCGGCGCGCGGTGGGCACGGCGCAAGAAGTCGATGTACGGACGCAGGTGATAGAGCGTGTGGTCCGGCGAGCTCTTCAGCCAGCGCTCGACCGTCTCGGCGCGCTCGGGGTCAAGCAGCGAGCTCACGCTGAAGCCCGGTGGCAGGCGCAGCGCCTCTGCGGCGCCGGCGCCGCGTCGCTGAGGCGAGTACGGGCGGTGCGCGGTCGTGGCGCTCATCGCTGCACAGATCTTAGTTAGCCATTGTCTCGAATGAAACGAACCGCCGGTATCGTTTCCGGATGGGCGTATCTGCCACCGCCGTCAGGCTCGTGCGCAACACGCTTGCCAACGGGGTGGGGGGCCTCGCCGGCATCCTGTTGGGGCTCGTACTGACCCCGCTGATGATCCACCGGCTCGGGTTGGAGACATACGGCGTCTGGGCGCTCGCGCTGACGCTTACGTTCGCAGGCGGCTACGCGTCCCTGTCGGAGCTTGGGCTCGAGGGCGCGACCCTCCGTTATGTCGCCGAAGCAAGCGCCGACGGCGACCTGGACGGGCTCAACCGCGTCGTCTGCACGAGCCTTGCAGTGCTTTGCGCGATTGCGATCGTGCTCGCGCTTGCCGCGGTTGCGCTCGCGCACCCGCTGGTGATGCTGTTCGGCGTGCCTGCATCCCTGCGCGGCGCCGCCACTGCGTGCTTTGTGATCGTCGGGGCTCAACTCGTCTTCGAGCTGCCTGCGCGTGCGCTCGTGGCCGTGCTCGAAGGCACACAAAACTTTGTTGTCTTTCAGAGTGTCGAACTTGCTCGCGGGTTGGCGCAGGCCGCGCTGTACGTGCTCGTGCTGCTCGCGGGTTGGGGAATCGTGGGGATGGCGGTGGTCCTGGCAGCGAGCTCGCTCACGACGCTGCTCGCCTACTGGGTGTTCGCGCATCGCGCGGTCGCTGGGCTGCGCGCCAACCCGCTCGCCGCTAGCCGCATAGAGATCTCGCGGCTCGTGCGCTTCGGTGGCGGCCTGTTCTCGCTGCGAGTGCTGAGCACGATCTACAACCAGATGGACACCGCGATCATCGGCATCGCGCTCGGGACGCGCCCGGTTGCGCTGTATGAAATAGCGAACAAAATCAGCCTCGGCGCGGCGACTGTCGCCTCCGTTTCGGTCTCGGCGCTCACACCGGCGGCCGCAGCGCTGCGTAACGAGGCGGCGCTCGTGCGCGACATGTTCGTGCGCGGCACCTGCTACGCGACCGCCGCTGCGCTGCCGTTCGCGCTCGCGATTCTGATCTTCGCCAAGCCGCTGCTGCTGACCTGGATAGGCCCGCGCGCGCTGCCCGCGGCCGGCGCGGTACGCCTGTTTGCCTCATACGAGGCGATGCAGATGGTCAACAACGTAGGCTCGACGATGATCTACGGGATCGGGCGCATTCGTTTTCCACTGATCGTGACGGCAGTGGTCACCCTGCTCAACCTGGGACTGTCGATAACGCTCGTGCGCCCACTGGGCTTTGAGGGCGTGATCGTCGGAACGTTGCTGGCTAACGGATTGGCGTGGCCCGTCATGGTCTGGTACTACCTGCGGGCGTTCGACTGCTCCCTGCAAGTGTGGCTGCGCCGGGTGGTGGCGCCGAACCTGCCCGGTATCGCCGTGCAGGTGGGGCTATCGCTCGCTCTCTACACGATCGTCGGGCAACACACGCGATCGTTTGCCGTCGTGATCGTCCTGCTCGCCGTCTCGGTCGGGGCGTCGCTCGCGACCTTTGTGCTGATCGGCATGCCTGGCGTGGAGCGCCGGGTATTTCTTGACACCGTGCTGCGAGCCGTGGGTCTGCGCGCCTCCGCGGATGCGGGTCTACCTGGGTAATGCTCCGCGCGAACGTGCCACGGGTTCTTGCGCTCGGAGAACGCCTGCTGCGCATCGCGTCCCGGCTGCGCTCGCGTCTTTTGGGTGTAAGCGAGTTGGAGCGCTGGTGGGCGTCGCGACCAGAAAGTCACGCGGACAGCTACTTCTTTGCCACCGACGCTCCGTATCGGAGCGTGCTGATCGACAGGTTGGTGTCCTTGCATCCGACTGCGACGAGCTTTCTCGAGTTGGGCTGCGGTGGCGGTCCCAACCTGCGCCTGCTGGCCGAGCGCAAGCCCGAGGCCGAGATCGAGGGGATCGAGCTTGGCGAGGCCGTCGTCAGCCGAGCACGAATCCTGTTTGAGGCAAGTGGATGTCGGAATGTGCGCCTGCGGGCCGGTCGTGCCCAGGACCTATTGCCGCTCATGGACCCGTGCGACGTCGTCTTTTCCTGCGGCGCTCTGTGCCTGATCTCACCGGATGAGATCGAGGGGGCTCTGAGGGCAGCCGTCCAAAAGGCGCGCCTTGGCTGTGTGTTCCTGGAGCCCTATGCGGACGTTCCGCAGGCCAACCTTCCCGGCTCTGACATCTGGAACCACGATCTGCAGCGCTTGGCCGGTGCCACCTGGGAGCTCACGCCTGAGCCCGTCGTCTGGGCCAGCGCAGATCCCTCGCAGGTCGAGACCCGCCTCTGGCGTATCATCGGCCGGCCGAGATGAGAGCAGCGTCCGTTCGTCCATGTTGGATCGGCTTCCGCGTACCTGCTGCCGATCCCTGGAGACCCGCTCCCTGGCAGGGCCAGAAACGAATCTCGGCGTTCAGGAGTCAGTTGAGCGACTCGCGGGTGCAACTGCGCCGAACGACCACAGCCGGTTGGCCAGAAACGTAACCGGCCCGGCGATTGCCACCGCCAGCCGCTGGGCGGCGGCTGCCGAGAGCCCGGTGGTCTCGTACAGCGCAGAGAAGGCAGCGTAGTTGACAAGCAGCGACAGGCTGGCCACCAGCGTGAAACGGGCGGCATCGTGGTGGACGCGGCGACCGCTGGGTGGGAACACCAAAGCGCGCAGCAGAGTGAAGTTGTAGGCGCCGTTTGCGGCGAACGTAATCCCGAACGCGACGTAAGGGGAAATGCCAAGCGCAAGCTCGAGCGGGTAGAAGACGATCGCCAGCAGATAGCCACTGCCGACGACCGCCGCGTAGCGCAGCAGCTGGGCCAACGCAGTGCCTTCGGCGTGGCCAGGGCTCATACCAGGCCGTAGACCTCGATGGCGGGGTTTGCGCACGGCAGCCGCGCGACTCGATCGAGCAGAGGGGAGGAGGGGCCGTGCAGGCGATCGATCACGATATAGGGCACCGCGTGGCGGTAGTCACCGAGCAAGTCCGTCAAGGCACCAACTGCAGCGACGGCAGCATCTCCCGCAGCTCCTCGGCCGTGAGCTGGTCTGGGTTGGTATCGCTGCTGTAGCGAAAGCCCTCGGGGACTGGGATGCCGGGGTAGGGGGCATCGCGCCACGTCGGGAACTGGGGGCGGATCAGGTAGCAGTCCTCGAGCTCGTTGGCGTGGCGCGACTCATCCTCGGTGACCAGCACCTCGCTCAGCTTCTCGCCGGGCCGGATCCCGGTGACCACGCGTTCGGCGTCGGGTGCGATCGCATCGGCGATCTCGCTCACGCGCATGCTCGGGATCTTCGGTACGAACACCTCGCCGCCTTGCATCAGCGCTGCGCGCGAGAGCACGAACTCGACCGCCTGGGGAAGCGTTATCCAGAAGCGCGACATCCGCTCGTCGGTGATCGTGATTCTGCCGGTGTCGGCTTGGGCGATGAAGATCGGGATCACGCTGCCGCGGCTACCGACGACGTTGCCGTAGCGCACGCTCGCAAAGCGGGCGAGCGAGTCGGCCGCGAGCGCGTTGGCCTGGGTGACGATCTTCTCGGCGCACAGCTTGGTCGCGCCGTACAGGTTCACGGGGTTGACGGCCTTGTCGGTGCTGAGCAGCAGCGTGCGCGGGACGTCGTTGGCGATTGCGGCGGCGACCACGTTCTCGGCCCCCACGATGTTGGTCTGCGCCGCCTCGAACGGGTTGTACTCGCAGGCGGGCACCTGCTTGAGCGCAGCGGCGTGGAAGATCAGATCGACGCCGCGCGTGGCGCCGACGATCCGGTTGCGGTCGCGCACGTCGCCGAGGAAGTAGCGCAGGCGCGAGTCCTGCGCGTAGCGAGCCTGCATCTCCGACTGCTTGAGCTCGTCGCGACTGAAGATGCGGACCACCCGCGGATCGTGTTCGGTGAGCAGCGCCTCCACGCACGCTTTACCGAACGAGCCCGTGCCCCCGGTGATCAGGATCGTCTTGCCATTCAGGTCCATGTTGCTGTCCAGTCCCAACAACGGATGTGCGTATCACTCCAATGTTCGGAACGGGGCGGGAGCTTACCCGGCCGCTCGCAGATGGGATATCACTCGCGCGGAACCGCAGCTCAGGAGCGGCACGTGGCTGGGGCCTGGGGTGACGATTTGTTTCCGACTCGCGCGCCTGAGGGTGCACGTACGGCGCTTGAGTGGCGTGTTCGTAGGCGTCGCCCCTCGTATTTGGCCAAGCGGCGAGCCTGGTGGGAGGGCGGTTCGCCCAGCCTTGAGTGCCGCGTTCGAGCTCTGTGCCCGCGCGTGTCCACTCGATTGGTCGATCGGCCCCTGGCGGTTTTCCGGCAGAACGAGAAATGCGAGACGATGGGCCGGATGGGCTGTCATCCACCGGCGAGCGGACACCGTGGGGAGGTCCTCGCTCGTCGCGACGGCTACGCGGTGATCGACTGCGAGCGTTGCGGCTGGGCGCACATCGACCCGCTCCCCGACGGCGCCGAGCTCGCGCTCATGTACGAGCGCACCTACTATCAGGAGCTCAACCGCGGTTGGATCGAGAAGGACCGCTCCGAGCAGGCGTATTGGGATCTGGAGCACGCGGACAAGCTCGCCGACTGGCGGGAGATCCTCGGCCGCGAGACCGGCGCGCTGCTCGACGTGGGCTGCTCGGGCGGGCTGCTGCTCGAGCACGCAATCGCTCGCGGCTGGTCTGCCGAGGGCATCGAGCCCTCCGAGCAGGCGGTGGCGGAGGTGCACGCTCATGGTCTGACCGTCCACGCCGGGCTCTACCAGGAAGTCGAGCTACCAAGCGAATCGTTCGACGTGGTGCACTGCAAGCTCGTCGCCGAGCATCTGCCCGACCCCGGCGACTTCCTCGCCTGGGCGGCCTGCCTGCTCTCTCCCGGGGGCGTAGTCACAATCCACGTGCCCAACGACTTCAACCCTCACCAGCTCGCCGCGCGCGACGTGCTCGGCTTGGAGGACTGGTGGGTCGCGCCGCCGTTTCATCTCAACTACTTCTCGTTCGACTCGCTCGAGCGGTTGCTTGCTCGCTGCGGGTTCGTTCCGGCGGGGCGTGACGCCACGTTCCCGATGGAATGGTTCCTGTTGATGGGTGAGAACTACGTCGGGGACTCAGAGCTCGGTGCGTCTGCGCACAGCCGGAGGATGTTGCTCGAGTCGCGCCTGGATGGGCTGGGCCAGCGGCGGGCGTTGCACAAGCATCTGGCCTCCCAAGGACTTGGGCGCGAGGCGATCGTGCACGGGCGGTGGAAGGGATGAGAGGCGACCCTGCGCTCGCGACGGCCAACCAAAGCGAGACAGCGAGGCCGACTGCGACCCGAGCTGCGCTTCTTGTCTGCATCTTTCACCTGAATCTCGCCTTCTCCTCGCTGGAGGAGCGAGAGCAGCCGCGGATCGTCGAGCGCTGCTACTGGCCGATGCTGGATCTCGTCCGGCGCACCGGGTTTCCGATTGCGATCGAGGCGACGGGCTGGACGCTCGAGCGCATCGCCTCGCACGATCGGAGCTGGATCGAGGAGGTCCGGCGGCTGATCGCCGGCGGTCAGCTGGAGCTCGTGGGCAGCGCGTACGCTCAATGCGCCGCGCCGCTCCTGCCCGCTGAGGTAAACGGCTGGAACCTGCGGCTGGGGCTCGACGTGTACCGCGACCTCCTGAGCGTCAGGCCGCGACTCGCGCTGGTGTGCGAGCAGGCATACGCCCCTGGCCTGGTCGACCTGTACCGCGATGCCGGCCTGGAGGCCATCGTCGCGGACTGGGACAACGCCTATCGCTCCCACCCAGAGTGGCCACTGGAGCTGCGCCGCTACCCGCAGCTTGCGCGCGGGACCTCCTCGACGCTGCCAGTGGTGTGGAGCGAGTCGATCGCTTTTCAGAAGTTCCAGCGATTCGCTCACGGCGAGCTGACGCACGCGCAATACCGCGACTACGTCGCCAATGCCACCGGAGAGGGCGGCATGCTGATGCTCTACGCCAACGACGCCGAGGTCTTCGACAATCGTCCCGGCCGCTTCGCGGCCGAGCCCCCGCTGACCATGGGGGAGTGGGACCGCATAGCTGAGGGGCTAAAGGAGATCGTCGCAGCGCAGCTCGGCAGCCCGGCGCTGCCCTCGAAGCTGCTCGGCCTCCTGGAGCTGCCCGAGGCAGGGCACGAGCTGGTGTTGGAGACGGCCGACCAGCCGATCCCCGTGAAGAAGCAGGACAAGTACAACATCGGCCGCTGGGCCGTCACGGGGCGCGACGACGTCGGCATCAACACCCGCTGTTGGCGCATCTACCGGCAGATGCACGAGCGGCGTTGCGACGATCCCGAGGCCTGGCGGGAGCTTTGCGCGCTCTGGGCCTCGGATTTTCGCACCCACGTCACCGACGCGCGTTGGGCGGGTCTGCTCACAAAACTCGAACGCTGCGAGGCGCGCTGGGGTGTGTCCAAGCTCCACCCGGCAAGATCGCCGCCGCGGGGTGGCGAGCCCGTCGCCGGGGTCAGCCGGAGCGGGACGCTGGTTCGGGTCAAGGCCGGCCCGCTGACAGTCGCGCTCAACGCGCGTCGCGGCTTGGCGATACACGAATTCTGCGACGCCCGCCAAGGCGAGACGTCGATGTTCGGGACGCTCGAGCACGGCTACTTCAGCACGATCGAGCTGGGTGCAGACTGGTACTCGGGGAATCTGGTGCAGGAGACGCCGCTGCATCACAAGATCACCGACCTCGAACCCGTCGAGCCCGCTTTCGAACGCCTGGCCGATGACGGCGTCCGCGTGCGAGCGCAGGTGGCGACCGAGCTGGGCACGGTGGAGAAGACGATCACAGTCGACGGACAAGCGGCGGCGCTGGCGATCGACTACACGCTGCGCTGGCGGGAGCTCCCACCCGGATCGCTGCGCGTCGGGCACGTCACGATCAACCCGGAGGCGTTTGACCCGGCGACGCTTTGGTATGCCACGCACAACGGCGGCGCGGGGCTCGAGCGCCACGAGATCGCGGGGGCGCCGTTTGACCACGGTGCCCCCGTCTCGGCGTTGGTCTCGAGCCGCCAGGGACTCGGCCTCACCGGCGGGGTGGTTCTGATCGGCGATGCCCAGCGCCATCTGCATATCCACGTCGACCCCGAGATCGCGCGCCCGCTCGGGTTGATCGCCTTTCGCTCCGATGGGGAGCGTTACTTCCTGCGCCTCTCGCTCAGCCTCGGCGAGTCCGACGACACCCGCCGCTGTGCCATCGCACGCGAGGCGCAGACGCCACAGCGCCTGCGCCTGGTGGTCAGCGCTAGAGCCAACAGCCGTCGGTCCGCGAGCCTGTGAAGACGATCGCCTTCATTCAGGCCCGTATGGGCTCCAAACGTCTCCCGGGCAAGGTGTTGGCGCCGCTCGCCGGGCGGCCCGTGCTGCTGCGCGTGGTCGATCGCGTGCGTGCCGCAGACTCGGTCGACGCGGCCGTGGTGTTGACCTCCACCGACCCGCGCGACGAGGCGGTCGCACGGCTGTGCGCCGGCTCGGGTGTTCCCTTCGTGCGGGGGAGCGAAGAGGACGTGCTGGACCGCTATGCACAGGCGGCGGTGACCTTCGGCCCCGAGCTGGTCGTCCGCGTGACTGCCGACTGTCCGCTGATCGATCCCGCTGTCATCGACGATCTGGTGGCGCTGTTTGCGCGGCGCCCAGGGCTCGCCTACGCGTCTGTGGCGACCGGCGCGATCGGACCCGAGCACGGCTACTTGCGCTACCCGGACGGGCTCGACGTGGAGGCGCTCGCAGCGAACGTGCTGGCGATCGCGGCGGCGCAGGCGCGCGAGCCGTTCGAGCGCGAGCACGTCACACCCTACGTTCGCCGCCACCCTGAGCTCTTCTCAGCCGCGGTGCTCGAGGCAGACCACGACGTGGGCGAGGAGCGCTGGACGCTCGACTATCCCGCCGATCTGGCGCTGCTGGGTGCCGTCTATGAGCGGCTCGAGGGGTCCTCGCCAGAGCCGTTCGGCTATCGGGAGGTGCTTGCGCTGCTCGAGCGCGAGCCGCATCTGCGCGAGCTCAATCGTCGGCACCGGGTAAAGCACGCAGACCCCCCAGGCGGTCCCGGTAACGGCCGAGCGGTCGCAGACCGTCACCGGGGTCCGCCCGCCAGGCCAGATCGGGCTTCTCGACCGGCATCGGACGCTTGACGCCGTCGCCGTCGACCTCGAAGAGGTCCACCGCTTCGAGGCTGTCGGCCGCCTCAGAGACGTCGGCCGGCTCGGCCCCATTCGCGCCGGGAGCGGCAAGGCCGGCAATCAGCGCGGCCAGCGCGGCGGGCGTCCAGTTGTGCTCGCCAGCCTCATGTCCGGCTCCGTCGAGGTCGAGGTGAAGCTCCACATCCGAAGCTCCCCAGCGGCGGACCGCGCGGCGCACGATCTGTGCCCGAGCACTGTGATCGGACCAGCCGACCGGGCACCCATAGCGCTCACGCAACGTCTCGATGGCCGCCAGGTTGCATTGATCGGGCGGGGTCGGATAGCCAGAAACACAGTGCAGGAGTCGCAGATCGCGACAGCCGGCGTCCCGGGCGACCGCAGTCGCTGCGTCGATCTCCTGGAGCGTGGCCATGCCGGTGGAGATCACGAGCGGCCTGCCGGTTGCCGCCAGCATGCCGATCGACTCGTGCCAGAGCACCTCGTATGAGGCGACCTTGAAGAAGTCGACGTAGGGCTCCAGCGCCTCGATCGCCCAAAGCCCGAAGGGGGTTGCACCCAACTCCAGATCCAGGTCGTGGCAGCGGCGAGCGATCGGCTCGATCAGCTCGAGTGGGAGCTCCCACTCGCGTCGCGCGCACAGATCCTCGCGTGCAGCCAACGCTTGCGGCGCGAATAGATCCTCGACCCGGAAAACCTGGAGCTTGGCCGCGCCAGCCCCGGCGCGCGCCGCGACTTCGAGCAGAGCCAGCGCACGGTCGAGGTCGCGATTGTGGTTGGAGCCGATCTCGACTATGAAGCGCGTCACCTCGAAGCCGGGCTCGCCGACAGCGGGATCGGGCTGGCTCGCCGCTGCTCGGCCTCCTGCACCTGTGCAGTCAGGCCCTCTCTCAGCGGCGTGCTTGCCTGAAAGCCGAGCTCCTCCCGGGCGAGGTCTGTACAAGCCCACGTGTCCCGCACGTCCCCGGCCTTCGCGTCCTCGAAGGTCGTTCGCAGCTCGAGCCCGATCGCGCGCGACAGCTCGTCGAGCACCTCGAGCAACGGCTGAGGTCGGCTCGAGGCGATGTTGTAGATCGCACCGGCCCGTCCTTGCTCAGCCGCGGCGATCGTCGCCGCAACGACGTCGTGGACATAGGTGAAGTCGCGCAGTTGGCGACCGTCGCCGTAGATCGACAGCTCGCGGCCGCCGACCGCCGCCTCGATGAAGCGCGCGAGCGCCATGTCGGGGCGTTGCCGGGGACCGTAGACGGTGAAGTAGCGCAACCCCACCGCCTCGAGCCCACGCGCCTGCGCGTAGGCGCCGCTCAGCACCTCGGTCATCACCTTCGAGGCCCCGTACGGCGAGATCGGGTGAGGCGACGCCGTCTCGCGCACCGGCAGCTCGGCGGCGTCGCCGTAGACGCTCGAAGACGAGGCGTACACCAGCCGTACTCGATGGGTCGCACAGGCATCCAGCACAGCGCGAGTGCCGAGGATGTTCACGCGGGCGTAGTCCTCGAAGTCGTTCCACGAGTCGCGCACGCCCGGGCGCGCCGCCAGATGAAATACGCACTCGACAGCGCCCACCAGCTCATCGAGCGGCTCCTCGACGATGTCGAGCTCGTGAAAGACGAAGCGCTCGTGCCCAAGCAACCCGACCAGGTTGAGCTCCTTGCATCCGCGCGCATAGTGATCGGAGAAGGAGTCGATCCCGTGCACTGTCCGGCCCGCGGCGAGCTGGGCCTCGCACAGGTGCGACCCGATGAATCCAGCGGCACCGGTTACCAGTATCTCCTTCATGGCGCCCCGCGACGAGGCCGCGGCGACGCCGGTGTGAGCGGCGACGTTAGTGTGAGTGCGCCTGCGATGTCTGCGTCAAACGGACCTTCACACCGCTCGCCTGTCATCGACCCGGGCGCCGATACCCTGGTCGAGCTCGTCCTCGACGGCGGTCGGCAGCTGGGGTTCGGCCACGTGGGGCGCTGTCTGGCGCTGTGGGAGGAGCTACGGGGGCGGGCCGCGTTCCGCGTGCTCGACGATACGCTGGCTGCCTTCCTGCAAGCTCGCGGCGTCCCCAGCGTCCCGGCGCAGGGCGCGGGGGTAGGCGAGGCGCCGATCCTGCTGCTTGACCGAGCAAAGCCAACCGACGTGCAGGAGGTCCGCTCGCTGAAGGCGGCGGGGCGACGGGTGGTGCTGCTCGACGACCTTGGCTCGGGGCGGATGGCAGCCGACGCGGTGATCGACCCGCCGACCGCCGCCGCCTGGCCGCCGGCGGCGGGAGAGCGGCTGGCTGGCTTCGAGTACGTGCTCCTGCGCCGCGAGGTGCGCGAGGCCGCGGATGCGCTCGACCGTGAGCGCCAGGCGCGGCCGGGAAGGACGCCGCGGGAGGGTGCGCTAGTGCAGAGCACCGATCGAGGAGCTGCGTCGCAACGGAATCTGCCGTCGGAGGGCGTACTGGTGGCGATGGGTGGCAGCGATCCCGCCGGCTTGACGGTTCCGCTGAGCGAGGCGCTGGCGAGAGCGGGAATCCAGACCAACGTCGCACTCGGTCCCGGATACGGAGGGACGCGTCCAAGGGAATCGCCTGCGCTCGAACGATCGGACCAGCCCGACGCATTCCCCTCGGCGCTGGCTCGCGCCGCGCTGCTGGTCTGTGGTTATGGCCACACTCTGCTGGAGGCCGCCCATCTGGGGGTCCCGGCCATCTCGGTGGTCTTTCGGGGAGAGCACCTTCCCCATGCCCGTGCCTTCTGTTGCGCGGGGACCGCGTGCATGCTCGATATGAGCGAGGGCGCGCGTCCGGCCGAGTTGGTGGCGCTGGTCGGCGAGCTGCTTGGCAACGAACGAGGGCGGGCAGAGATGACAGGGCGCGGGCGCGAGCTGGTGGACGGCTTGGGGGCGGCACGGACAGCTGAGGCGTTGCGGGCGCTCGTCTGAGCGACGGGTGTCCGTCGGGCTCAAGCCGGCTGGCATGACCGCAGCTCCTCGACGTACTCGACGATCACACCTCGGGTGTAGACGGGAGCGAGAAAGTTGCAGAGGAACTCGCCCGCGCCGCGTACGGGCCGTTCCTCGAGCAGAGGAGTACCCCGTTCGCGCATCGTGTCGGCCAGCTCGGTCAGGCTGTCCACGACGATGGCTACGTGGTGTAGGCCTCCGAGCCCGCGGTTAAACCGGGTCAGGGGTCCCTCACTCGGCACGACTAGCTCCAGCGAGCTGCCTCCGTTACCGGCGGTGAAGATGCACAGCGCGCTGTAGCTATCGACATAGCCGCGGCCCTCCTCCTGGAGGCCAAGTAGTTCAATCAGATCGTGTGCTTGGTGTTCGGAGGGAACGACGATGCCCACATGGTGCAATCGTGCTGATTTCATCAGCGGTGAGGATGTACCCCACCAGGGGGCCTGTCAAGGCGCTGTGACGGCGCCGCTGAACCGACGGGTTTGGACGAGCAGAAATGTTTCTGATTTGCGGCGCCGCGCCGACATGCGACGCGAGCGGACACTTACGACACGCTCGGCAGATGGTGCGCGGGCACCTCCGAGCGGGATCGACCGCCGTGTAGATTCCATTTCAATGGTGGGTCTGAGCGCTGCACCGCCTTCATGCGAGGCCGGCGATGAGTGAGCCGCTCCTGGATCTCGTGCGCGAGCTGTATCCACTGCATCGCACTCTGGTCTCCGACGGGACCGACGAGGCCCTGCAGCGGGTGCGCGCGCACCTGGGCGCTGGAATCGACTATCGGGTCGAACGGTTTGCGCCAGGCGCGAGCGCGTGGACGTGGAGCGTTCCCAGGCGCTGGGTAGTGCACGAGGCATATCTGGAGATCGAGGGTGCAGAGCGCATCGTCGACTTCGCTGCGAACCCACTGCACGTTGTTTCCTACTCGGAAGCGGTCGATGCCACGCTCAGCTGGGAGCAGTTGGCGCCTCATCTGCACTTTTCCGGCGTCAGGCCACATGCGATTCCGTGGGAGTTTCGCTACTACGAACCAGGTTGGGGCTTTTGCCTGAGCGCTGAGCGCTACGAGCAGCTGCCGCGCGATGCGCGCTATCGGGCAGTGATCCGCGCCGAGCAGCGCGAGGGTCCCGACGATGGGTTGGCAGTAGGCGTGGCCACCGTCGGCTCGGAGCGGCGGGGTGAGCTGCTGTTGTGCGCGCACATCTGCCATCCGATGCAGGCAAACGACGATCTCGCCGGCGTCGCCACCGCCGTGGAGGTGATGCGCCGGCTGGCGGCCGACCCGCTGCCCGCTCACGCCCTCGGTGTTCGCCTGCTGCTGTGTCCAGAGACGATCGGAAGCATCTGTTACCTCAGCCATCACGAGGAGCTGATGGAGCACCTGCAGGGCGCAGTGTTCTGTGAGATGACCGGCAACGACTCGCGACTGAGGTTGCAGCGCAGCCGCCAGGACAACCACGTGCTCGACCGCATCGCCCGAACTGCCCTGGCTGCCCACGGCGAGCCAGTCCGCGAGGACGCGTTCCGCGAGGTGATCGTAAACGACGAGATGGTGATCAACGGCCCTGGCGTGAACGTCCCGTGCGTGAGCATTACCCGCTGGCCGTACCCCGAGTATCACACCTCGGACGACTCGCCGGAGATTCTAAGCGAGCAGCGCCTAAGAGAGGCCTCCGACGTCGTGGAGGAGATCGTCAGGACGTTTGCGTGCGACTACACTCCGCGACGCACCTTCCGGGGGCCGATCTTCCTCTCCGGACACGGTCTGTGGGTCGACTGGCGCGTGGACCCCGCGCTCAACCGAGCGCTCGATTTGCTCATGCTGCGCCTGGAGGGGGATCGCACGATTCACGAGATCGCCGAGGAGCTCGACCTCCCGCATCGCGACGTGTACGAATACGTCGAGCGTTTCCGCGAGCGCGGCTTGGTCGACGCGACGTGAAGCGGGTCCCGGACTATGGCCACCAGGCGATCGTCGGCGCGTTGCAAGCGGTTGGCGTGCGCGTCGGCGACGTGCTGTTCACACACTCGAGCATCGCGACGCTTGGCGTGTCCGAGGGGGGATTGGATGCGGAGGCGATCGCGACCATGTTCCTTAGTGCCGTTCGTGAGGTCGCCGGTCCAGGGGCCACCTGGTTGCTGCCGGCGTTCACCTACAGCTACGTGAAAGACGAGGTGTTCGACCCACTGACCGTCGCGCCGTCGCGCGAGATGGGCCTGCTGCCGAGCGTGCTGTGGCGTCATCCGGATGCCCTGCGCACGCTGGACCCGATCTTCTCGGTGATCGCGATCGGTGCCCGCGCGCGGGAGTTGACCTCCGGCGTGCCGACCAGTTGCTTTGACGAGCGATCCGTGTTCGCGCGCCTGATCGAGCTGGACGGCGCAGTGTGCAACATCGGCATCGGCTCTTTCTCCACGCTGATGCACCACGTCGAGCAGAAGCGCGGCGTCGCGTACCGCCGTCCAAAATGGTTCGAAGGCGTCTCGATCCTCGATGGTCGGCCGAGACGGACGCGGATCTCCTACTACGCGCGCGACTTGGACCAC
Organism: Solirubrobacteraceae bacterium; assembly: GCA_036269375.1. GTDB lineage: Bacteria > Actinomycetota > Thermoleophilia > Solirubrobacterales > Solirubrobacteraceae > Palsa-744. The sequence continues at coordinate 38,692 of DATASE010000080.1, forward strand.
CCCGAGCACGACTCGTGCTGGACGCGTCTGGATCGCGATGGGCGCGCCGACGGCTCGGTTGCGGTTGCGCAGCTCGGACGCGGAGAGCTCAACTTGGTACGCGCCAGGCGGATGGAGGAGCTGATCGTGGCAGGTCTGGAGCGCGATGGCGACTATCTGGTGGTCGGCAGTGGCGCGTCCTGAAGGCGAAGAGTCGCTGACACCGAAGGCCCTTGCTGAGCGCCGCAGTCGCGGTCTGCAGCTGCTCGAACGCCCTCCGGCGGCGCCGGCAGCGCGGGTCTCGGTTCAGAGCACTTTTTGTGTCGACCTGTTCGCACCACTGCTCGCCGAGGCGCTCGCGCGCTGGGATCGGCCCGCGAGCGAGATCGTCGTGGGGCCCTTCGGGCAGGTTGCCCAGCAGCTGTTGCTCGAGTCCTCCGAGCTGTACGCCGCCGAACCCGACGTCCTGCTGCTTGTGCTGTCCGTAGAGGACCTGCTCGAACCGCTCTTCGCGCCGGTCAGCTCCGGGCTGCCGGATGCGGCTGCTGCGGCGCTGGTCGAGCGCCGGGTCCAGGAGTTGCGCGGTTGGCTCGGGGTCGCGCTCGGGCGTCTGCCGCGAACGACCTGTTGCGTGACGCTCGTAGGTCCCTGTGGCGCACCCGTCGAGCACGTGCTCGGTCCGCTTGCTCCCGAGCGAGGCCTGGGTGCTGTGCTGCGCCTGCACGAAGGGGTGCGCGGACTGGCCGAACTGAGCTCGCGGATCGTTGTGGTCGACTGGGAGTGGCACGTTCGGGCTCAGGGCGTAGCTTCACTGCACGATCCTCGACTCTGGTACCTGGCGCGGATGCGCCTCAACCCCCGTGGTCTGGCGACGCTCGCCGAGCTAGTCGCCGGCCACCTGGCAGCCGAGCGCGGCGCTGCGTACAAGGTGGCTGCGGTCGACCTCGACGGCGTGCTGTGGGGAGGAGTCATCGGCGAAGTCGGCCCCGGCGGGATTGAGCTCGGCGAGGAGGGCCTCGGTCTTGCCTTCCAGGACTTCCAGCGCGAGCTGCTGCGACTGCGCGAGCTCGGCGTGTTGCTCGTCGCGTGCAGCAAGAACAATCCGGAGGACGTGGCGGCGGTCTTTTCTGAGCACCCGGCGATGGTGCTGCGCCGCGAGCATTTCGCAGCGCAGAGGGTCAATTGGCAGGACAAGGCAACCAACCTCAGCGAGCTGGCCAAAGAGCTGAATGTCGGTCTCGACAGCTTCGTGTTCTTCGATGACAGTCTCGTCGAGCGCGCGTGGGTACGCCAGGCCCTCCCCGAGGTGGCAGTGGCTGAGTTGCCCCCGGACCCAGTTGCGCGGCCAGGCATGTTGCGCAGCTGTCCTTATTTCAGGCGCATCGTGCTCACCGATGTCGATCGGGGTCGAGCCGGCGCCTACGCCGGCGAGCACCGGCGCCGCGACCTCGCGGCGGGCAGCACGTCCTTCGAGCAGTTTCTTGCCTCGCTCGACCAGCGGGCAAGGATCGAGCCGGTGTCAGACGCCACGCTGGCGCGCGCTGCACAGCTCTGTCAGCGCACCAACCAATTCAATCTGACGAGCAAGCGGTACGGCATCGCCGAGCTCGAGGCAATGCTCGGCGACGGTAGCACGGAGCTCTACACGCTGTCAGTCAGCGACACGTTCGGTGACAGCGGCATCACGGGCCTGACCATCCTGCGGCTTGGAGACCAGGAGGCGGAGATAGACACCCTGCTCATGAGCTGTCGCGTGCTCGGTCGTCGTCTGGAGGAGGTACTGTTGGCGTTCCTTGCCGAGCGCGCGCTGGCCCTCGGCGCCCGCTTCCTGGTAGGTCGCTTCATACCGACTGCCAGGAACGCGCAGGTCGCAGACATCTACCCGGCACACGGCTTCGAGCCGACGGGAGCAGGATCGTTTCGTCTGGACGTCAAACGGCATCGGCCTGCTGCGCCACCCGAGGCCCAAGTGAGGATCGTCGCGGATGTATGAGTCGCTGAAGCACATCCTCGCTGAGATTCTCGGTTGCGCGTCCGAGGAGATCCCCGACGACGCACAGCTCACGATGCTCGATGGGTGGGACTCGCTGCGCCACCTCGAGCTCATGCTCGAGCTCGAGGCTGAGTTCGACATCCACATCCAGGCAAAGGAGATCCGTGAACTCGCCTCACTGGAGCAGATCAATGACTACATACACGCGCGCATCCCCGGCCAAGCCCCTCAGGACAGCTGACCGTATCCGAATCACCAGGTCTATGCTGTCTGTCGGTACTGAGCACAAGGAGCAGCGGTGACGCAGATCCAGAGCGATACGACCAAGGGCGAGCGTTTCCCGCTGCGCAAAGACGTCTTCAGACGTGGCCTGGAGGCGCTCGGGTACGACCCGCTGCTGACACCCGAGAACTCCTCGCTTCAGGAGCTCTCCGTCGGACGCCTGCGCCTTGAGGCTGATGCCGAGCCTTACAAGGGAACCACGGGCGCGTGCGAGACGCTGCTGCAGGTGCTGGTCGGCCAATGCAGCGTAGAGGCGCAGGGACCGTGGGGCCAGTGCGTCATTCGCGACGCCGGCGAGCGCCGCGACGTCTTCTCCGGGGCCCCCACGACAGTCGTGTTGCAACCGGGCACCAGCTACTCGGTGGTGCCCACCGCCCGCACGGTCGACGTCGCGGTGGCAAGCGCCCCCGTCGATCCGTCGCTCGCGCTTCCCCCGACGGTCGTGCGCCCGCAAGACGTGCGCGTTCACACGATCGGCGAGGAGCACTACGTGCGCACGGTGCGCGAGGTGATCGGCGGCGACGGTCCCGCGACCAGGCTGCGGGCCGGCGAGACGATCAACCCGGTTGGGCGCTGGTCGTCGTGGCCGCACCACGACTTCGACGCCAACCCAGACAACGCGCCGCTGTTCGAGGAGGTCTTCCTCTACTTCACAAAGCCCGGCCGCGGCTGGGGAGTGCAACGCCGCAGCGGCCTGTACTCCGACCTGAGCGAGGTCGACGACGTGATCGTCGTGAAAAACGGCGACGCCGCCGTTCTGCCGCTCGGCGAGCACCCGGTGGTCGCCGGCGTCGACAGCGAGCTCCTCTATGTCTGGTTCTATTTCAGCCCGATCCCGAAGGTTTACGCCCGCTGGGCGGAGGACGTCGGCGGTTATGCATGACGGTGGGGGTGCAAGAACGATCCTGATCGTCTGTGGCGGCATCTTGCAGCTGCCCGCGATCGACGCCGCCCGGGACCTCGGCCTGCACGTCGTGATGACCGACGGGCGCATCGATGCGCCCGCGATGAGGCTCGCCGACGAGCCGGTCCAGCTCGACGTCTACGACGTGGAGGGTCACGTCGCACTCGTCGGCGAGCTGCAGCGCAGCCACGAGCTGGTGGGCGTCTTCTGCGAGGGCGCAGACGTGGAGGTGACGGTCGCGGCCGCCGCAGCCGCGGCCGGACTACCGGGCATCCCGCTCGAGGCGGCGCACAACACGAAGAACAAGGCACGTACGCGCGCCTGTCTCGACCGCGCCGGCATTCCCAACCCGGCGTGGGTGGAGGTCGCCGCGGTCGCGGAGGCGGACGCCGCGGCTACCGGCATCGGCTATCCACTGATCGTCAAGGCGGTCGACAACTGCGCCTCGCGCGGCACGACTCGCGTAGGGGACCCACACCTCCTCGAAGACGCCGTGCGGGTGGCGATCGAAAGCTCGACGACCTCGACGGCGCTGATCGAGGAGTGCCTGGCCGGCAGCGAGCAGAGCGTCGAGTTGCTCTTTGACCAGACCGGCCGCGCGCATCGCCTCAACGTGGTCGACCGTCCGTTTGCCCCGAGCTCGAGCTACGCGATCGAGCTCGGTCACGTCAATCCGTCCGCCCTCCCGCTGGCCGAGCAGGAGCGGATCTACCAGCTCGCCGAAGCGGCCGCGGCGGCGAGCGGGGTCGCCTTCGGAGCATTCAAGGCCGACACGATCCTCACCGCCGACGGCCCGCGGATCCTCGAGGTGACGGCACGGCTCTCCGGAGGCTTTGACTGTCAGAAGACGACGCCGCTGGCGAGCGGTCGCAACTTCATACGCGCGGCGATGCGACTGGCGTGCGGGATGCCGCTTGACCCGGTCGACCTCGAGCCCAAGCGCAATCTGCACGCTGCCGCGTGGACGGCGTTCCCGAGCCCCGGCCGAGTGGTCCGCGTCGGTGGCGTTGATCGAGCACTGGGCCAGCCAGGCGTCGAGGAGGTACTGCTGCGTGTCGAGGTCGGGGACGTCATTCCGTCATACCGTGACTGCGCCACGCGGCCGGCGTTCGTGATCGCCGCGGGTCGCACCTCTGCGGAGGCGATCGCCAACGCGCAGCGCGGCGTCGGCGTGCTTGAAATCGAGACGGAGCCCGCGGCCGCGTGAGCCGACTGGCCGGGCGCGTAGCGGTCGTGACGGGCGCCGGGCGCGGGATCGGTCGCGCGACGGCGGCCCGGTTCGCACAGGAGGGCGCCGCGGTCGTGCTTGCCGCACGCAGCACCGAGGAGACGGGTGCGCTGGCCGACGAGCTGCGCGCGGGCGGTGCAGCCGCGTCTGTCGTGGCGGCCGACGTGGCGGACGAGGCTGCCGTCACGGCGCTGATGGAGCACGCGGTGTCCGAGTTCGGAGCGCTTGACGTGCTCGTCACCTGCGCCGCCGCCGGGCCGGTGGCCGGGCCCGCGACCGAGCTCACGCTCGCGCAGTGGCGGGCGGTGCTGGACGTCGACCTTACCGGCGTGTTTCTCGCCTGTCGTGAGGCGGGCAGGCACATGCTTGCCGGCGGCTACGGCCGCATCGTCAACCTCACCAGCTTTCATGTCCTTGCCACCTACCCAGAGCGCAGCGCGTATGTCGCCGCGAAGGCCGGCGTCGCCGGCCTGACGCAGGCGCTTGCCGTCGAGTGGGGAGGACGCGGGGTCACCGTGAACACGATCGCCCCGGGGCCTGTCCGGACCGATCGCACCGCCTGGTTTCTCGCAAACGATCCCTCCGCAGAGGCCGGCATGCTTGAGCGTACGCCCACTGGCCGGGTCGCCGAGGTGCACGAGGTCGCGGCGCTTGCCACCTACCTCGCCAGCGCGGAGGCGGGGCACGTGACGGGCCAGACGATCGTGATCGACGGCGGCTGGACGACGAACGCATGGTGGGGCAAGCACCCGTGGCGGGCACCGCTCTCGCCTCGATGAACGCCCCCCACGGACTCGACGGTCGTACCGCCGTAGTCACCGGGGCTGGGGGTGAGATCGGGCGCGCGGCCGCGCTCGCGCTTGCCCAGGCGGGCGCGCGGGTAGCTCTCGTCGGGCGTCGCGCCGAGCCGCTTCGGCAGACGCTCGCAGCCGTCGAACGGGCCGGCGGGACCGGCCTTGCCGTGAGCGCGGACGTGCGCGACGTCGACGAGTTCGAGCGCGTGCTCGACGCCGCCGGCACCTGCGACGCGCTGATCACCTGCGCCGCCGTTCAACTGCGCAAGCCGGCGCTCGAGATCACCGAGGAGGAGTGGACGGATCTGCTCGCAGTCAACCTGACGGCGGTGTTCTTCTGCTGCCAGCGTGCGGCGCAGCGCATGCGCGAGGCCGGCGGCGGGACGATAGTCAACGTGACCTCCTTGACCGAGCAGATCGGACTGCCCAACCTGGCCGCCTACGGGGCGAGCAAGGGCGGCGTGGGCCAGCTCACACGCGCGCTGGCGGTCGAGCTGGCCCAGCACGGGATCCGCGTGAACGCCGTCGCCCCAGGTCGCGTGCAGACGGCGATGACCGCCGAGACGTTCGCGCGCGAGGACCTGCGCGCCAGCTTCCTCGCTCGTATTCCTCTCGCCCGTGCCGGGCGCCCGGAGGAGATCGGCGCGGCGATAGCGTTTCTAGCCTCGCCCGCTGCCTCCTATGTCACCGGCCAGACGCTGGTGGTCGACGGGGGTTGGCTGGCCAGCGGGGGGAGCCCGCTCGGATGAGCCGCACGACCGGACCCGTTGCTCGCTCCGTAGCCGCTTCCGAGCGCCTGTGGGAGCGCGCGCGACGCGTGATCCCGGGTGGCACCCAGACGCTCAGCAAGGCTCCCTCGCAGTTCGTCGACGGCGTCTCGCCCAAGTTCCTGCAACGTGGTAAGGGCGCTCACGTATGGGATGTGGACGGCAACGAGTACATCGACTATCCGATGGCGCTCGGTCCGATCGTGCTTGGCTACGACTACCCGGCCGTGAGCGAGGCGGTGATCGCACAGGTCCGCCAGGGCACGACGTTCACGCTCATGCACCCGCTCGAGGTGGAGCTCGCCGAGCTACTGGTCGAGCTGATTCCCTGCGCAGAGCGCGTGCGCTTTGCAAAGAACGGTGCCGACGCGACCGCCGGGGCGGTCCGGGCGGCGCGCGCGCTCACCGGCCGCGAGCACGTGATTGCCACCGGGTACCACGGCTACCACGACTGGTACGTCGCCTCGACCAGTCGCGACGCGGGGGTTCCCGCGGCCAACCGCGAGCTGATCCACACGGTGGCGTTCAACGACATCCGGGCGCTCGCTGCGGCACTGCGCGAGCAGCAGGTAGCTGCTGTGGTCATGGAGGTCCCCGCCCAGGAGCCAGGCGAGGGCTACCTTCAGGCGGCGGTCGAGCTTGCGCACCGTCACGGCGCTCTGTTCGTCCTCGATGAGATCGTCACCGGCTTTCGCTACGCGCTCGGGGGAGCGCAGGAGCTGTACGGGTTCACCCCCGACATGGCGTGCTTCGGCAAGGGGATGGCCAACGGCTATCCGCTCGCGGCGATCGTCGGCCGTGAGCAGACGATGCGGGCGTTCGAGGAGATCTTCTTCTCGACGACCTACGCGGGGGAGACTGTCTCTCTCGCAGCCGCGGTGGCCACGCTCGGCGTCATCCGGGAGCAGCCGGTCCTCGATTGGATCTGGGCGCGCGGCGCCGAACTGCGTTCGGGGATCGAGCGGATCGTTGCGGGCGCCAGCTTCGGCGTGGACTTGGTCGGCAATCCACCCCGCTCGGCGATCGACTTCAGCGACGCCGACGGGGTGCCATCGCCGATGCTCCGTGGGGTGTTCTTGCAGGAGTGCCACAGGCGCGGCGTGCTGTTCGGCGTGCCGATCTTCCCCACCTACAGCCACACAGAGGACGACGTCGCGCGTACGCTTCATGCGGTCGCGGCCGCGTTCGAGCGCATGGAGAAGGCATACCGGGCGGGCGAACTGGAGGCGCACCTGCAGGGACGCGCGCCAGGCGTGGTCTTCCGTTCGCACAACTGAGCATGGTCCGGCTGTGAGCATCTTTGCCGAAGAGGGCTGCGCGCTGGGTGTCGGCACCGCCGCGCTCGCCGTCCCCTACGGGGCACCGGGAGCCGAGCGCTCTGCGCCCGAGCGCAGTGTCGCTCGGCGTGTGCTGCTGGTCGCTGCGGAACGCGGTGTGCGGTTCGTCGACACCGCGCCCGCCTACGGTGAGGCGGAGGAGTTGGTGGGAGCCGCACTGGGCGCGTGCGAGCGATGCGCCCTGGCCACAAAGCTCGCGATCCCCTCAGCTGGCTGGGACGCGCTTGGACCGTCTGAGGTTCGTGCCCACGTGCGCGCGTCGGCCGAGGCCAGCTTGCGTGCGCTGCGCCGCGAGCGGATCGACTTGCTCCAGGTCCACAACGCCGACGAGAGGCTCATACGGCGCGGCGCCGTCGCGGAGGCGCTCAGCGAGCTGCGCGAGCAGGGGCTCACGGCGGCGATCGGGGCGACCGTCTACGGCGACGCCGCCGCGCTCGCTGCGATCGCAAGCCCGGCCTTCGACGTCGTCCAGGTCGCCTACAGCGCGCTCGATCGGCGACCCGAGCGGCGGGTGCTGCCGACCGCGACGGTGGCCGGCACCGCGGTCATCGCCCGTTCGCTGTTGTTGCACGGCGTGCTGAGCCCCGCAGGACAGCACCTGGATGGGGCGTTCGCGGCGCTCGCCGACGCAGCCAACGTAGTGCGATTGGCACTCGGGGCGAGCTGGGAGGAGCTGCCCGGGGCCGCGGTGGCTTTCGTGGCAAGTCGCCCAGGGATCGACTGCGCACTGCTCGGCCCGCGCGACGAGCGCGAGCTCGACGCACTGCTCGACGGAATCGAACGCTTCGGAAGAATCGCCGCGAACTCAGATCTGCCGGAGCCCGAGCTTGCCGAGCGGTTGCTCGACCCCAGCCGCTGGGCGCCATCCGTATGATGCGCTGCACGATGGCCTGCGAGACGTGTGAGCAAGTGGTCGACTAAGTTGCTGCCCTACGGGCGCCAGCAGGTCACCGAGCGCGACATCGAGGCGGTCGCGGGGGCCCTGCGCCGGGAGCTGATCACGCAGGGGCCGCTGGTCGGCGAGTTCGAGCGGCGCTTTGCGGAGTACGTCGGGGCACGTCACGCGGTCGCGTTTGCCAACGGGACGGCGGCTCTGCACGGCGCAGCCCACGCAGCCGGGCTGGGAGCGGGTGACGAGCTGCTCACCACCCCGTTGACGTTCGTAGCGTCGGCCAATTGCGCTCTGTTCGTCGGCGCCGCGCCACGATTCGTCGACGTCGACACCGCCACGTGGAATCTCGACACCGCGGCAGCGGCGGAGCAGCTATCGGACCGGACGCGCGCGATCGTCGCCGTCAGCCTCGCAGGGCTTCCGGTGGACCTGAAGCCATTGGAGAGCGTGCGCGAGCGCGTCGTCGTCATCGAGGACGGGTGCCACGCGCTTGGCGGACACCGGGCAGGGGTTCAAGTCGGTGGCCCCGGTGGCGCCGACATGACGACGTTCTCGCTGCACCCGGTCAAGGCGATGACCACAGGCGAGGGTGGCATCGTCACGACCGAGGACGACCGGCTGGCTGCGCGCCTGCGCAGCTTCCGCACGCATGGGATCGCACACGAGCATCTGAAACCGTCGGCGGAGGAGGGGAGCTGGTACTACGAGGTACGCGAGCTTGGCTTCAACTATCGGTTGACCGATTTCCAGTGCGCGCTCGGTCTCAGCCAACTCGAGCGTCTCGACGAGTGGATCGCCGCCCGCAACGAGATCGCTGGCTGGTATCGCGAGCTGCTGGCCGAGGAGTCGCGCGTCGTGCTGCCGCCCTCCGCGCCGGATGGCTCGCTGCACGCCTACCACCTGTTCGTCGTGCGCGTGCTGGCGGGCGCGGCAGCGCGCCGCGACGTGTTCGAGGGCCTGCGGGCGGCCGGTATCGGCGTGCAGGTTCACTACATCCCGATCTACAGATTCCCCTATTACCGGGACACGCTCGGCTTCCCCCAGGATCGGTGCCCTCACGCAGAGGAGTACTACGCCAGCGCAATCTCGCTACCGATCTATCCAGCGCTGAGTCGCACAGAGGTCGAGCGGGTCGTCGCGGAGCTGACCCGCCTGCTCGAGTGACCCTCGGCTCGCGCTCCGCCCTGGCTAAACGTTTCCTGCGGCAGCTCCTCGGCCAGTGCGAGCCAACAAGCTCCGCTCCTCCCGAGTGTCAGGAGGCGCACGCCAAGTCCCCACCGTTGGTGACTGCAGGCGAAGGTGAGGTTGGGGGCAAGGAGTCCGCCTGCGCGTCGCGCGCGAGCTCGTCGGGCAGGCCGAACTCGTCGCCGTCGAGGATGCGCGCGCAGATCCAGTCCAGATACGGGTCTGTCCCAGGTTGCAGCTCGGCGGCTCGTCGTGGCGCGCGTATGACCCTGTCGCCGTGCGTCTGCAAGCCCGGGAACGGGATCATCATCCGGAAGAAGAACATGTGCGCGTAGCGCAGCGCCAGCTCGGTTTCCTCGCTCGACGGCGGCGACGGTGGTCGCGCGAGCACGCCCGAAAGCTGCTCGCGCCGATCGAGGTCGTAGGTGAACCCGCGGCCGCGATAGTGGGTGTCGCCGGCCACGACGACCCGCTTGCCCCGCGCGGCAGCCTCCAGCCCCACCGTGGTCGTATAGGTGAGCACCAGGTCCGAGGTTTCCATCAGGGTGTAGGAGGACAACGGCTCCTCAGCTCGGATCAGGCGGACGTTGGGGGGCAGCTCCCCGACCCGAGAGGCGAGCGTCTCCTGCACGCTCTCACGTGTCCCCCAGCGCTGCTCGGCAGGGTGAGTGCGGATGACGAGATCGAGCTCGCGCGCCAGCTCTCCCTCGCCGGCCAATCGCACCGCCTGCTCGATCCAGTCGAATATCGACGCAAAGGCCACGTCGTGCCCGACCGCTGCGCTGTCCCAGATGACGTTGGGGTACAGAGAGACGAGTCGCTTTCGCTCGTCAAGGCCCAGCTGGCGGCGCAGCTGCGCCGGGTCGTTGTCGTAGCGCATGCGCGAGTAGGAGGATTCGTGGGTGTCGACCCCCTCGGCGCGATTGCGTAGCAGCCCGACCGTCTCCTGGCGCTGGCGTTCGCTCAACGGGTGCTTGCGGACACGCTGCCAAAGCCCGTCGAGGCGGCATTCGCACGCCGGGAAGTCCTGAGAGAGCACGAGCGCGCCTGCGCGTTGGGCCATCTCGTAGGTGGGCGCGCGGATACCGCGCTCGATCGCCACTCCACGAATCACGCGCTCGGCCGCAAACGTGCCGTTGAACATGAACACGATCTCGGGCCGGAGCTCGTCGAGAACGTCCGCCGCTGCGGTCTCCACCCCGGCGGCGGCGGTGGCGAAGTCGGCGACCAGATGCTCCCCGTCACGCACCAGCTCGGGACGGGTGGTCTTCAGCAACCAGCACGAGCTGACGCGCGAGGCCTCACGGTTGCGCGCGTCCGTCGCCGCGCCGCTGTCGGCCGTCCCGATCGGCGCGGCACGGGAATCGCTCCCCCACGGCAGGCGCTGGCCGAGCCGGCGGTGCTCGAGCCCCGCCGTCCCCACGACCCGATCGGTCAGCCAGGCGCAGCGATCGCATGGGCGCGGGTGTGCGCGCCGTGCCCAACCGAGCTCGCACGCGGGCATCCCGCCGCCGCAGGTGAGCAACGCGACCTCGGCGCCGCGCAGTCGCAACGCGTGGGCGATCGCCAGCTCGTAGGCGTTGTGGACCGACCAGCCCCGCAGCGAGACCACCAGCACTCGCGGCCCTCGTGAGCGCCCGTCGCGCCCTACGGCCACGGCCTTGGCTACGTCCTTGCCGAGCGCGGCGAGGTCGGAGAGCGCGGTGGCGCGGCGCTCAAACGCACGGTCGAGCGGGCGACGGGCGAGTGCGAGCATGCTCTCCAGCTGGCCGGGCGTGAGGTTCCCCTTGCCGCCGAGGTCGAGCAGCCGACTGGAGCGGAGCTGGTCGGGAAACAGCACTTGATCATTATCCTCCCATCAGTGCGATTCCTCTTGCTCGAACATCACTTTTCCCAGGACATCCAGGAGATGCAGCGCGCCGCGCAGGGGATCGAGCTAGAAACGATCCCCTACGAGCACCTGCGCGCCGAGGCGCTTCGGATCCTGCCCGCGGAGGTGGCTACGGGGCTTAGGGCGTTTGCCTGCGACGAGCTGGCGGGCGCGCGCCGTCGCTACGCCGCCGTCCTGCGGGAGATGCTCGAGGACAGATTTTCCTTCAGGCCGTTCGACGCGATCGTCGTCCCGTCAGACACCTTCTTCTACGTGCGCGAGATGCCGCAGATCGCCCACGCCCTTGGCGTGCCGTTTCTCGTGGCCCAAAAGGAGACGACGATCTCCGAGTACACGCTGCGCGAGCACGCGCAGGAAATCCGTCGCTTCGCGCCGCCGTGCGCCGACCGAATGACAGTCTGCAGCGAGCGGCACAAGCGCTTCTGGCTGAATGCCGGGGGGGTAGCGGAGCGCATCCTGGTCACCGGACAGCCCCGCTTGGACTTCTACGGCCGGCAACCGCAGCGAGCCGAACGCGACGCTGCAACTCGCACGCATGCTCGCGGCGCGCCAGCCCGCAACGATGCACCCGGGCGTGGGACGCGTGGCGCTGAAACCGCCGCCGATCGGGACGAACGCACCGTGTTGTTTCTCTCTTACGCGGTCGATGCCTACTATCCCGGCGAAGCCTCCGAAGCGCCTGTGTGGGCCGATCTGCATCGCCAGACCGAGCGGGGACTGCACGAGCTGGCTGAGCGTGGGTGGCGCGTGCTGGTCAAGCCTCATCCGCAGCAGTCGCTCGAGCGGTTGCAGGCGTGGCGGCGCGAGGCAAAGGGTCTGTGGGGGAGCCGGATCGCCCTGGTTGACCCGCAGGCCGACGCGCGACCGTTGATCGCAACTGCCGATGCCGTCGTCGGGTTTCAAAGCACGGCGATGCTCGAGGCGATGTTGGCCGGCCGCCCGGTCATCTACACGGGCTGGGACCCGCTGGCGCTGAGCGTCGGCGATCAGTTGATCCCGTTCGAGCGCTGGCGGCAGGAGATCGCGGTCGTCGACGACGCGGCGAGTCTCGCAGATACGGTGGAGGCCGCGGCGGCGAAGCCCTGCTCGGCAAGCGTGCTCAGCCGACGGCGCGTGATCGCCGAAAGCTATCTAGGGCCACTGGACGGCCACGCCGCCGAGCGAACCGTCGCCGCCCTGCGCGAGGAGGCCGAGCGCTGGGCGGATCGGCGCGGACCGGCCGAACGCCAGCTACGCGAGCGGCTGGCGCGGCGCCGCAGACCGTTGCGCCTCGCCCGCCGCTCGCGCCTGCTCTCCCAGACCCTCAGGCGGCGTCTGGGGGCGGCGCTCGGGCGCGGGGCCGTGTAGCGAGCGCTCCTGGCGGCGCAGACGCTCTTCCAACAGCGCCTGGCGCTGGGCGAGCGTGTCCGTCTGGTCGGTCAGCCGCGAGACGGCAGCTGAGAAGTGCAGCAGGAGCAGCAGGATGAAGCCGATCCCCACGAAGAAAAGCGCGTTGGGCGGGTAGATGACGCCGATCGCGTGGCTGATGCTCACCAGAGCGCTGTTCCACAGCGCGAGCCCGAGCAGCGTCAGGGCCGAGAGTATCCACAGCAGCGCGTAGCGCTCCATCAGGCGTCGGCGGCGCACCATCTCAAGCACTGCCAGCAGCAGCAACGCCGCTCCCGCGATCGCCACCAGTTGGACGCGAGCCTGCATCGACGGCGGCGTTAGCCGATCGCTCGCTCGACGCCCGCTGCGTCGTCTTCGGTGAGCCCGAGAGCGGGGCGCCGTCCCATGCCGACGAACAGGGCGAGCAGCACCTTGAGCATGTAGTAGGCGGACTTCCCAGTTCCGATCGAGGAGCTGCCGCCGCCGCGACTGTACATTCGCACCGGCACCTCGAGCATGCGCAGGTGGTGGTGATGGAGGATCAGGACCGCCTCGACCTCTGGGTAGTCATGAGGGTAGTCGCGGGCGAACAGCTCGATCGCGCGGCGGTTGTAAAGGCGAAACCCCGAGGTGGGGTCGCTGACGGGGGTGCCGACCATCCGCGAGAGCAGGAAAGCGAAGATGTGGATACCGGTGCGGCGGCTGATCGGCGCCGGGTAGCGGTGGTCAGAGGTCAGAAACCGCGAGCCGCAGACCACGTCGACCTCCGACTCCCGCATCGTCGCGAGCAGACGCTCGAGCTCGACCGCGTCGTGCTGCCCGTCTCCGTCCACCTGCGCGAGCAGCTCATAGCCGTGGTCGCGCGCATAGACGAAGCCGGTCTGGACCGCTCCGCCGATTCCGAGGTTGAACGGCAGCCGCAAGACCTGTGCGCCTGCCCTGCGCGCCAGCGCCGCAGTGTGGTCGGTGGAGCCGTCGTCGACGACGAGGGTGTCGAACTGCGGCGCCTCGCGCCGTAGCGAGGCGATCACCTGAGCGATGGTGTCGGCCTCGTTGTAGGCCGGGACCACGGCGAGGCATAAGGGGGAGCCGCTCATCGCGCCGGCACCCTCCGGGCGCCCCATACTTGGCGAGGATGAGCGCCACGATCACAGCGATCGTCGTAGCCTACGGCGACGCGAACGGCCTGCGCCGAGCGGTCGACAGTCTGCTTGCACAGACGCTGCCCCCGCTGGAGGTGCTCGTCATCGACAACGGCCCGCCCGGGTCCAAGCCGCGGTCGCTGCCCGAGAGCGAGCACGCGATCCCGGTTCGGTCGATCTCCAACGGTGAAAATCTCGGCTACGTTCGCGCGGCGAACCTCGCGGCCGCGAACGCGCGCGGCGATTGGCTCTTCTTCCTGAACCCCGACGCCGTAGCCTGTCCAGCCTGCCTGCACGAGCTGCTGGCCGCCGTCGACGGCGAGGACGTCGGTGTCGTCGGGGCTCAGGTGCTGCTGCCCGACGGACGTGTCAACGCCGGCGAGAACCCGGTGAGCATCGTCGGCATCTCGTGGTCGGGCCGCTACGGTGGCGTCCGCGAGCGCGGCGCGCCGCGCGACGCCGCCGCGGTCTCGGGAGCTGCTCTGCTCGCGCGTCGATCCGCATTTCTTCAGCTCGGCGGAATGTGCCCGCGCTTCTTCATGTACGTGGACGACACAGACCTGGCCTGGCGCATGCGGCTGAGCGGTCGCAGGGTGCGCTTCTGCCCGCGCGCCCTTGTCGTGCACGACTACCAGTTCGAGAAGGGGCGTCACAAGTGGTTCTACCTCGAGCGAAACAGGGGGTTGGCAGTGTTGAGCAATCTGCGGGTTCGGACGCTCGTGTTGCTGGCGCCCCTGCTCGCTGTCACCGAGCTGGCGATCGTCGCCCAGGCCCTTTCCCAGGGATGGCTCACCGAGAAGCTTCGCGCATGGGGGTCGCTGGCGTCACAGTTGCCGAGGACGTTCGCCTGGCGGAAAGCGGTTCAGCGCACTCGGAATGTTTCCGACTATCGGGTGCTGGTTCTATTCTCAGGAGCCGTAGAGTCTGAGTTGTTGGATAAACCCGTGCCAGCCTGGGCGAACGGCTGCGTGGAGGTCTACAGGAGACTGCTGCTTGCCGCGCTGCGATACGCGGAAGACCGTGGATCGTGAGTGGGAAACAGTCAGCTCACACCCTGGGCGTGAACGGTTGCGACGGGTGTCGTCCGGATGGGCGGAAGGGTCCGCTCATGCGCCGATAGCCGTGTGAGCTGGTCCTCCGGGCCGGTGACCACCACGCGGCGGCACCGACGAGTGTGACAACCGATTACCGTGACGGTAGAGACCTGGGCCATCAGGCGGTGACCGCGGGCCGTCCGGTCGGTCGGCGGGCATGCGCCTTCATCGCGATGAGCGCACGCACCCTGACAAACCAACCCACGTGCAACCGATGTCGCGGAGCGTGCTAGCGGTCCTGGCGGTCGGTTTGACCGCGATCGTCGTGGCGGTTCTGACGGTGCTCTCGCACCGGCCGCTCGTGGTGGTGGGGAGCAACGCGATCGCCGCCAGCAACTACGTCGAACTGGAAGACGAAAAGCAGCGGCTGAGCAACTGTCAGGCGGCTGGGCTCATACCGAGCGGGACCACCGCAATCCGGGTTGCCGCGGAAGGCATCTACTACAGCCCGCCGCTGACCTTGCAGGTGCTGAGCGGCAATCGTGTGGTCAGAGAGGCCACGCACCCTGGTGGCGGACCGCCGGCGCCGAACGTCACAGTCGGCGTGGCGAGCTTTGCGAGCGCTCTGAGGGGAGCGCGCATCTGCCTTGCCGTCGGCCCCACGCTCGGTGCGGTCCGCTATTCGGGGAAACCCAGTCCCGGCGCTGCCATTGCGAGCAATCCGCTTGGCCAGGCCGAGCTGCACGTCGAATACCTGCGCCCGGGCACGCGGACGTGGGCGTCGCTTTTCTCCTCGGCCGCTCGCGACCTCGGCTACGGCAAGGCGCCGAGCGGAGCGTGGGTTGCCTACCTCGTGATCGTCCTGATGCTGCTCCTCGTCCTCGGAGTCGGCCGGCTCGTGCTGGAGGAGCTCAGGTGAGGGGCGACATTCGCTCGAGACCGTCTGAAGCCTCCGCGCAGCGGGCGCAGAAGGCTCGGTCCTCGCG
Source organism: Solirubrobacteraceae bacterium (assembly GCA_036269375.1). GTDB lineage: Bacteria > Actinomycetota > Thermoleophilia > Solirubrobacterales > Solirubrobacteraceae > Palsa-744. The sequence goes on from DATASE010000080.1 coordinate 54,474, forward strand.
AGAGCTCGAGCGTCAAGCGCGAACGCGCGCTCGACGCGCCGAACGCCGGCGCCCGACACTGGCGGGTGCCGGCCGAGCGCGCGCAGGGGTCGGGCGCCTTCGCGAATCGCTGCGGCGGGTTCCGCGTGCCGCCTGGGGCTGCGCCCTGGTGGCGATCGTCAACGCGGTGTGCTGGTCGCTGCTCGTTCCTCCGTTCCAAATCGTCGACGAGCCTTCGCACTTTGCCTACACCCAACAGCTGGCCGAGAACCACGCGATGCCGACCTCCTCGGAAATCAGCTTCTCCTCGGAAGAGGAAACGGCGCTGCACGACGTCCATCAATACGAAGTGCGCCAGAGCCCCGAAGTCAAAACGATCTCCTCGCAGACCGAACAGAGCCGGCTCGAGCAGGACCTTTCCCAGCGCCCCTCGCGCGCCGGCGGGGGCGGGGTCGGCGGCTCCTACAACGGTCCTCCGCTCTATTACGCAATCCAGACGATCCCCTACGAGCTCGCCGCCAGTGGGACGCTGCTCGACCAGCTCGAGGCGATGCGCCTGCTGAGCGCGCTGATGGCCGGCGTGACGGCACTGTTCACGTTCCTGTTCCTGCGGGAGGTCTTTCCGGCCAGTCGCTGGCTGTGGACCGCGGGCGCCCTCAGCGCTGCGCTCGCCCCCCTGCTTGGGTTCATGTCTGGTGCGGTCAACCCCGACTCCATGCTCACCGCCGTCGCGGCGTGTTGCTTCTACGCGCTGGCACGGGCTTTCCATCGCGGCCTCACGCGCCCGCTCGCGCTCGCGACTGGCGCCCTGCTTGCGATCGGCTTCCTGACCAAGCTCAACTTCGTAGGCCTGGTGCCGGGAGTGCTGCTCGGTCTTGTGCTGCTCACTGTGCGCGCTGCACGGACACAGGGCCGCGCCGCTTACGTCTCGCTCGCGCTCGCGCTCGCCGTCGCCGTGGCGCCGGCGGCCGTCTACCTGCTGATGAACCTCCTCTCCGGTCACCCGGTGCTCGGCATAATCTCGAAAACTCTCGGACTCAAAGGCGCGCACGGCTCGCTGCCTGACAAGCTCAATTACGTCTGGCAGTTCTACCTTCCGCGGCTGCCCGGAACGAAGAATTACTTTCCCGGCGTCTGGAGCACGCGGGAGCTCTGGTACGACCGCATGGTCGGTTATTACGGGTGGTTGGACACCTCGTTTCCGACCTGGGTGCAGAACGCCGCAATCGTCCCGGTTGGTGTCATCGCCGTTCTGCTCCTACGGACGCTCGTCGCTGCTCGCGCTGTCCTGCGCGCCCGTCTCGGCGAGGCAGCCGTCTACGCGACGATGGCGTTCGGCCTGCTCGCGCTCGTCGGGCTCACCTCCTACGTGTATCGCAACGAAGGCACGTTCGCGGAGCCCAGGTACTTGCTGCCCCTGTTGCCGCTTGTTGCGTTGACGATCGCCACCGCGCTGTACGGTCTCTCGCGCCGAATCGGCGTCGCGGTGGCAGCGGCGATCGTGCTGGTCGTGCTGGCCCACGACGTGTTCAGTCAATTGCTGATCGTGGGGCGCTACTACGGATGAGGGCCGGCCGGCTGCGACGGCCGGCTAACCCTGAACAGCGCCGCCCGAGCCACAGGCTGCGCGGGTCATAGACTGCGCCCCCATGAGCCGCTTTGGCGAACCGCAGGACCCCGCGTTCGTGCAGATGAACAGCTCGATCGGCTTCGATCGCCGATTGTGGCGCCAGGATGTCGAGCAGTCGCGCGCGCACGCGCGGATGCTCGCGGCCAGCGGGATCATCGCCGGCGAGGAGCGCGACGCGTTGCTCGAGGGATTGGACCGGGTCGCCGCCGAGCTGCAGGGAGGCCATTTCGTCTTCTCGCCCGACGACGAAGACGTCCACATGGCGATCGAGCGCCACCTGACCGAGCTGGTCGGCTCGGTCGGCGGCAAGCTGCACACGGCGCGCTCGCGCAACGACCAGGTGGCCACCGATCTCGTGCTCTACGTGCGCGACCGCGCGTCTGCGGCCGCGGCGCTGGTGGCCGAGCTGATGGACGTGCTGCTGGCAAGGGCCGAAGAGCACCTGGACTGGCCGATGCCGGGCTACACGCACCTACAGCGAGCCCAACCCGTCTACCTGAGCCACCACCTGCTCGCCTACTTCTGGATGCTGGCGCGCGACCGCGAACGCTTTGCCTTCGCCGAGCGCCAGTGCGGCTGCCTCCCGCTCGGCGCCGGAGCGCTCGCGGGGGTCAACTTCCAGACCGACCGGCGGATGGTCGCCGCCGAGCTGGGCTTCGCGGCGCCGGCCCCCAACTCGATCGACGCGGTCGCCAACCGCGACTTCGCGCTCGACTATCTGAGCGCAGCGGCGACGTGCGCCACCCACCTCTCGAGGCTCGGGGCCGAGCTGGTGCTGTGGTGCAGCAGCGAGTTCGGCTTCTGCGAGCTCCCCGACAGCTGGAGCGCGGGCTCCTCGATCATGCCGCAGAAGAAGAACCCAGACGCCGCGGAGCTACTGCGAGCCAAGGCGCCGCGCGTGGTCGGGCACCTGAGCGCACTGCACGGAGTGCTGCACGCCCTGCCGCTCACCTACAACAAGGACCTGCAGGAGGACAAGGAGCACGTCTTCGACGCGGCAGACACGCTGGAGCTGGCGCTTGCGGCTGCGCGGGGAATGCTCGTCGGGGTGAGCTTCGACCGCGAGGCCCTGGCCGCAGCGGCGGGCGACGAGCTGATCGCCGCGACAGACGTCGCCGACCTGCTGGTGCGCCGTGGCCTCCCGTTTCGCGAGGCGCACGGGGTCGTGGCCGCGCTCGTGCGCAGCGCGGTGGACAGCGCCCGCAAGCTCTCGCAGTTGAGCGCCGAGGAGCTCGTGGCGTGCTGCGCGCTTTTCGCGGACGCCGAAGCGCTAGCCGACTATCGCCGGGTGCTGGCGCGCGACTCGTGGCTTGAGTCCAAGGTCTCCGAGGGTGGGACGGCGCTCGCGCGGGTGCGCGAGCAGCTGGACGAGGCGCGGAGGGTGCTCGCGGAGGGTCGTGGCGAGGACTAGGCCCGCTCGGGGCCTAGCGGCGCGCTTCTACGAGCGGCCGGTAGTCGAGGTCGCAAGGGCTTTGCTCGGCTGCGTGGTCGAGCACGAGGGTGTCGCAGGCATGATCGTTGAGACCGAGGCCTACCACGAGAGTGAGCCGGCGTGTCACGCCTTCGTGGGTGTCACCCCGCGTACGCGCACGCTCTTCGAGGGGCCGGGGACGGCTTATGTCTACCGCTCCTACGGCATCCACGCGTTGCTAAACGCCGTCTGCGAGCCGGCCGGCGTCGGGGCCGCGGTGCTGATCCGAGCCTTGGAGCCGCTGAGCGGCATCGAGGCGATGCGCGAGCGCCGTGGCGGAGTCGGCGATCGGCAGCTGTGCTCGGGCCCCGGCAAGCTGACGCAGGCGCTAGCGATCGGCCTGGCGCAAAACCGGACGAGCCTCGTCGACGGCCCGGTTCGCCTGCGGCGAGCCGACAGCGAGGAGGCCGCGCGGCTCGCCCCAACGGCTCGGCACGAGCAGGCAGCGCGGCTCGATCTCGCGGACGGAATTGGGATGCCCGTCGCGGTGGGCACGCGCATCGGCATCAGCAAGGCGGTCGAGCTGCGCTGGCGCTTTTGCCTCGCCGGCAACCGCCACGTTTCGCGCCCCTGGCCCGAGCGCCAGCTCAGCCGCTCGGGCTGATCCCGCCCGTGGCGCCCGCCGAGCCGCCGGAGCTCGGCGGACCGGCTTCGGACTGACCGGTGGGGCTGCTCGGCTGCGAGCCGGAGCCCCCTGGCGTCGGCGCCGCCGGCGCCTGTTCGCCGGCTCCTTCGGAGCCGCCGCCTGAGCCGCTGCCTGTGCTGCCGCCGCCCGTGCCGGTGCTGCGGCCACCCCCGTTGCCGTGCGCACCGCTAGGAGTACCCGTGCCGCTCGTGCCGCCTGCGCCAGGGCCATGACTGCCTTCGCCCGCTTCGGAGGCGCCGGCGCCGCTCGGCTTGGTGCCACCTTCGCCGCTCGTCGCGCCGCTCGTCTGGGAGCGTGTGCCGAGCGTTTCCTTGCTGCTGTTCGAGCCGCTCGCCGCTGCGCGGCTCTGTTCGACTTGCATCGCGTTCAGCATGAAGTCGTGCCAGATCAGCGCCGGAAAGGTGCCGCCCAGCACAGGCGAGCCGTTGAAGTCGGTGGTCATCGGCACGAGCGAGTCGGGATAGCCGACCCAGACCGCGACGGTGTACTTGCGATCCCAGCCGACGAACCAGGCGTCGCCGTAGTTGGAGGTGGTGCCGGTCTTGCCGGCGGCGAACTGTCCGATCGCCGCCGCACGAGCGGTGCCGTACTGAAGGACTGTCTCGAGCACCGAGGTCTCGGTGCTCGCCACCGTGCCCGGCAGGATCCGCTTGGCGACGACCTGGTTTACGTCGTGGCGGTGCCCGTCGGGCAGCGGCTGGGCGCCGGCCTGGACTTCCTGGACACCGACAGGCTGCAGGTCAGAGACGAGCGAGCCGCTGACGCGATCGCCGCCGTGGGCGATCGTCTCGTAGGCGTGCGCCATGTCAAGCGGCGTGACGCCGATCTGCAGCCCGCCGATCGTCATCGCCGCGTTGGTCGAAAGGGGAGTGGTGATCCCCATCTCGTGTGCGATATGGGCGATCCGTGTCGTCCCGACTTTCAAGCCGACTTCGGCGTAGATCGAGTTGTCTGAGTAGGCGGTGGCGCCGGTCAGCGTGTTCGACCCCGTGTACGCCCCTTCGTCGTTGTGCACGACAAACCGTTCGGTCCCGTGGGGTCCGGAGTAGTGGAACACCTTCTGGCGTGAGGACCAAACCGATTCCGGCGAGATGCCGTCCTCCAGCGCGGCGGCGAGGTCGAAGGCCTTGAACGAGGAGCCAGGTTGGCGCTCACCCTCGGTGGCGAGGTTGAAGGGCGTCCGGTCGTAGTTGCGCCCGCCGACCATCGCGCGCACCTCGCCAGTGGAGTTTTCGATCGCCACGAGCGCCGCGGTCGGCCCTTCCGGTCCGGGCAGGTAGCCGTCGATCGCCTGTTCGGCCGCGCGCTGCACGCCGAGGTCGAGCGTGGTCTTGACGTGCAGTCCGCCGTCGAACACGCGCGGGGCGCCGTAGCGTTCGATCAGCTGCTGCTGCACCCAGCTGGTGAAGTAGCCAACGTCGACGCCTTCGACCGACGGACGCTGCGGTGTCTGGACGTCGGGTGGGGCCGGCAACGACTGCGCGACGCTTTCTTCGTACACCTGCCTGTCTATGTATCCCTGCTGATACATCTGGTCGAGCACCACGTCGCGCCGACGCTTGGCGGCGAGCGGGTGGTCGGCGGGGTCATAGGCGGTCGGGTCCTGGATGATGCCGGCAAGCAGCGCCGCTTCCGGGGCGTTCATCTCTTCCACGCACAGCCGGTGGCTCGGCGTGCCGCACCCCTGGTGGTTTACGTCGCGACCGAAGTAGGTCTGAGCCGCGGCCTCGATGCCGTAGGCGCCGTTGCCGAAGTAGATCGTGTCCAGATAGGCGGTGATGATCTTTTCCTTGCTCCACTTGTGTGAGAGCTGGTAGGCAAGCGCCGCCTCGCGCAGCTTCTCGAAGACGGTGCGGTGCGACTGGGCCTGCAGGGCGTTCTTGATGAACTGCTGCTCGATCGTCGAGGCCCCCTGTACTGCGCCTTTGTGGACGACGTCCTGCACGAACGCACGCGCGATGCCGCGAACGTCGACGCCGCTGTTGTTGCGAAAGCGCTTGTCCTCGATCGAGATCACCGCGTCCTTGACGATCGCCGGGATCTGGTCGGGGCGCACGATAACCCGGTTGCGTTCGCTCAGCACGCCGATCGGGTGGCCGAGATCGTCAAGCAGCACAGAGCTCTGGGCGTCCTTGAGCAGCGAGAAGCGGGTCAGCGACGGCAGGTCAGACGCCACGGCAACGAACATGCCAAACACGAACGAGACCAGCCCGAGCAGCACGACGGCAAAGAGGATCAGCACGAAACGGAGCCTCTTCAGACGCGGCCGGCCGCGCAGGGCTGCGGTCGATCCGCTGGGGGGCGTTGCGGTCGACACTGACTCCACCGGGAGGCGGCAGTCTAGCATTGGCGCGGATGCCAAATGCCAAGCAAGACGAGCCAGCGCCGGGCGCCCCGGGCTCCGGGCACGACGCCGGCTCCTCGGCTGGTGAGCTACTCGGCAAGCCTGCCGGGGACGGCTTTGACCTTGCGATGCGCCTGAGCGCCAATGCGGTGGACGCCCTGCCGGCAGGCGCACTTGCCGAGCGCTTGGAGCGGACGAGCGCAGAAGGGCGTCCCCTGCGGGTAAAGCTGGGGATCGACCCGACTGCGCCCGACATCCACCTGGGTCACAGCGTGGTGCTGCGCAAGCTGCGCGAGTTCCAGGAGGAGGGCCATGTCGTCGTGTTGATCGTGGGCGACTACACCGCACGCGTGGGCGACCCTTCGGGTCGCTCCACGCTGCGACCGATGCTCTCGCCGGCCGAGATCGACGCCAACGCCGCCACCTTCCAGGCGCAGGCGCTGAAGATCCTCGACGGGGACCCGGCGCGTTTGGAGGTGCGGCGCAACAGCGAGTGGCTGGAGATGCCGATGGCCGAGCTGCTGCGCCTGGTCTCCACGACGACGGTCGCGCAGCTGCTCGAGCGCGACGACTTCGCGCAGCGGATGGCCGGATCGCAGCCGATCTCGATGCTCGAGATGCTCTACCCGCTGCTGCAGGCCTACGACTCGGTGGCGGTGCGCGCCGATGTCGAGCTCGGGGGAACCGACCAGAAGTTCAACCTGCTGCTCGGGCGCGACGTGCAGCGCTCGTTCGGGCAGCCCGAGCAGACGATCCTGACGATGCCGATCCTGGTCGGGACCGACGGTCGTCAGAAGATGAGCAAGTCGCTCGGCAACCAGATCGGCGTGACCGATCCGCCCGGCGAGGTGTACGGCAAGACGCTGTCGATCCCCGACGCCGCGATGGGGGAGTACTACAGCCTGCTGCTGGGGCGCGAGCTCGACCCCGGCATTGCGCCGCGCGAGGCAAAGCGCGCGTTGGCGCGCGAGCTGGTCGGCTGGCTGTACTCGCCCGAGCAGGCAGCCAAGGCGGAGGCGGAGTTCGACCGCGTGTTCGTCGAGCACGCCGCGCCGGAGCAGGTGCAGGAGCAGGTCTTTACGTGCGCGAACGGGAGCGTGCACGTCCCCGCGCTGATTGCCGAGGCGTTCGGCGTCTCGCGCTCGCAGGCGCGCCGCCTGATCGACGGCGGCGGGGTCTCGCTGGACGAGCAGCCGTTGGCGGCCGGCGAGCACGACGTCGCCGGTGAGCGCCTCGACGGCGCCGTGCTGCGGGTGGGCAAGCGTCGTTTTCGCAAGCTCCGGGCCGGCTGAGCCGGCGGCGCATGCTTCCGTCCGAGCGCCGACTTAGTATGCTTTGCCTAGCAGCTCGGTCTGCGACCGGGGCGGTGTCTTGCGCTCCCGGGCGCGAAGTGGACGAGCGCGCTATACTCAACGGTCGGCCCGCAGGCGCCTTAGGGCGTGGGTCGAGGTCTCCTCTGGCGAGAAGTCCTCTCTACAGAGGCTAGGCGGTCTTTGAAAACTCAACAGCATGCGCACCTTCGATCCCGATGGGATCGTGGTGTGCGTCCAGGTTCGACCCGTCGCCGGGTAGCGACGCCGATCTCGATCGGCCCGCGTACGGCGGCGGACAAAAGAGTCAAGTAGAGAAGCACCCCGTCATGGCGAGACCTACGTGTACGGTCTCGATCACACATGACAGGCTTTCTGTGTATCCGGGCCCTCGGGCCCACTTCACGGAGAGTTTGATCCTGGCTCAGGACGAACGCTGGCGGCGTGCTTAACACATGCAAGTGGAGCGACGAACCAGGGCTTGCCCTGGGGCAGAGCCGCGAACGGGTGAGTAACACGTGGGTTACCTGCCTCGAT
>DATASE010000081.1:0-5100 GCA_036269375.1 Solirubrobacteraceae bacterium
AACATAGCTGGACACATCCAGAGGGGTGGAGGGACTGGCCCGATGAAACCCCGGCAACCGCCGTCTAACAGCGGAAAGGTGCCAATTCCTGAGAGATGTGTGGCGGGCTTCCTGCTCTTTGCCACACGGGTTACCGGCGAAGACGAAGACAAGGAGTCCCAACGTGGCTGTGACACACCTGAGATGCCGAGAGTGCAGCACCGAGTATCCACTGGAGGCGCTGTACGTCTGCGATCGCTGCTTCGGGCCTTTGGAGGTCGCCTACGACCACTCCGCGCTCGGCTCCGACCCCGACCAGCTGCGCCGGCGCATTCAGGCCGGTCCGCAGAACATCTGGCGCTACGCCGACTTCCTGCCGGTGCTCGACGGCCCTCCCGGACCGTCCGGACGGCTCGCCTCGCGGACCGGGCTACCCGCTGGCTGCACGCCGCTAATCAAGGCCGACCGGCTCGCCGCGCGGCTGGGGTTGCGTGAGGTTTGGGTCAAGAACGACGCGGCCAACCCGACCCACTCCTTCAAGGACCGCGTCGTCTCGGTCGCCGTCACACGGGCGCGCGAGCTCGGCTTCGAGACGATCGCCTGCGCCTCGACGGGCAATCTCGCCAACTCGGTCGCGGCCCACGGCGCCGCGCTCGGGCTCCAGTCCTATGTCTTCATCCCCGCTGACCTCGAGGAGCAGAAGATCCTCGCCACAGGGGTCTACGGGACCAAGCTGGTGGCGGTGAAGGGCACCTACGACGACGTCAACCGGCTCTGCACCGAGCTATCCGCGGAGCGCGACTGGGCGTTCGTGAACGTCAACCTGCGGCCCTACTACGCCGAGGGATCGAAGACGCTTGCCTACGAGATCGCCGAGCAGCTCGGCTTCGAGCTGCCCGACCGGATCGTCGCCCCGATCGCTTCGGGCTCTCTGTTCACCAAGATCGCCAAGGGGTTCGCCGAGTGGCGCGAGCTCGGGCTGATCTCCGGCCAGGCGCCGAGGATGAGCGGCGCGCAGGCCGAGGGCTGCTCGCCGGTGGCGACCGCATACGCCGCCGGGCACGAGGTTTGTCGACCGGTCAAGCCCGACACGATCGCCAAGTCGCTTGCGAACGGCAATCCGGCCGACGGTCCCTACGCAATCGAGGAGGCGCGGCGCAGCGAAGGCTCGATCGACTCCGTCACAGACGAGGAGATCCGCGCCGGCATCGTACTGCTCGCCCAGACGACCGGCATCTTCACCGAGACCGCAGGCGGCGTGACCACTGCGACACTCGCCAAGCTCGCGGCGCGTGGTGAGATCGACCCCGACGAGCGCGTCGTGCTGGTGATTACCGGCGAGGGGCTGAAGACGCTCGACGCGGTCAAGGGGACTTTCCAATACAGCGAGATCGAGCCATGTGTACAGCAGTTCGAGCGCGTCTTTGAGGATACGCCCGCGGGCTCACCCGCGCTGTCGGCGAACGCCCGGATGCTCGCCGCGGTCGGGGGGTGATCGGATGGGCGTCACCGTGAAGATCCCCACCCAACTGCGCTCGGCCGCCGGCGGCGAGAGCGAAGCCGTGCTCGAGGGCGCGACCGTGCGCGAGGTGCTCGACGGTCTCTACTCCCGCTTCGACGGTCTCGGCGAGCGGCTGGCCGACGAGGACGGCTCGCTGCGACGGTTCGTCAACGTGTACGTGAGCGGCGAGGACATCCGCTTCCTGGACGGCCTGGACACGCCCGTGGACGACGGCGCCGAGGTCACGATCCTGCCGGCGGTAGCCGGTGGCTAGGCGCGTGGCACCGGCTCGGAAGCCGGGGTCGCTAGGGAGGGAGCCGCGGTCTCGGCCTCGCGCTCGACGCGACGGCGCAGATCGCCGCCCCTGCCGGCCGCGACCGCCCGCGCGGCGCGCTCGTCGCTGATCTCGACACCGCTGGCTTGGGCGAAGTCGAGCAGGCTCTGGCGCTCCTCGATCTCGCGTGCGGTGCGCAGGAACAGCCAACAGAACAGGCCGAGCGTCAGAAACGACTCCTCGACCATCATCACGGCGCCGGCGAGGTTCTGGTCGGCCACCGGAGCGATGTGGTGCACGACGTCGCCCGCTCGGTAGAACGGGTAGAAGGCTTTGCCGGACCACAGGAAGACGTTGCCGAGCACGGTACCGGTCAATCTCACCGCGACGACGTAGGCGAGCTTTGCCGCATTGCCGAACCAGCGCGGCTTGGGCAGCGGGCCGAACAGGCACATCCACATGTTGATCCCGAGCGCGATGAACATCGTGTGCTCGAGCGCATGAACGGCCAGGTGGCGCAGCGCGGCTTCGTAGAAGAACGGCAGGTGCCACACGTACATGTCGATCGCCCACAGCGGAAAGGCGATCAGCGGGTGGGTCAGCACGCGCAACCGATCGAAGAGACGGACGCGGAGAACCGGTGCCAACAGCGGGCCTGTCAGGCCGAGCACGATCAGCAGAGCGGCGATGTCGCCCATCAGCAGGTGCTCGACCATGTGCATGTAGAGCAGTTCGTCGCTGAGCTCCCCGACGGGGGAGAGCAGCGCGACCAGGATCGTGGCCAGGCCCGCGTAGAAGCAGACCTGACGCCAGGGCGGGATCGTGTGAGAGCTACGAGCGAGCGTGCGGGCGCGTCGCGCGTACAGCGCACCCAGGATCGCCGTCGGTATCAGCTGGACGACGTCCTCGGTGGCGAGAATCGCCGCAAGCGGGGCAGCCGACGGGAACTGGAATGCTGGCAGGACCGATCCGAGCACAGCGAAAGCCTAGACCCACCCTGGTCCGAGCGTGCTCGGTGCTCGCGAGGTCGAACATTCGTCGAGCAGAGATCCTGAACCAGATCCCGTAGATTAGGATTCGTCCATGAGAGCGTCTACAGGGACGCTGACGGGTGAGGGCGAGCAACAGCAGCCGCGCTCGAGCTGGCCGACGGCTTCCAGCGGCGCCTGGCGCCCGCAGAACGTCGCCGCGGGCGCTCGGTTGGCACGACTACTGCGCTATCTGCCGCTTTCGCTGCTGGTGAGCGCGGCTGTCACAGTCCTCCCCGTCTGGATCGCTGCGTGGCTCATAGGCGGAAACGGCGTGACCGACCTGCTTCTCTCAGCGGCGCTGGCGATGGCCATCTCGTTTGTCCTCGCCGGGTCGCTCGCCGCCGGGTGGAGGCGATGGTCGCGCTCGCGCGAGCTGCTGTTCGGCGACCTGCTGCTCTGGGGCTGGTCCCGTCGGCTGTGGGCGGAGTCACGTCTTTTGCGCGCACGGGCGCAGTTCGAGTCGATCGCCGCCACCGGTGCGCAGGTCAGCATCGCGCTGCTCGAACGCGTCACCCGGGTGCTGCAGGCGCGCGACCCGCTGACCCACGGACACAGCCAGCGCGTCACCCGCCACGCGGTTGAAATCGCGCGCGCGATGCGTTTGCCGCCGAACCAGGTCGCAAAGATCCGCGCGGCCGCTGCCGTGCACGACGTCGGCAAGATCTACACGCCGCAGGCGATCCTCAACAATCCCGGGAAGCTGAGCGAGGACGAATTCGAGATCGTCAAGCGCCACGCGGCCGACGGTGCAGGGCTCGTCGGCCCGGCCGGCGACCGCGAGATCACGGCGATGGTGCGACACCATCACGAGCGCCTGAGCGGCAGCGGATACCCGGACGGGCTGGTCGGCGAGCGGATACCGTTGGGGGCGCGCATCATCGCGGTCGCAGACTGTTTTGATGCGATCACCTCGACGCGCACGTACCGCAACGCGCGCAGCCATAAGGCCGCGCTCGATGTCCTCTCCAAGGAAGCAGGCCGCGGGCTCGACGCAGACGTCGTGGCCGCCTTTCAGCGCACCTACTCCTCCCGCCGCGCTCTCGCCTGGACTGCGCTGGCGACACTTGCAACCGCAATCCCAGAGCGAGTGCTCGCGTGGCTGCAGGGCACGGGGGCGGGGCTCGGTGTCGGCTCGCTACCGCAGATGCTGCCGGTGCTCGGAGCGGCGGGGGCGCTCGCGCTCGCCTCGCCCGGTCATTCCGCCAGGCACTCAGCGCCGGTGCGCGCACAGAGCATCGCGCCAGGCTCGCAGCTGCGGGGGTCGAGCGCCTTCCCGCCCGAAGACGGCACGACTCCTGCGGCAGACGTGCAGTTGCCGGCCGGGCCGCAGCACGCGCGGGCTCGCTCGCACGGTAACGAACCGATCGCATCGATCCCGTCGCACCCAGGCAGCAAACGACAGGCCGCAAGCGGAGTCCAGCCCATCCCCTCCGCCGGTCCGAACGGGGGCGGGGGGAGTGGCAACAGTACTGGTGGCAACGGGTCCAGTTCGAGTGGCTCCAGCTCCAACGCCACTGGATCGAACACGACGAGCCCAGGCAGCTCATCCGGCTCCAGCTCGCCGCCATCGACGACGACTTCGCCAACGCCTACACCGGCGCCGGCACCTGCGCCAGAAGGCCATTCCTCCGGCTCGAGCCAGACAACCGCAACGGTCTCCACGCCACCGGTGCCGGTCGCGGTACCCGAAGTGAGCGTGAAAATGCCGAGCGTCGGGGCCGTCGTCCCGAGCGTGGGCGTCTCGATCGGGGGCGGTAGCGGTTCCACGATCTCGATCGGCGTGAAAATCGGCGGGTGAGCTGCTAGGCGATCGGCCGGGGCGTTAGCCGCGATTTGCCGTCTTCAGGCGGCTAGCAGGGCTGCCGTTCGCCGACGGCTGGCGATCTATGCCGCCTGGCTCTGCTCGGGCCACGTGCCGGTACGAATGCGCTCGTAGAGGGTGTCGGGCGCAAGGTCGGCGCCGCCGGGCCAGCAGACGGTGCCAGTCTCGGCGTCGGCGTGGGCTTCCGCGAATCCCTCGGGAGTGATTGCGCGCTCGAACACCGGCCCGCGCATCCGGTTCAAGACGTGAACGTCGCCGGCTGTGCCGTTAGCGAACGTGAGGTGCAACACGCCATACTCAGGCACACTCACGTGGGTTATGTCGGGAGTCAGGCCGATCATGGCAGTGGCTCGATCTCCTTCAGTGTGCCACCTTCGAGCGCCACACGCCAGTTCTCCTCGAGCTCTGCGCGTGTGGCTTGCCTAAGCCAAACCCAACCACGCGCCCGGCGTGATTCGAACACGCGACCTTCCGCTCCGGAGGCGCGTGGGTG
>DATASE010000082.1:0-1930 GCA_036269375.1 Solirubrobacteraceae bacterium
ACGCACTCGCGACCATCTGGAACGACGGAACACCACTCAACTGGCAAACACTCACAAACACCAACACCCAACCAACCACACTCCCAACCTACCCCTTCCAACGCAAACGCTACTGGATACACAACAACACACAAAACAACGGCGATCCTGCAATCGGTGGTGGGTTGTTCGATTTGGCGTGGCGGGCTCTGACCGAAGAGGAGCTTTCCTCGGGCGCGGGAAGTCGAGTGGCAGCGATTGGTCTCGACTCACCGGCGCTCGAGACGCTGAGTGCTGTTACTGGAATCGAGTGCGTGTCCCACCCCGACCTGGAGTCGCTGCTCGCCAAGTTGGAGGACGAGCGCACAGCCGTCCCCGATGCGGTTTTGCTTGATCTCGCGGGCTTGAGGGAAGCTCGGCTGTCCTCGCATGAGGAGGCTATTGAGGGCGGGCCCGACGCGGAAATGGTGGAGCGGGTGGAACGTTTTCTTGCGTCGCTTCTCGAGCTGGCGCAGCGTTGGGTGGCTTCTGTGCGCGTCGCGGATGTGCCGCTTTTTGTCGTGACTCGTGAAGCGGTCACCGAGCGTTCGACGGGTGAGTCGCCGGACATGCTCGGAGCGTGCGCCTGGGGGATGGTCCGCTCGGCGCAGGTTGAGCACCCGGGGCGTTTCGTGCTGATCGACGTCGATGACCGGCGGGAGTCGTGGGAGGCCGTTACCGGGCTTCTCGCCCTGGATGAGACCCAGGCCGTGGTTCGTGCCGGTTCGATTCGTGTCGCGCGTCTGGCGCCGATCGAGGGCGGGCGGTCGATTACCGCCGTGGACGGCGGAGACGGATCGGACCATCTGGACGGTTCGCCGGCCCCCGGGGGCCGGCGAGGCCAGGGTAGCTTCGTAGGAGAGGGAACGGTGCTCCTCACCGGCGCGACGGGGGCGCTCGGACGGGTGCTTGCGCGGCACCTGGTCGAGCGGCTCGGCGTTCGCGATCTGCTGCTGGTTAGTCGCTCCGGCGCAGCGGCGGGGGGTTCCGAGGAGCTTGCTGAGCAGCTGGGCAAGCTTGGCGCGAGTGTCGAGCTGCGCGCCTGTGACGTCTCTGACCGTGGGGAGGTCGAGCAGCTACTCGCCTCGATCCCGGCGGAGCGGCAGTTGCGGGGCGTGGTTCACGCCGCCGGTGTGCTCGACGACGGTGTGCTCTCGTCGCTGACTGCTGAGCGGTTGCCGGCCGTGCTCGGCGCGAAGTTGGCGGGTGCGTGGCATCTGCACGAGCTCACGGCCGAGTTGGATCTCGACGCCTTTGTGCTGTTCTCCTCACTCTCTGCCTCGCTTGGGTCTGCCGGTCAAGCCAACTACGCCGCTGCCAACGCATTCCTCGACGGCTTGGCCGCGCATCGCCGTGTCCTGGGGCTGCCGGCGGTTTCGATCGGCTGGGGGCCGTGGCGGGTGGCCGGCGGCATGTCCGGGGGTCTGGACGCGGGTGACATGGCGCGCCTGGCCGAGGCCGGGGTTCGGCCGATCGAGCCGGCTCGCGGCATGGAGCTTTTCGATCGGGCGATCGGTGCTGATGCTGAGCTGGTGCTGGCGGCCGACTTCGATCGGGAGGTGCTGCGAGAGCGCGCCCGTTCGCACCGGTTGGATCCGCTGATGCGGGAGCTGGTGCCAGCCTCCGAGCGCGGGGGCGCCGCAGTCGGTGGACGGATCGCCTCGGCTGCGATTCCCGAGCGTCCGCGGGTCGCGATCGAGCTGGTGCTCTCGCACACCGCGAGCGTGCTGGGACATTCATCGCCCGCCGCAATCGAACCCGAACAGGCGTTCAAGGAGATGGGCCTTGACTCGCTTGGCGCTGTCGAATTGCGCAATCGCTTGGGTCGTGAGATGGGGGGCTCGCTGCCGACGACGCTTGTGTTTGATTTTCCGACGCCGTTGGCTGTGGCGGGTTTTTTGGTTGGGCGTGT
>DATASE010000083.1:0-24366 GCA_036269375.1 Solirubrobacteraceae bacterium
GGACTTGGCATGGGGGAGCTCTCCGGCCAGGCCGTGACAATCGTCATCGTCACGCTTGTGACCTTCTTTGCCAACCGCGCCTGGACTTTCCGCGGTCACGCCGAGGCGGTGCTGGCCCAGACGCCGGCTGAGCGCTGAGGCTGGCTGAGCGCTGAGCGCTGAATGCCAGCTGAGCGCTGAATGCCGGCTGAGGGGGGCCGAGCGCCGAGCGCTGGCTGATCCCTTGGTGCTGGTCGCGCGAGGCGCCTCAGCGAAATACGGCAAGCAGCGACAGCCCGGCCGGAATCGAGCCGCCCCGCCCGATCACCGTCGCCTCCAGGTTCAGTGCTTGGCGTAGCGCCCAGTTCAACGGCGCCGGCGGCACCCACAGGTCAAGGCTGGACTTGGTGGTCGCCGGCTTGAAGCGCTCGAGTACCCGCAGCAGCATTGCAGCCGGCAGCAGCAGCGAGTTGAAGTGTGCAGTCCGTTCGGCATGCCAGCCGGCCTGCTCGGCGGCGTCTAGCAGCGTGCGCCGGCTGTAGCGGCGATGGTGGTGGTTGACCTCGTCGTGCCCGCTCCAAAGCCATTGATAGGCCGGCACCGTCACCAGCAGCGCCCCGCCGGGCTTTGTGACGCGCCGCAGCTCGCGCAGGGCGGCGACGTCGTCTTGCAGATGCTCGATTACGTCGAGGCTGACGGTCAGGTCGAAGCTGCCCTCATCCAGGTCCATGTCGAGCACCGAGCCCTCGAGCACCTCGCCGACTTGGCGATCGCGCGCCAAGCGCACGCTCGTTGGCGAGAGCTCCACGCCGGTGACCTCACCATGGCGGGCGAGCTCGACCATGTTGCGCCCACTGCCGCAGCCGGCATCGAGGATCCGCGCTCTCGCCGGCAGCGCCAGTCGCTCGACTGCGGCCTCGATCACGTGACGGCGCCCCTGGTACCACCAGTGCCGGTCCTCGGCCTGGTGTGTCTGCAGCTCGTACTCCAACTCCATGTGAGACGCATCTTTCCCGAATGCGCGGCGGCGCGCTGCGCGCCCTCAGCCAGAGGCAGCTCCTCATGTACGTGCGAGGGGCGATTCGACGCCGACGCGTCAGCGTCTATATCGCGACCGAGACTGGCGCGCTCGCCCGCTCGGCCTCGCGGTCAAGCGCTGTCAGGAACGCCGCCACCACGCGCGCGTCAAACTGCGTGCCCGCGCAGCGCCGCAGCTCACGGCGCGCTGCCTCGTGCCCGATCGCATCGCGGTAGGAGCGATCGGAAGTCATCGCCTCATAGGCGTCCGCGACCGCGAGGATGCGCGCCGCCAGCGGCAGCTCATCGCCGCTCAAGCCGTGCGGGTAGCCGAGCCCGTCGGGGCGCTCGTGGTGCATCGCGACCCATTCACGCACGTCGACGAGGCTTCCGTGATCGAGAATCTGAGCGCCCAGCTCGGGATGACGGCGAACGAGCTCGCGCTCGTGCTCGGTCAACGGCGCGGGCTTGCGCAGGATCGCGTCCGCCACGCCGACCTTGCCGATGTCGTGCAACATCCCGGCCAGTCGCACGCGCCCGATCTGGCGCTCGGGAAGACGTAGCTCACGCGCCATCAGCTCGGCGTAGCGTCCGACCGTCTCCGAGTGGCGAGCAGAGCCCGAGAAGCGCAGATCGACCGCCTCGGCCAGGTCCAGTACGACCGCTACGAAGCGCTCCCCCTCGATGTCGCGTGCGCCGCTGCTCCAGGGCAGCGCTTCACGCAGCAGCGGGGAGTGGCGCACGGTCCGGTTGCGCCCGGAGTCCTTGGCCGCATAGAGCGCCTCGTCGGCGGCGCGCAACAGCGAGGCAGCGGTCTCCCCGTGGCTGGGGAAGCTCGCCAGCCCAAAGGACATCGTGATCGGCACATTGTCGCGCGCGAACTCGTCGCGCAACGCGCAGCGCAACCTCTCTGCCACGACGAACGCGCCGTCCTCGCCGGTGCCGCCCAGCACCACCGCGA
Organism: Solirubrobacteraceae bacterium; assembly: GCA_036269375.1. Taxonomy (GTDB): domain Bacteria; phylum Actinomycetota; class Thermoleophilia; order Solirubrobacterales; family Solirubrobacteraceae; genus Palsa-744. Next base: position 1,958 of record DATASE010000083.1, read on the forward strand.
ACTCCTCGCCGCCGACGCGTGCGGTCGAGTCGACCTGACGCTTCCCCTCGCCGAGCACGCGTGCCACGCGCTGCAAGACCCGGTCGCCGACCTCATGCCCGCAGCGGTCGTTGACCTCCTTGAAGTGGTCGAGATCCCCGACCAGCACGGTCAACTCGCCCTCGGCGCGCCGAGCGCGTTGTAGCTCGAGGTCGAGCAGTTCGCGAAAGCCGCGTCGGTTGGACAGTCGGGTCAGCGGATCGGTGCGGGCCGCGTCGTACAGTCGGGCGATCAATGCCTCCACCCGCGCGCGCATCGTCATGATCACGATCGCGGCGATCAGCAGGGTCCCGATGCCCACGAGCCACCACGCCGGGATCCCCTCCTCAGGCGGTCGGGCGAGCAGCAGCGCCGCGTAGGCAAGGGCCGCGTAGGCGATCTGAACCGCCGCCTCGCGGCGGGTGAAGAAGTAGGACGCGTATAGGAAGATCCACAGGTAGAAGAAGACAAGCGGGCTGGGAGCCTGCCCGGAGAAGTAGGCGACTCCGGTGATCAGCGTGGCCCCCCACGCCAGCGCGACGCGCAGTGTCCATGGTGGCAACCGCCGGGCGAACAGGAAGAGCAGCGCCGCGGTCAGGTAGGCGTCGAGCACGATCGCAAGCAGCCCGGCGACACTCGCGTGCGCCGAGTGGGGAAGGGCGACCGTCAGCGCAGCGAGGCTTGCCCCGGCGGCGAAGAGTGCTGCGAGGACGTTTGCGACCAGCTGGGTGTCGAGCCCCCCCGCGCCGGCGCCCAGGTCCAACGGACCCGCCACCGCCTCGTCCCACTCAAACGATGTCACCCCAACGTATCGGTAGTAGGCCGAAGCGGACTTGAGGCGAATCAAGCGGGCGCACGGTTTGTTCCGATACTCAACCGATGGCAACATCCAAGTCGTCACGCATGCCCCTGCCCGCGTCGCCACGAACGATTCCGGACGGCTCCTTGCTGCCGAGCCTGTTCGGGCGCCGGCGTTCGAGTCTGTCCGAGTCCCGGCGCTCGACGCTGCTGCGCTCGCTGGTCGCAACCCTGCTCGTTGCCTGTGCGCTCGCCCTGTGTGCGCTCGCGCCATCGCCCAGCGTCGCCTCGTCATCCCCCTATCTGCGGGTCGCTGAGATCGGCGCCGCGCAGGCGCAGCGGTTGTGGCGCGATCGACGCCTTGGCTGGTACGACAGCCGTCTAGGCGACCGCGAAAAGTACCCGTTGGCGACGATCTGGGATTCGGTGCCGCTGTTCGAGACGCTCGACGCGATCGAGCTGGCGTCTCCTACGCCGGCCCATCGTGGGGCTGTGGTCGCCTTTGCCGACGGCGCCGAGCGCTACCTGGACCCGGGCATCGGCCCGGTCCCCGGCTACGCCCCATACCCGGGCGACCGCGGACGGGCGGACGTCTGGTTTGACGACAACGGCTGGTGGGGTCTGGCTTTCCTAGACGCTTATCGCGCCACGGGCTCGCCGCGCTATCTGCGCGACGCACAGCGGGCCTTCCGCTTCATCGCCACCGAGGGCTGGAACCCCGACGGGGGCGGCATGTGGTGGAACACGGCTCACGCCTACATCGCCGGCGAGCCGCTGGCGGCGGCCTCGCTACTCGGCGCGCGCCTGTTCAGCCTGACCCGACAGGCCCCCTACCTCCAGGCGGTCCTGCGCTTCACCGACTGGGCGGATGCGGACTTCGTCGGCGAACGGGGACTGTACAAGCGAACGTCTTTCGATCCGACACCCACTCCGTACATCGATGGCACGATGGTCGAGGCCCATCAGGTGCTCTGCGAAGCCGGGGTGGCGCCGGCCTGCGAAGCGGCACCGGCGCTCGCCCAGGGATGCTGGGAGCGCTTCCAGGCCCGACTGACGATGGGCCCGCAGTTCGACACGATCTATCTGCACCAAATGATCGTCTACGGCCAGCAGGCGCACGACCCCCGCTGGCGGGCGCTGGCGCAGCAGATGGCCGCGAGCGCGCTTGCGCATGCCCGCGGCGCGCGCGGCGTGTTCTCCCGAGCGTGGGACGGAACGCCGATCACCGAGCACCAGGCAGTTCCCGGCATGCTGCAGAGCGATGCAGCGACGCTCGAGCTGTTCGCCTGGCTCGCGGCGGTTCCCTAAAAAGGCCTTCGAAGGCGGTGCCTCTCTCAGGCGCTGATGACGAGCGTCGTGCCCGCGCGCGAGGCCTCGCGTTCGAGCGCGGCGATTAGCGCCTCGACGACATTCGGCAGGAACTGGGTGCCGGCGCAGCGCCGCAGCTCCTCCATCGCGGCGTCGTAGCCGACTGCGTCTCGATAGGGCCGGTCGGCGGTCATCGCCTCGTAGGCGTCGGCGGCCGCGACGATCGAGGCCTCGATCGGGACGAACTCGCTCGGCAGGCCGAGCGGATAGCCGCGGCCGTCCGGGCGCTCGTGGTGCATCGCAACCCATTCGCGCACGTCCGATAGAGAGGGATGCTCGAGCATCTGCGAGCCGATGTCAGGATGGCGCATGACCACCGCGCGCTCGCGCTCGCTGAGGGGCCCGGGCTTGTGCAGGATCGAGTTCGGCACGCTCGCCTTGCCGATGTCGTGCAGGATCCCCGCCAGGCGAATGCGAGTGACGCGCCGCTCGGGCAGTCCGAGCTCGCGCGCGGCCATCTCCGCGTAGCGGCCGACGGTCTCCGAGTGGCGCGCCGAGCCGGAAAAGCGCACGTCGACCGCCTCGGCCATGTCGAGCACCGCCGTCAGGAACCGATCGCCCTCAATGTCGTGCATGTTGCGCACGACCCGCAGACCGCCGCGCATCGCCGGCGTGTGTCCGACCGTCCGGTTGCGGCCGCGGTCCTTGGCGGTGTACAGCGCCTCGTCGGCGCAGTGCAAAAGCGCCGCGGCGGTCTCGCCGTGTTCGGGATAGATGGACACGCCGAAGCTGACCGTCAGCGGCACGGGATCGCGCGTGAATTCCTCCTGCACGGCGCGGCGAACCTGTTCTGCCAGCGTGAAGCCCTCCTTGCGCCCGCCGTCGGGCACGACCAGCGCGAACTCCTGCCCACCGACCCGCGCCACGGAATCCAGCGGACGCTTGCACTCGTTCAGTAGCCGCGCGATTCGCTGCAACGCCTGGTCGCCGATCCGATGACCGCAGTAGTCGTTGACGTCCTTGAAGTCGTCCAGGTCGCCGATCAGCACCGCCATCTGTGTCCCGTTGCGGCGGGCGCGCTCGAGCTCGAGGTCGAGCTGCTCGCGAAAGCCACGCCGGTTGGTCAGTTGGGTCAGCGGGTCGGTGCGCGCGGCGTCGTAGAGCCTGCCGATCAGCAGCTCGACGCGGGCACGCATCGACATGATTACGAGCGCCCCCACCAGCAGCGTCCCCATCCCGACCAGCCACCAGGCCGGGATGCCACCGACCGGCGGTCGCGCGGCGAGCAGCAGCCCGTAGGCGAGCCCGGCATAGAGGATCTGGGCCACGGTTTGGCGCACGGTGAAGAAATAGGAGGCGTACAGGAACACCCACAGGTAGAAGAACACCAGCGGGGAGGGCGAGATGCCAGCGAAGTAGGCGACGCCGGCGATGAGCGTCGACCCCCACGCCAGGGCGACGTGCAGGGTCCAGGCCGGCAGCCGAGCGGCCTGACTGAACAGCACGGCGGCAACCAGGTACGCGTTGGCGATGATCGCCAGCTGGCCGACCGCGTTCACGTGCGCGGAATGCGGCAGCAGCACGGTCAGGCTCGCAAGCGTCGCCCCGGCGGCGAACAGCACCGCGAGCACCTTTGAGACGACGCTCGTCTGCACGCTTTCACCGACGAAGGAGCCGCCCCAGACGGCATCGTGCCCGTCGCCCTCGGCCAGGGCGTCGATCAACCTGTGAAAGGTTCGTCCTCTTCGGGTCATATGAAGAACGGGGTGATTCGCATCGTCGGAGATCGCGATCGGGTACAAAGAGAATAAGGAGTAATTCGACGATTCGCAACAGAACGACGATCCTGGTGCTCGGCACCGCGCAGTTCGTGATGGTGCTGGACAGCACCGTCATGAACGTGTCCATCTCCCAGGTCGTACACGACCTGAAAACAACGGTGCCGGACGTGCAGTTGGCGATTACCGCCTACACGCTGGTGATGGCGGCGCTGATGCTGACCGGCGCCAAGCTCGGCGACATCTGGGGCCGGCGCCGCGCGTTCAAGATCGGGCTGGTGGTCTACGGCTGCGGCTCTCTCACCACTGCGCTCGCGCCCAGTATCGGAGTTCTCCTGATCGGCTGGTCGGGGATCGAGGGGATCGGCGCCGTGCTCGTGATCCCGGCGATCGCCTCGCTCACCGCGGCCAGCTACGAGGGCCGCGAACGCGCCCTGGCCTACGGCCTGCTCGGCGGCATTGCCGGCGCCGGCGCGGCGGCCGGGCCGCTGATCGGTGGGTTCGTGACGACCGCGCTGACCTGGCGTGTCGTGTTCGCCGCCGAGACCGTCGTCGTGCTGGCGCTGCTGCCCTTCATCCGCCGGGTGGCCGAGCGCAGGCCCGCGCGCAGGCCGACGCTCGATCGCGTGGGAGTGGTGCTGTCGGCGCTCGGGATGGGCCTGACGGTGTTCGCGATCCTGAAGTCGAGCGAATGGGGTCTGTTGCGCCCGACCGGCGCGCTGACGATTGGCGGCGTAGAGATCACCCCCTTTGGCCTGTCGGCGGTTCCGTTCATGATCATCGCGGGCCTGGTCGTGCTCGGCTGCTTCGCGCGCTGGGAGCAGCGCGTGGAGCAGCGTGGCGGCACGCCGCTTCTGCGCAGTGACCTGCTGAAGGTCCCGCAGCTGCGCGCAGGGGCCTCGACGATCGTCTCGCAGTATCTGATCCTGGCCGGCACGTTCTTCGTGCTGCCGCTGTACCTGCAGCTGGTGCTCGGCAAGAACGCACTGGAAACGGGCGTGAAGATCCTGCCGATCTCGGTGACGATGATGATCGCGGCGATGCTCGGTCCGCGGCTTGCCGCACGCAGCTCGCCGCGTCGCGTCGTCCAGGTCGGGATGGGTCTGCTGGGCGTGTCGCTCCTGGGGCTGATGGCGAGCATCTCGCCAAGTCTCTCCTCGCTGCCGTTTGCCCTCTCGCTTGCTGGCTTTGGCGCCGGCATCGGCCTGTCGATCTCCCAGCTTGGCAACGTCGTGATGTCCGCGGTGCCCGAAGAGCGCGCCAGCGAGGCGGGGGGCGTGCAGGGCACCTCGCAGAACCTGGGCCAGTCGCTCGGCACCGCCCTGGTCGGCGCGGTGCTGCTGGCGGGGCTCACCACGGGCTTTCACGAGCGCGTTCTGGCCGACTCGCAGATCCCGCCCTCGCTGCAACAGCAGATCGTCAAAGGCACAGAGGCGGGCTTGCCGATGGTCTCCCAGGCACAGTTCAAGGCCGAGGTCGAGCAGGCGGGCCTGCCGCCGACGCAGGCCGCATCGATCGTCGCCTACTACAACGAATCTCAGATCGACGCGCTCAAGCAGGGGCTCCTGGTCGCCTCGGTGCTCGTGCTCGTGGGGCTGTGGTTTGCCCATGCGCTGCCTGGCGAGCCGTTGGCCAGGGATGAGGATGGGGTCGCGCCTTCGGCGCGCCCTGTCGCCGGGCCGGCCGTGGCGTGAGTGGGCCTCGGCCGAAATGGTCGCGCGCGCGGGTCGGCGCTCGCACGGCACGGTGCATCGGGGGGCCTACCATGGGGCCGTGCCCAGTGCCACGCCGTCCGCCGAGATCGAGCAGATCGAGCGCCACCGTCACGAGCTGACCGGCTACTGCTACCGGATGCTCGCCTCCCCGTTCGAGGCCGAGGACGCGGTGCAGGAGACGATGCTGCGCGCGTGGCGCTCGATCGATCGCTTCGAAGGACGCTCGGCGCTGCGTTCGTGGCTGTACAAGATCGCCACCAACGTCTGCCTGGACATGCTCTCCGCGCGCGGCCGGCGCGCCACGCCGATGGACCTCGGCCCGGCGCGCGAGCCAACCGTCGAGAACCTCGCCACGCGCGGCGAGGCGACGTGGGTGCAGCCGATCCGCGACGACGCGCTCGGCTCCACGGACGACCCCGCCGAGTTGGCGATGCGCCGCGAGACGATCCGCCTGGCGTTCGTCGCTGCGCTGCAGCACTTGCCGGCGCGCCAGCGCACCGCGCTGATCCTCTGCGAGGTGCTGCGTTGGAAGGCGGCTGAGGTCGCCGAGCTGCTGGAAACGAGCACGGCGTCGGTGAACAGCGCCCTGCAGCGGGCGCGCGAGACCGTGCAGACCAGCGAGATCCACGCGGGCGACGTGGCCGACGGTCTGCGCGAACCCGAGAAGGCGTTTCTCGAGCGCTACGTCGCCGCCTTCGAGGCCTACGACATGGAGGCGCTGACCGAGCTGATCGCCGAGGATGCAAGCCAGTCGATGCCGCCCTACGAGCTGTGGCTGCAGGGCCGCGAGGACGTGCTGTCGTGGTGGGTCGGCCCGGGCTTCGAATGTCGCGGATCCAAGCTTCTGCCTGCTCCGCGCGCAAACGGCTGCATCGCCTTCGGACAGTACAAGCCGGACCCGGCCGGCGGTCATGCCCCGTGGGCGCTGAAGGTGATCGAGATGAGCGGCGAGGGGCTGGTGGGCAGGATCACCTTCTTCCTGGACACCGAGCGGCTGTTCCCGTTGTTCGGTTTGCCGCCCCGACTGGACGGTTAGTCAAGCCCAAGGGTTCGACGGCCCCGAGCGTTCGAGAAGGGATCCGCCGGACGCCGATCGCGACTGGCTCGGCGCTGCCACAAGCGGCCAGACGACGCGCCACCGTTCGGTGGCGCGCCATCCGACCCAAGCAGCAATCGTCGCCTACGAGGTTTCGACGATCAGGTAGCTGTTTTTGTCGTGGTCGCGGAACCAGAACATCGGTGGTACCGGGCCGCCCATCCGCATCACCTCGGCGTCGACGTCTACCCCGCGCGCCTGCAGGTCGGCGTAGTCGGCGTCGATGTCGGTGGTCGAGAAGGCCACGCGCGTTGCGATGCCGACCTCTTCGCCCTCGCGCGGCGGCATCAGAGCGAGCGTCGTAGTGTGCCCGGCGGGTCCGACTTCGACCCAGCGGTCGCCGTTGCCGAACGGAGTGTCGGCGCGCTTCTCGAAGCCGAGCTTCTCGGTGTAGAAGGCGATCGCCTCGTCCTGGTCTGAGACGGGCACGATGATCGTCCCGACCTGGGTGATGTGCGTCGCGGTCCCGGTGCTACTCATGTTCGGCCTCCTGTTGCTGATCGATGGCTGTTGGACTGGTGCTGCCCATATGACCTCGCCTGCAAGCAAATCTCATCGCTTGCGCGAAGCGTAGGCTGTGGGCGATGCCGCTGCCGCCGTTGCCAGTCCCGCACGCCGCCTTCCGAGCGGTCCTCAGCGTGCGCTCGCGCGTTCAGGCGCTGGCCGATCGGCTGGTGCCGGCCGAGGCGGCGCTGTGGGACTTCGCCGCCGGGATGCAGCGGACCAAGCTCGCGGGCGCGCTCGTGAGCAGTGGCATCGCCGACGCGCTGGCCGAGCGCCCGCGCGGGGCCGACGAGCTGGCGCGCGAACTCTCGCTGTCGCAGGACGTGACGCGGCGGGTGCTCGGAGCGGCCGCGGCCTCGCGTCTGGTGCGTCTGGATCGGGGGGGCCGGGCTCGGCTCGCGCGCCTGGGCGCTCCACTAGCGCGCAGCCACCCGAGCTCGGTCGCCGCATGGGTCGCTTACCAGGCCGCGCCGGCCAACGCGGCCGCCCACGCGGAGCTGGCGGCGCAGCTGAGCGGGGGCGCCGAGCCCTCCGGGCATCGGCGCGCGTTCGGCAACTCGGTGTGGGAGTACTTCGCCGAGCACCCCGAGGAGGGCGCCCGCTTCGGCGAGGCGATGCGGGCGCTGACTGCGATCGACCTCGGGGCGCTCGCGCGCGCCTACCCATGGCCGCGCCAGGGGACGGTCTGCGACGTGGCCGGTGGCATCGGCACGCTGCTTGCGGCGATCCTGCGCCGTCGCTCGGATCTGCAGGGCGTGCTGGTCGACGCCCCCGAGGTGCTCGCCGAGGCCGGCCCGTTTCTGCGCTCGGCGGGCGTGGCCGAGCGGGTGCAGTGCAGGGCGGGTGACCTGTTCGGCGAGATCGACGCCACAGCCGAGGTGTACGTGCTCAAGTGGATTCTGCACGACTGGAGCGACGAGCGGTGCTTGTCGATTCTTGGCAAAGTCCGCGCAGCGATGCGCCGGGGCGCGCGCCTGGTGGCGATCGACCAGCACCTGGAGCCGGATCGGCCGAGCCCTGTCACTTCGATGGTCGACCTGCTGATGCTGGTCGAGTGCGAGGGCGGCCGCGAGCGCTCGCCCGAGCAGGTGCGGGCGCTGATGGCTGAGTGCGGCCTGGAGCCGGGTCGGGTGCGCCACGCGGGCCCGCACATGCTGGTGGAGGCCGTCGCGGTCTGACCCGATCGCTTTGCGCTGTCAGCCCTGCTGCCCGATCCACTCCTTGATCGCGCGGGAGTGCGTCAGGACGGTGCCATCTGCCAGCTTGAGCGCCGGCAGCTTGGTATCGCCTGTGGCCGCACGCAGCTCGTCGCGCGAGCCCTTGCGCAAAAACGGGACCGGGTTGCCGTGGGCGGTGACCACTTTGTCGTAGTCGATTCCCTTAGCGTGCAGGGCTTCTTGGACACGGCGGCAGGGATGCAGTTTCGGTCCGCCTTCGTCGCCATGGCAGACGTAGAGGGTGGGCTTGGGGGTGGGTGTGGTGTCATTCATTTGTGTGTCCTCTAGGTCCGATGTGGAAGGGGGGTATGCTAGAATCATGCATCATGAATCAGGTTTTCGCAACCCGTCGCACGACCGTGGCCGCCAGCCGCGAGTCGCTGCAGACGCTGGAAGCCGAGGCACGTAGGCGCGGAGTGTCGCTGTCCGTGATGATGGCCGAGGCGATCGACCAGAAGGCGGCTGCGCTGCGAGCTGCTCGTCAACCGCGCCTGGGAGTCGCCCGCTCGCGCGACGGACGCTCCGCCGCGGAGCTGACCGCGGAACCCGTCGCTCGGCGACCGTCTTAGTGGCCTTGATCCTCGACACCGGCCCGCTACTGGCGGGCCTGGATGCCGCGGATCCGGATCATCAGACCTGCCGCGATCTGCTGCTCGACGTGGAGGAGGAACTGGTGGTGCCGGCGCTCGTGATGGCCGAGCTCGACTACTGGTGTCACGAGCGTCTGGGGGTAGCCGCGTGGCTCTCGTTTCTGGAGGACCTGCTGGATGGGGCCTACAGGATGGAGCCGTGCACGGAAGCCGATCTTTCCCGCTGCGCGGAGTTGCAGCGCACCTACCGCGAACACTCTCTCGGCGTGGTCGACGCCAGCGTGCTGGCGCTGGTGGAGAGACTCGGCGAGATCAAGCTGGCCACGCTCGACCCCCGCCACTTCGCGATGCTGCGTCCGCGCCACACCGACTCGCTCCAACTCTTGCCGTAGGTCGGCGAAAGACGTCTCGCCTCCTGCCGGACAAACTGGGACTACTGCGCCGGATAATCCGGATTACATCTCGGACAATCTTGAAAGTGCCGTCGTGACCTGCGCTCCAAGCGCTCACCCGGACGGCCCCGGCAGGCAGCACAGCTGCGCCGCGCCGCTTGCGAGCAGGCGCCCATCAGTGTCCCAAACGCGCCCGTCCACGCCCATCAGCCCGTGCTCGGCGACTGTGCAGCGATGATCGATCAGCAGCCATTCGCAATCCGGGCTGAAGCGGTGCAGCCACAGAGCGGTGTCGAGGTTCGGGGCCAGGTATTCCCAGGAGCGGTAGTGCCGATAGGCCGCCGGGAAGCCAAAGGTGTCGAGCAGGATCAGCAGGCGTGCCGCGTCCACGAACGGGTCCTCGAAGCAGGCGGTGGGCTGGAAACGGGTCCACTCGCGGACCAGTGGTGCGCGATCGTCGCGATCGCGGGGCACCGGGCGGCGCTGGATGTTCTCCCAGAAGCGGAAGCTGGGTTCCCCCGGGGCGGGTTTCCACTCGTAGGTCTCCACTCGCTCGGGAGGGGGGACCGACGGCGCCTGTGGGTGCTGGTGCTCGTAGCCGGGCGCGTCGGCGGCGGTCTTGACCAGCGCGTGCAGCACGGGCTTGCCCTCCTGGCTCATCGTCACGCTGAAGGACTCGGCGCGCCGACCGCGCTTCAGCGCGCTCACCCCGACATGTACGGGCGCAAAGGCGGGGGAGCTGAGGAAGTGGCAGTAGAAGCTGCGCGGCCGGCGGATCTCGGTCTCCTCGCCGACGGCCCGCAACGCGATCGCCGCGAGGTAGCCGCCGTTGGGCCCCCATATCTCCCACTGGTCCGAGAGCGTCGCGGTGTAGCCGCCGCGCTCGCGCTGCACGCGCGTGGCGAGCTCGAGGTCAGAGGCCATTGGCTAGGTGCCGCGGATTGCTCAGCTCGGCAAGAGCGCGCCCGCTCAGCACCGAGCGGGGCTGCTCGGCCACGACGTCCGAGCCGGACCGGGCCTCGTCGTCGCGGCGCTTTATCAGCAGCCATTGGGCCTTCTCGCTAGCCGGTCCGGTGCGCTGCAGCGCGAAGCCGCCACGCAGCTTGTGGCCATGCAGCACGAACACGGCGTGCCCCCGCTCGAGCGCCTGCGGCCACGGCACGCGCCCGCCCTGCTCGTAGCCGCCGCGATCCCACACGATCACGGCGCCATCCTCGCTCGACCCCTCGAAGTCGTTGTAGGAGATGGCGTGGTCGGGGACCTGCACGGCAAGCCGCTTGACGGCCGGGTCGAGCGAGGGCCCCTTCGGTACCGCCCAGGAGCGCATGACGCCCGCGACCTCCAGGCGCAGGTCGAAGTGAGCGGAGCTGGCGCGGTGCTGTTGGACGACGAAGGCGCCGGCGCGCACGCCACGGATCACGAACTGCTCGTGTCCCTCCACGCGCGCCGGCTCGACCTCGACCGCGTCGACGTGCGCACCGCGCGGCCCGTTGCGCAGGAAGTCAAGCAGCGCGTCGAGGTCGTGCTCGGGCCCCTCGGCGTGAAGCGCGACGGTGCCGTCCTTGCCGTTGCGCACCCAGCCGAGCAGGCCGAGCTGCTCGGCGTGCCGGCTAGTTGCGGCGCGAAAGCCGACTCCCTGCACAGCGCCCGTGACGGTCGCGCGGATCGCCCGCGGCGGGTGAAGGTCATCGGTCACGGTTTGATCTAAGCGCAGGTCGCGGGTTAGTGCGACTGTGCGCGCGCCGTTGGTGTCCTCGATGGGTTGCGAGCGTCCGCCGTTCACTGCTCACGCCCTTTGCTTTGAGGGCTCATCTTCTGAGAGCCCATCCGCATGCTCGCCGCGTGCTCGATCCGTCCGAGCACGTTGGTGGTGGGCGCGACCTTGGCTTTCTCGTAGTCGGACAGCCGCGACGCCGACGTGCCTGCACCTCGCGCCAGTTGCCGTAGGGTCATCCAGCTTTCTAATCGCCACGCGCGAATGCGCGCGGCGTAGTCGCGACGGCCGCGCATCGCCAGATCCTCGCACGCGTGGTGGATGACGCGGTCGAGCGCGTCGACGCCGTAATGCTCCTTCCAGGAGATCACGTGCTCGGTGGTACGGGCCGCTGGCCCCCAAGGATTTGCGCGGATCGCCTCGGCAAGCGCCCGCCAGTCCGAGAGCGAGCTGCGGTCGACGATCGTCTCGATCGCCTCGATCGCCTCGGCCGGCCAGGCTGTCGATCGGTTGCGAGCGGTCGAAGTCGAGGTTGCTGAATTGCAGTGTCATAGGGCGATTTGCTCGGCCAGCGCAGCGACGTCCAGGTAGTAGCGAGTCTGGTTTTGCGTGAGAGCGAGCCACCCCTTGATCCGCAGGATCTTGGCAGCGGTCGGCACCACCAGGCGCTCGCCCTCCACGTCGACCCTCGCAGGCTCGAGCGGTCGGCTGCGCAAAAGCTGTCGCACGCCGGTTTCGATCCGCCCAGCTCGCCGAGGATGATCTTCCCCGGCTGCGCCCTGGCGGTCGACCAGTCGCCGAGCGCCTCCAGGTGCTCGAGGATCGTCTCGAAACGTCGATCGAGGTCGGTGAGGACATGGTCGTTGTCGTGCGATTGACGGTGATGAGTGGAGCGCCGCGGCCGTGCCGCCGACGAGCACGGCGCCGGTGACCAGTCGCTGGAGCTGCGCGGCCTTTTCCAAGACGCGCTGAAGCGGTGGTGGCGACACGGCGCGCGATCGCCCGTGAGCCCGTGCTGCCGCCTGTGGTCGAGCTAGGCGGGCGCCAGGCAATAGAATCGCCTGCGAGGGCGCGTAGCTCAGTGGGAGAGCGCTCGCTTCACACGCGGGAAGTCGGTGGTTCGAGTCCACCCGCGCCCATCGTCCTTGACGGCAGTCGAACGAGGGTGTCCGTTTTCTGTGGTGCGCCGGGATAAACCGGCATGGAGAAGGAGATGGAAGTTCTCTACGTCGAAGGGAGTAGCGATCTGCGGTGGCCTGAGTCGTGTGTTGGCGTTTGTGAGGGTGTCGGTGAAGCGTTGGCAGGGGTCGTGTGGGCTGGGTTATGGAGCTGCGAAAAGGTATGTGTTTGGGGTGCCGATGCTGTCACAAAGAGCGGAAGGCCATGTCTGCGGCGGCGCTATCGCGAGTCGTCGTGGGACCCCTGCGCGGTCAGAGAGCCTGGGCACGTACGGAAATCTCCATGCGCGAGAACCGGGAGGTCCCGTGGTCATCCGCGGATCGCTGTTGATGCCTCGTCTGAGATTGGTCGCGGGGTGGGTGCAGCGGCTTGGTGGGTCGTGAGGGGAACGCTATGGCGGTAAGCCTTGATGAACGATCGCGGGAAGTCAACGGTCCTGTATTACCTGCGAAGCCGTCGAACAAGCCGGGCTTGCCGGTACGGAGGCGGTGGAGGGAAGGGGATCGGCCGAGGGGAACACGGCCGGCGAAACACGTCCCGGACGCAGTGCCGGAGAAGGCGTGTCAAGTGACCTGGATCGTGTGCGCCAAGCGGCGCGGAAGGGACAGGCAGGTACAGTTCACCGCGCTCCTGCACCACTTCACCGTCGATCGGCTGCGGGAGGCGTATCGGGCGATCCGTCCGGGCGCGGGCTCCCGGGGGTTGACGGGGGGACGTGGCGAGACTACGGCGTGGCGCTGGAAGACAACCTCCAGGGCTTGCACGCCCGAGTCCAGCTAGGGGCGTATCGAGCGAAACCGACTCGTGGAGCGTTTATCCCGAAGGCCGACGGGCGGCTGCGGCCGCTCGGGGTCGCCGCGCTGGAGGACAAGATCGTCCAGCGGGCGCTGGTCGAGATGCTAAACGCCATCTATGAGCAGGACTTCCTCGGTTTTTTCGTACTGGTCCGCCTGCTCGTCGTCCGAGGCGGAAAAGTGAGCGGCATCCGCTGGCGCGCTCGCTCGGCGCTCGAAGCAGGAGTGACCATGCGCTGACGACGGACGGTCCCGACTCAATCGCCGGCGGCGTTGGTCATCAGCCGAGAACGTAGCGGTCGCGCGCGCGGCCTGTGAAGCTTTCGGCAGCGGCGATTTGCCGGGGGTCGGGAGCTATTTCGCCCATGACGTTGTGTGGAAAACGCCCGATACGCTGCCGACCGGCGGCGTGATCCGTGGCCGCGATGCGGTCTTCGAGCAGTAGGATGGAAAGATGGGAAGGCAGGCAGGCGCCGTGCTTTACGTGCTCGCGCTGGTGGCCCTCGTGGTCGGCGTGGACGTCTTGTTCTTCAGGCATCGGTTCTTGGAGCGCCTGATGGTCAACGTCGGGATTGTCCTGGTGTTCGGGGCGTTCTATTTGAGGTTCTTGAAGCGAGTATGAGCGCAGCTTCGCCCGGCGGAAGCGTCGTCTGACAAGCCGCGGCTGGCCAGATCGAGCTTCGTCCTTCCAGGCGTGGGTTGAGCGCCTGGCGAGATTCCCGAAAGCGTTATGCGGATGCAGAAGCGAGCCGTCTGGAAAGCTGGTAGGTGGCACACTGGCATGGTGTCTTCGAGCCTGCGCGCTGGGCGCGTGACATTGCGGCCCTTGGAAGACGGCGAGGTTGACCAGCTCGCGGCCATTCTGATGCGCCCCGGCGTACGGGAGTGGTGGGCTCACTCGACAATCCCGAGTACACTCGCGAGGGTCTTGACAACGATGGCCCCACGTTTGCGATCAAAGTCGACGGTGCGTTCGAGCTCTGCCCGATCTAGCATCGCTCGACTAGGAGAACAACGAAACACGGATTGAGCCCAAGCAGACCGACACGGTCACTAGCGGGGAACCTACCTACCTGAGTCACGTCGGCAAGGGACTATGCGGTGATGGCAACGCCGGCGGGAACGTAGTGCTCAACCGTGAGGTCGTCGCGCTCAAGCGCGACGCGCACACCATCCTCGCCGAGCTGGTTCGCCTCGGCGTAGGTGTGGGCGATGACTGTCCAGCGGGGCACGTCAGAGGACGTGGCAACCCAGGTGTCCTGATCTTGACGGTAGAGCACGCGCACCATCATGGCTTTCTTGGAGTAGCGTGAGGGGTCTTGTTCGGCAAGGCCGACCTGGTTGCAGAGGATGTCCTTGACGGTGGCGGGACGGATCGTCTGGTTGTCGTAGAAGGCGAACGTGATCGCGGATTGTTCGGCGCCTCAAGCTTGCGTGCGAGCCTTCTGGCACACGATCGGTAGCCCAGCGGCGGAGCCAGCAACACACGGATGAGCTGCTTCGCCTTCACGGACGGGAATCGGGCCACGGCGAGGACTCTACGAGCAACAGAAGTCCAATGCGATGAGGCAGATGATCCGTCCAGCAAGAAATCGCGCCGCACGGCCACGGCAAGCTGTCTTGCCGCGCGGTGGGCGCCCCGGGAGACACTGCCGATTGATCGGGGGAGCTACAGCCCGGCGAGTAGGTCGCCGGCGGAGATGCCGAGTGCTTTGGCGAGCTTGATGATCGTGAGCAGGCCGGGGTTGCGCCGGCCGCGCTCGATGCGGTTGACCTCCGTGGGATGGAACGCGGCGGCGTGACCGAGGGCTTCCTGGGAGAGCCCTGCTGCTTCGCGCGCTTTGCGAGGTTGGCACCGAGTGTTGAGCGTGGATCGCCTACGTCGGGTGCGGGCATGGGTACGCACCTCGACTGGCCTGACCGATAGTTCAATAGGGAGTCTGTCAGGATGCAGGGCAGGGTCGATCGGAGTCCAGCCCCGAAGATCCGATGGGCAATACTAGGAGGGAGCAACGAATGGAGACTCCGGTGCCGCCTGCTGAGCCGAGTACGCTTTGCCGCTTAGTGGAGCGTGAGATCACGACGGAGGAGTACGTTCGGAGCCTCGATCAGAGGGTCCGGTCCAAGAAGCCCGTAAGAGCGAGGCGCCGTCCCAGCCGTCCCCGCTCATGGCGCACTGAGTGTTCTCCTATAGCGTTTCAAGCGACCACCGACGCACCAGCGACCACCGACGCACCATGTAGTCACGTCTACTACCATGACATCATGTGACAGCTGACACTGCGAATTCCCGAAGATCTCGCCGAGCAACTCAAAGGAGCGGCGCGCGATCACAAAGACAGCGTCAACGGCTACGCCGTCAAAGTGCTCTCAGCCGCCGTCGACCCGGACTACGCGGGCGATGAGATCACGGGCCTACGGGAGCGTCTTGGACGAGCGGGGCTACTGCTGAACCCTGAGCGCCTCCCCACAGCCACACGTCCGTCCGCACGAGCGCTCAGTCGAGCCCGCGCCGCCGCCGGACGAGGCAAGCCGCTGTCGGACTTCGTCGCCGAGGACCGTCGCTGAGCATCTTCGCCGATTCGTCTGCGCTTGTGAAGCTCTACGCCGACGAGGCTGGACACCGAGCCATCCGCGCGCTCGAGGCGCTCGTGATCTCAGCACTCGCACGCGTAGAGGTGCCCGCCGCACTGTGGCGCAAGACACGAACCGGCGAACTCGACGATGCGACCGCAAGCATCCTGGTGAGTACGTTCGAGTCCGACTTCCACGGCGATCACGACTCAGACCCGCGCTTCACGATCGTCGCCCCGACCGAACCAGTGCTCGTGGCAGCCGCGCGCGAGGCTGCACGCCACGCACTGCGCGCCTACGACGCCATGCAACTCGCGAGCGCTCGCAGTCCGCGAGGTCGATCCTCGCTGCGACGGCTTCGCATGCTTCGACACAGAGCTGCAACGTGCTGCAGGCCGGGCAGGCTTCACGCTGGTGCCTCAGGCAGGCTAGCGGCTACCGATTCCTCGACGCGTCGATGTGGATCGTCGTCGATTGCTGTCCGCCTCCGCCTTGGAGCGTCAAGGACGTGTGCGCCTGTGAGGTGGAAACCACGAGCGCCTCACCCAGCCGAAGCCCCGCGAACACGAGCGTCGCGATCAATGAGCGCCGCTGCCCGCGGCGAACTCGAGCCCTTCGATCCATCTCGCTCGCTCCGTCGAGCAGGCCCTGATGTGCTACTGACACCAAGAAAAAGGTCAAGCCTTTTGTGAGGCCTTTTTTGAGAGTCGACGTCTGGTCTGGCCCGTTGTCGACGTTTGAAGTGGCCCCACCTCTGTCCGATCTGAGGCTGACGCTGGGGGCGCTCTTGTTGAGCGCGAAGCGGAGGCTGGAAGGAGTGAGCAGAGTGGAGCAGTTCGAGGCGATCAGGCGCGATTGGGCGCGGGAAGAGTTGTCGATCAGGGAGTTGGCGAGGCGTCATGGGGTTCATCGTCGGGCGGTGCGCCAGGCGCTTGCGAGCCCGGTGCCGCCGCCGAAGCGAGCGCCGAGTAGCCGACCGGCGCCGAAGCTCGGGGCGTATCGG
This sequence comes from Solirubrobacteraceae bacterium, assembly GCA_036269375.1. Classification (GTDB taxonomy): domain Bacteria; phylum Actinomycetota; class Thermoleophilia; order Solirubrobacterales; family Solirubrobacteraceae; genus Palsa-744. Next base: position 18,638 of record DATASE010000083.1, read on the forward strand.
GCGTTGATCGAGGATTGGTTGCGCGCTGATCTTCAGGCGCCGCGCAAGCAGCGTCATACCGCGCGGCGGATTTGGCAGCGGTTGGTGGAGGAGCACGGCGCGGAGGTGTCCGAGCGGCAGGTCGATCGGCATGTCGCCGCAGTTCGGCGTCGGCTCGGCGAGGTCGAGGCGTTCGTGCCGCTGGTGGCCGACGCGGGCGCTGAGGCCGAGGTCGACTGGGGACAGGCACAGGTGATCTTGCGGGGCGTGCCGGTGATGGTGCACGTGTTCTTGATGCGGGCGTGTCATTCGGGCGCGGCGTTCGCGATGGCGTTTCGGGGCGAGACCCAGCAGGCGTTCCTGGAGGGTCATGTCCGCGCGTTCGATTGGTTCGAGGGTGTGTTTGAGACGCTCAGATATGACAATCTGGGCAGCGCGGTCGCGCGGGTGCTCAAGGGGCGCCGGCGCGTGGAGTGCGACCGGTTCGTCGCGTTGCGCTCGCACTACATGTTCGAGTCGGTGTTCTGCCTGGCTGGCAAGCGCGGGGCGCATGAGAAGGGCGGCGTGGAGAACGAGGTCGGCCGCTTCCGCCGCCGCCATTTGGTGCCGGTCCCGAAGGTCGAGAGCATTGCTGAGCTCAACGAGAATCTTGAGGAGGCGTGCTGGACCGATCTGGACCGCACGATCGTCGGGCGCCGCGAACCGGTCGGGGAGGCGCTCGCGCGCGAGCGCAGGCTGTTGGGCAGCCTGCCAAGGCAGGCGCACTGCACCGCTCTTGAGGCCAGTCCGCGCGTGGACGGCAAGGCGATGGTCTCGGTGCGCGCCAACCGCTACTCGGTGCCCGCGCGGCTGGCCGGGCGCAGGGTCCGCGCGCAGATCGACGCGAACGAGATCAGCGTCTGGCACGAAGGCGAGATCGTCGCCTCCCATGAGCGGCTTGCCGGCAAGCACGAAACCAGCGCGCAGCTCGAGCACTACCTCGATCTGCTCAAACAGAAGCCCGGTGCGCTCGCGCGCAGCCTCGCGTTGCGCCAGGAGCGCGATCGCGGCGACTGGCCGGAGTGTTTCGACGAGCTCTGGGGGCGGATCGCAGAGCGCGTCGGACGCGACGAGGCGGCCCGGCAGATGGTCGACGTGCTCGTGCTCTGCCGCGAGCTCGGCGCCGAGACCGTCAAGCTCGCGGTCGCCGGCGCGGTCGCCGCCGGCGCGCACGACGGCAGAGCGGTCGCGCTGCTCGCCCGCCGTCGTGAACGGCCTGGCACACCCGCCCTTGAGGTCGAGGAACGCTTGGCGAGGATCGGTTCTCCGCCACCACAAGACCTCTCCGGTTATGACCAGCTGCGGGAGACCCGAGCATGAGCACCACGCGCACGACACCGAAGACGGCTGCGCTTGAGGCGTTGATCGAGGCGCACGCGCTCGAGCTGAAGCTCCCGACGGTCAAGACGCGGTTCCGGGCGATGGCCGCCGAGGCGACCCGCGAGCAACAAACCCCGACCGCGTATCTCGCTGCTCTGCTGGAAGCGGAGGTGCACGAGCGCTCAGAACGCCGCGAGCGACGCCGGTTGCTCGACGCGCGTTTCCCGCAGATCAAGCGACTGGAGGAATTCCGCTTCGCCGATAACCCCAAGATCCCGCAAGCCACGATCGCGGCACTCGCCGAAGGAACATGGATCAACGATCGCGAGTCGATCATCCTGGTTGGTGACAGCGGGACCGGCAAGACACACCTCGCGACAGCGCTCGCGGTCTGCGCCTGCCAGCAAGGACGACGAGTCAGGTTCACCACACTCGCAGGGCTCGCGAACGAGCTGCAGGAAGCCGAGAGCAAGCGCGAGCTCGCAAAAGTCGTCGCTCGTTTCACCCGCACCGAACTGAGCGTCCTGGACGAGCTGGGATACCTCGCGCTGCCCGACGGCGCCGCGGAGCTCGTCTTCCAGGTGCTCTCCGAGCGCAACGAGCGCGCCAGCCTGATCGTCACGACCAACCTCCCGTTCGGCGAGTGGACGAAGGTGTTCCCCGACGCGCGCCTCGCGAAGGCCGTCGTCGACAGGCTCACCCACCGCGCGCACATCATCGACACCGGCACCGAATCCTGGCGCTTCCGTCACGGACTCGAACAACGTGCCGGCAAGAAAGGAGGATGACCCCAACGATCGCGCCGCGGACCTCGCCGCTCCGCCTCGCCTACGGCTCGGCTCCACGGCGACGTCCGCGCAACACATCAGGCAAGATCACCAACACCAACAAACAGACAAGAGGTGGGGCCACTTCAAACGTCGAACCCGGGGCCACTGCAAGTGGCGACACTCATTTTTGGTTTTGAATGGAAAGACAAGGCGCTGCGGACGTGTTTTGCGTCCCATTGTGTCGTTGTCGGCGGAATAGAAAGGGATGGAACCTACGGCTCAGATGCCAAGCGTCTCTCCGATGCCGTCGGCCGCGGCGCGGGCGGCGCTTGAGACGTTTGCTCGTATCGTGCGCGAGTGTCATCCAGGCATCGCGCTCGTTCCGCTAGGGCGCGTAGGCGCGGATGGGGCCGTTGTCTCTGCTGCGGCGGGGCAGGTCATCCGGCCCTTCGCCCGCGCCAGAGGATCGTGACCCTCTGCTCGAGCGGCACTTGCGCGTCGCCACGCGCAACGATCACCGCGTCGATTGATCTGCTGATGATGCGCTTACGGTCCTCGATTGACAGATCCTCGTAACTCTCGATGGCATCTATGTACGGGGTTGATGCGCTCGCTCGCTGTAGCTCGCTGCGGGTCTGCTCACGGCCGCAGGCTAACCGAGCACACGGCTGACGAGCTGGGCGCGCTGCTCGGCACGATGTCGTTCTGGTCGAGGCTATCGCCGCGGCAGCGCAAAGCCGTCGAGCACGAGAACCGGACCCTCTACGAGCGGCTCGGCCGGCCGATTCGCTCCCTCATCCTCGCCTGTGCCATGACGGCTCGTCGAGCCGCATAGGTCGGACTCTCTCTTCGCTCCGTTCGGCCCATCACATGGCGATGGTCGAGGTAGACGACGAAGGCAAAGGAGATTTTTGGCCTACCGAGCTCTGCCGGGCGCAATCCTCAGCCGTGCCTGCCGCCCGTCGCCGATCTCGAGCACGGGGTCGGCGGTAGCGTCCGGGGCGAGCGCCTGAAGGCAGAACGCGCGGTTCTCGACGGTCTGTCGCCGGTAGGCATCCGGCAGGCGCTTGCAGTCGAGCAGCCGGTCGCAGGCACGCAGAGCCGCGTGGGGATCGCCAACCCAATAGGCGGCGATGGAGTACTCGAACAGCAACCCCCATTCATAGATCCAGCGCTCGACGAACAGATGATCGCTGGGCTTCGGAGAACCCAGGCCACGCTTGGCGAACAGATGCGCGGAGTGATAATCGCCTCGCAGGCGCAACCCACTCGCCAGCGCGTATAGGGGTTCGATGCGGGTGGGCCGACACTCCCAGGCGGCGATCAACGCCGCCATCGCCCGAGTCCATTCTCCGATTTGCGCCTGCAGGACGCCGACCTGATAGAGGGCGTAGAACACCTCCTCCTCCCAGCCACCCATGCGCGCGCGTCGCGAGTACAGGTCCACTGCGCGGCGATGCTCGCCCAGGTCACGACAGGTCTGGCCCAGGTAGAAGACCACCCGCGGGTTGTCCGGTTCGCGTCGCAGGTCGCGTGCGAGCAGCTCCCGGTCGCGCAGAAACTTCTGTGCCCGCGCGCTGCCATCGTGGTGGTGATGGACGACGATCTGCTTGAGGTCGCTCGCCGTGTGGGGCTCGTCGGTCGCGAGGTACTCGTGCGTAGAGCCCTCATACCACCACCTGCGCCTGCCCGAGACCAGGCACTTCAGCCAGTACTCGGGATCCTCGTCGAAGCGCAGCATGTAGGCATCGCGATCGAACTCCGACAGAGCGCGGTCGATGCTAACGGTCATGTCGGCGTCGAGCAGCAGTAGGTAGTCGGCCTTTTCGCGCGCGATATCCAGCAACTCCGTGCGATTACGACCGAAGCTGACCCAGGGCCGCTCGTGTAGCTCGCCCGGCACATCGGCCAGCGCCTGACCCACAATCTCCTGGGTGCCGTCGGTCGAGCCGGTGTCGCAGATCACCCAGTAGTCGATGTGCCCACACACCGATTGCAGGCAACGCCCGATCACCTCGGCCTCGTCGCGCACGATCATCGCCAGAGCGATCGTCGATTCCATTGTCGCCCGACCCAAGCAGCCGGTTCGGTCCCGTCGCCTACCCGAAGGGCACGCGTTCGCCCGCTTGCCTAGCTCGCCGTCCAGCCGAAGGCCACGGGAGCGGTCAGCGCCACACCGCTCTCCACCACTTCGAACGCGATTTCAGCGCCGGCCGCGAGCGCGACCGTGTCAGTCGTGTCCGAGCAGGTGCCGCTACCGGCGGGAACCGTGCAGGTGAGCGCACTCACGCTCCCATTCACCAGGAGCGTGAGCGTGAACGAGCCTGTGAGCGGAACGGTAGTCCCGGTGAGGCCCACGCGCAGATTCGAGGCCGTCTTGGCCACGGGCATCGCTGCCTCGTTGCCGGATGCCGACGCGGACGACACACTCTGGCCGGAGGGCGCCAGAAAGCGTGACACGCCCACAACCAACACCACCGATCCTTGACTGCCGCCGATCATGGGCGCAGGGCCGCCGGTGGGACCGGTGGCTCCGGTAGCGCCTGTAGCTCCTGTGGCGCCGGTTGTTCCCCCTGGGCCCGTGGGTCCGGTTGGCCCGGTCACACCCGCGGCGCCTGTCGCACCTGTAGCGCCGGTTGCCCCTGCGGCGCCCGTAGCACCAGCGGTACCAGTGGCGCCCGCCGCGCCGGTGGCTCCTGTCACACCCGCGGCGCCCGTAGCACCAGTGGCGCCCGCCGCGCCAGTAGCTCCTGTTGCGCCTGTCGCACCTGTAGCGCCGGTTGCCCCTGCGGCGCCTGTAGCACCAGCGGCGCCCGCAGCACCAGCCGCGCCCATAGTGCCCGCGGCCCCCGTTGCGCCGGTCACACCCGCAATACCCTGGGGACCTGTCGCTCCGGATGCGCCAACGCCGCCCTGGGGACCCGTTGGTCCGACGGCGCCGGCAGGACCCCGCACTCCCTGCGGCCCGACCGCCCCACGCGGACCTGCCGGACCCTGCGAGCCGCCGCCGTCCTTGCTCCTGTGTTTGCGCGCCCTCCGGTCGTACGAGGCCTTATGGTGGGTTGCGCCCTGCGCGGCGATCGCGGAGTCCCCGCTCCAAACGCCTGCTCCCACCGCCAGCACCCCGAGCGCTATCAGCACCCGCTCAGAGCCGCGATTGACCCTGGTGAGTCGATCGACCAACGAGGAGTCGATTGCCGGCAGCGGATCTGCTACTGGCAGCCGGGCAGAGGTCTTGGTCGCCTTAGGGTGTTGCTGGATCATGGAAGCCTCACTTAGCTGCGTACTGGACGTGGCCTCGAGCATCGATCTGCATCACCGTGAAGATCGTCGGCGCGAGTCGCGCCGACGAGGCGATGCAGGTGAATCTCTGGCCCTTGATCTGTGGAATCTCCGTGGGACAGTAGACATGCGCGTGCAAACCGCGCTGGGAGAGAATGCTCTGCTCGATCGCCAACGCGATGCGAGAAGTATTCAAATAGTATTGATAATTTGTGGGATCGGTCTGACTTGACCCACAGCCGGACAGCGCGAGCGCCAGCAGGATCATCCCGCGTGCTCCCACTCCAACCACAGGCCCATGTTTCACGATGCAAGCAGACCCCAATCCCAGTTGTCCTC